>JANXWJ010000037.1 GCA_025351185.1 Candidatus Nanopelagicales bacterium
TCGTCGTCGCTGTCGCCGACCTTGAGGCCGAAGTGGTAGAGCCCGACACGTCGTCCTTGCGGGATGGCGGTCGCATCCTGGCCGACCTCGATGAGCAGCAGCTCGTGGTGCGTACGGTTCGATGGCGCGCTGAACGCGGCAGCGGGGAAGGGCATCGGCTCGTTGTCGTCACCGCCGAGGATAGGGCGCCAGCCGAGGACGTCGCGGTAGAAGGGCACCGACGCCTTGAGGTCGCGTACGTAGAGCACCAGGTGCCCGAGCTCCTTGATCTCCAACGCTGATCCCCTTCGTTCGTGCTACTCGTCGGTCGTGACGCTATCGCATCGACGTGCCGTCACTTCGCTTTCGGCGGCCGGGATCCCGCGTAGTCGGTGCCGCGGCGCACCGGGTAGACAGCGGGCCGACCTACGCAGGTCGTCCGTCGCGACGCGGAGCCAGCCGGTCTTCGGGCGCCCGCGCATCACGACGGGTACCGCGATCATGGACCTGCGGTGCCAGCGCGAGATATGTGGTGACGACGGGGTCTTCCACGTCGTCACCACAGATCTCGGGCGCCTGTGGACACAGCGGGGCGGCTCAGCCGCCGCTAGGGCGTCCTGGGGCACACTAATCCGGAAATCAGGGGGCGGTGAGGAGGGCTCTCAGGGCTTTGTGGATCCTCGTGGGGCTCACCGGGTGCTTGGTGCCGAGGTTCTGGGCGAAGAGGTTGACGCGCAGCTCCTCGATCATCCAGCGCACGGCGAGGGCGTCGTCGGTCTCGCGCTCGGCGGGGTGCAGCACGGCGAGGGTCTGCTCCCAGTCGGCGGTGACGGCCCCGACCTGTTCCTGGCGCGTGGCGTCCTTCGCGGTGTCCTGCGGCGCGGTCTCGAGCCGGCGCAGGATGGCGCGCAGATAGCGCACGAGATCGGGCATGCGCTCGCTGCCCGCCGTGGTGATGAACCCGTCTGGCAGGAGCTCATCGAGCTGTGCGGTGACGTCGTACCTCATCCCCTGGAGCTTGGGCGAGGTCACGGCCGTGAGCTGCACGCGTGCGTCGGTCGCAAGCTCGAGCACCGTCGCTGCCTGCTTCACCGTGCGCAGCAACGCATCCCCGGCGCCGTCCTTCGCCGTCGACAGCGCCAGGTCGTACGCCGTGCGCTCCCACGGCAGCCCGTCGACGAAGCCGCTGTCGGTGCCCGCTCCTGCCGCGGTGCGAACCACAGCGCCATCCAGGACGGCGCCGAAGGCGTCGTCGATGAGCGCCGGCACGGAGCCGTGCGGAGTGTGGCCGAGTGCCAGCTTCTCGCGCGTCGAGAGCACGCCGACGACGTAGCGCACGGGTGCCGGCAGCGCGATCCGCAGGAGACGGCGCACCCCGGTGCGCATCGCGACCGCCTGCTCCGCAGGCGTCACGAGCACGCGCAGGTCGACGTGGTCATCACGATCGACGAGCGCCGGAAACCCTTGCACCACATGCTCTCCGTGCATCTCCTCGACCACCCGGCGCACGCCGTCGAGCGGGAACTCGCGCAGGTTGCGCACCTCGATCCAGCGCGAGGCGTACGAGATCGTCTCGGCCACCTGCGGCTCGAGCTGCTGCTGCAACGCCTCGACGTCCTTGCCCGTCGCGAGCACGGCACCCGACTCGTCGACGACCCGCAACGTCACCCGCAGATGCTCAGGCAGTGACTGCGGCGTCCACGCGTCGTAGGGGATCGTCACACCGGTCAGGCGCGTGAGCGCATGAGCCAGCGCGTCGAGCAGCCCGCGCTCCCCCGGCACGAGCGACGGCAGCACCTTGCGCGCGGTGTCGGGCGCCGGCACGAACGACGTACGCAGGTTCTTCGGCAGCCCGCGGATCAGAGCGGTCACGACCTCCTCGCGACGGCCGGGCACCTGCCAGAGGAAGTCCTCGGCCTGCGCCTGCGGCAGCAACGCGACCGGAAGGTCGACCGTCACCCCGTCGTGCTCCGCACCCGGTTCGAAGGCGTACGACAGCGGCAGCTGCGCGTCGAGCGACCCGAAGGTCCACACCCGCGGGAACTCGCCCTCGAGGTCGTCGGAGGTGTCGCGCAGCAGCAGCGGCCGCGGATACGTCAGCAGATCCGGCGCATCACGACGCGTCTTCTTCCACCACGAGTCGAACGCTCTGCCGTCCGCGACGTCGCGCGGGAGGCGCTCGTCGAAGAAGTCGACGAGCACGTCGTCCTCGACGAGCAGGTCGCGGCGGCGTACCCGGTCTTCGAGCCCGGCGACCTCGGCGACGAGGCGCGAGTTGTCCTTCACGAACGCGTGATGGCTCTGCCACTCACCACCCACGAGCGCGTGCCGGATGAACAGGTCGCGCGACACGACCGGGTCGATGCGGGAGTACTGCACGCGACGCCCCGCGACGAGGGGTACGCCGTAGAGCATCACCCTCTCGTCGGCGACGACCGACGCGCGCTTCGTTGACCACCGCGGCTCGGAGTAGGTGCGCGAGACGAGGTCTCCCGCGATCTTCTCCGCGTCGAGCGGGTCGATGCGCGCGACCACCCGCCCGAACAGCCTCGCGGTCTCCACGAGTTCGGCGGCCATCGCGAACTGCGGCGGCTTGCGCGACAGGGCGGAGCCCGGGTGCACGGCCCAGCGCGCGCCGCGCGCACCGAGGTAGTCGCGACGCACCGGGTCGTAGGAGCCGATGTGCGAGAGCAGACCCGCGAGCAGCGCGCGGTGCACCGCGGCCGGATCCGGGGTCGCCGCCTCGGTGTCGCGAGGCGCGACGGTGATGCCGAGCTCCTTGCACGCCTGCCTCAGCTGCGAGTGCACGTCCTGCCACTCGCGGATGCGCAGGTAATGGAGATACTCCTCGCGGCACATGCGCCGGAATGCGTTGCCGCTCAACGCTTTCTGCTGCTCGCGCAGATACATCCAGACGCCGAGGTAGGAGAGGAAGTCGCTCGTCAGGTCCCGGAATCGCGCGTGCGACTGGTCGGCCTGGGCCTGCTTGTCGGCCGGACGTTCGCGCGGGTCCTGGATCGAGAGCGCCGAGGCGATGACGAGCACCTCGTCGACCACGCCCTGCGCCTCGGCCTCGAGCACCATGCGACCGAGCCTCGGGTCGAGCGGCAGGCGCGCGAGCCGGCGCCCGACCTCGGTGAGCCGCAGATCGGCGTCGGGCTGCAGCGCGCCGAGCTCGCGCAGCAGGTCGACGCCGTCCTTGATCTGACGACGGTCGGGCGGCTCGACGAACGGGAACTGCTCGATGTCTCCGAGCCCGAGCGCCGTCATCGACAAGATGACCGAGGCGAGGTTCGTACGCAGGATCTCGGGCTCGGTGAACTCCGGTCGCGCCTCGAACGACTCCTCGGAGTAGAGCCGGATCGCGATGCCGTCGGCCACCCGACCGCAACGGCCGGAGCGCTGGTTGGCGGAGGCCTGCGAGATCGCCTCGATCGGCAGCCGCTGCACCTTGAGGCGGGCGGAATATCGCGAGATACGTGCGGTGCCGGGATCGACGACGTACCTGATGCCCGGCACGGTCAGCGACGTCTCGGCGACGTTGGTCGCGAGCACCACGCGACGCCCGGTGTGCGCGTCGAAGACCTTGTGCTGCTCCTGTGCGGACAGCCGCGCGAACAGCGGCAGGATCTCGGTGTCGCGCAGCGACAACCCGCGCAGCGCATCTGCGGTGTCTCTGATCTCACGCTCGCCGGACAGGAAGACGAGCACGTCGCCGGATCCCTCGTGCTGCAGCGACACGACCGCATCGCAGATCGCTTGCACCTGGTCGCGGTCATCGCCCTCCTCGACGCCGTAGTCCTCGTAGCGGATGTCGACGGGGAAGGTCCGCCCGGAGACCTCGACCACCGGTGCGGGCGTGCCGTCAGGCGCGCAGAAGTGCTCGCTGAAACGCGTCGTGTCGATGGTAGCCGAGGTCACGACGACCTTGAGGTCGGGACGCCGCGGCAGGATCTCCTTGAGATAGCCGAGGAGGAAGTCGATCGTGAGGCTGCGCTCGTGCGCCTCGTCGATGACGATCGTGTCGTAACGCTCGAGCAGGCGGTCGTTCTGGATCTCTGCGAGCAGCACGCCGTCGGTCATCACCTTGACGAGCGTGCGCTCGCTCGAGTGGTCGGTGAAGCGCACCTGGTAGCCGACCGCCTCGCCGATCTCGACCCCGAGCTCCTCGGCGACCCGGTCGGCGACGGCGCGAGCGGCGATCCGGCGCGGCTGCGTGTGCCCGATCTGTCCGGTGATCCCGCGACCGAGCTCGAGCAGGATCTTCGGGATCTGAGTGGTCTTTCCGCTGCCGGTCTCCCCCGCGATCACCACGACCTGGTGGTCGCGGATGGCGGCGGCGATGTCGTCGCGACGAGCGCTGACCGGGAGGTCGGGATAGGTGATCGTCGGTACGGAGTCACGACGTACGCCGATCCGACGCTCGGCCGTCTCCACGTCGGCCACGATGCGCGAGAGGGTCGCGGCGCGCTTGGCCTCGTCGCGCACCTTGCGCAGCCCCTCGAGTCGCCGCCCGAGCCGCCGCCGGTCGCGCAGCATGACGTGCTCGAGCCGCCGTCGCAGCTCCCCCACCCCCGGCGCGGCAACGGGAGGGGACGCAGCATCGGACATGACACCTCAGGATAGGCGTACCCCCGACCCAGCCACGTCCCCGAGTAACAGGTCTAACGGTCGCTGACTCGCCCGACTGAGCGACCGTTGGACCTGTTACTCGGGGAGGGCTAGGGGAGCTTCTCGCCGCGGCCGAGCATGGCGGCGTAGTCCGCGATCCTGCGCGCCCTGGTCTCGGGGCGCTTGACGGCCTGGATGCGGTGCAGGATCGGGTAGCGCTCGCGCGAGGCGAGGGAGTCGAAGAACGCCCGGGCGCCCAGGATCGCGTCCAGCGCCGCTGCCAGGTCGTCGGGCACCGAGGCCGCACGAGGTCCGTCGTACGCCGCCTCCCAACGACCGTCAGCGCGCGCAGCCTCGACCTCGGCGAGCCCGCGCGGTGTCATCCGACCCTCGGCGATGAGTCGCTCGACGTGCGCGCAGTTGACCTTCGACCACCGACTCCGCGGACGCCGCGGCACGAACCGCTGCAGCCACCCGTCCGGGTCGCCGCCGCGGCGCTTCTGCCCGTCGATCCAACCGTGCGCGAGCGCGACCTGGAGCGCCTCGGCATACCTGATCCCCACGACCTCGGACCCCACGCGAGGGATGAGCATCCACACGCCGTCGGGCGCCTCGCCCTGCGCCACGATCCACGCGGCGAACTCCGCCGAGGTCTCGAACCCACGAGCCGGCTCCTCCATCACCCCGGCATCGTGGCACGCGCCCGTGCTCGCCCGGGGGCACCTCTGGACGTGCGAACGGCCGCGCCCGGAGACGCGGCCGTTCGGTCGGGTCGGTGGGGCCGACCCGCATCCGACGCTAGGTGGCGCGCGGTCGCAGTCACCAGGGTCCGTTGGTACTACGACCATCCAGCGCGAGAGGGCAGGATGACGGGGTGGACATCGACTGGCTCGGGAGCGTTCGGCTGTTCGTGCACGTCATCGCCGCGACGGTGTGGGTCGGAGGGCAGCTGGTGCTCGCGGCGCTCGTCCCCATCCTGCGCAGCCAGGATCCCGGGCTCCCGAAGATCGCCGCGCGGGCATTCAACCGGGTGGCCTGGCCGGCCTACTGGGTGCTCGTCGTGACCGGCGTCTGGAACATCGCCGCCGAGCATGCCGAGGCTCCCACCGGCTGGACCACCGTGCTTGCGGTGAAGGTCGCGCTCGTCGCGCTCTCCGGTGTCTCCGCCTTCCTGCACACCCGCGCCAGCACGACGCTGGGCCTCGCGCTCTGGGGGGCGCTGTCAGGCCTGAGCGCGCTGTCCGTGGTGTACGTCGGGATCCTGCTCGCCGGCTAGCGCGCGTCGACGGGGCGTTGCGGTGAAACGAAGCAAGGGCCCCGCGTGAGCGGGGCCCTTGCTCGAGCTGTGGCGCCGGTTCGCTGGGGCGAACCGGGGCAGCGCCGATGTGTGTCGACGCTCTGGGGGACTTAGTCGTCCCAAGGACCGAAGTCGTCCATGGTCTTACCTTCTCTTCTTTCTTGCCGGTCCGAGCACGTCCCGAAAGCGGG
>JANXWJ010000102.1 GCA_025351185.1 Candidatus Nanopelagicales bacterium
GGTTCTGGGTCGCGATGACCATGAACGGCGAGGCGAGCTCGTAGGTCGTGCCGTCGACGGTGACCTGGCGTTCTTCCATGCACTCGAGAAGCGCCGACTGCGTCTTCGGCGACGCGCGGTTGATCTCGTCGCCCAGCACGATGTTGGCGAACACCGCTCCGGGGCGGAACTCGAAGTCAGCATCTTCAACCAGGAGAGCCGCGACTTCGAGTTCCGGCCCGGAGCGGTGTTCGCCAACATCGTGCTGGGCGACGAGATCAACCGCGCATCGCCGAAGACGCAGTCGGCACTGCTCGAGTGCATGGAAGAGCGCCAGGTCACGGTCGACGGCACGACCTACGAGCTCGCCTCGCCGTTCATGGTCATCGCGACCCAGAACCCGGTCGAGATGGAAGGCACCTATCCCCTGCCCGAGGCGCAGCGTGACCGGTTCATGGCCCGCGTGTCGATGGGCTATCCCGACACCCGCGCCGAGATGGACATGATCGCCGAGCACGCGTCGACCAACCCGCTCGACGTGCTCACCTCCGTCGCAGACGCTGCACTGATCTCGCGCCTGGTCGATGTCGTCCGCACGATCCACGTCGCCGACTCGATCCGGCAGTACGCCGTCGACATCGCCAACGCGACGCGCCAGCACGGTGACGTGCGACTCGGTGCCTCGCCGCGCGCGACGCTGCACCTGGTGCGTGCGGCCAAGGCGTTCGCCGCCCTCGACGCCCGCGACCACGTGCTGCCCGACGACATCCAGACGCTCACCCCGCTCGTGCTCTCGCACCGCCTGATCCTCACGGCCGACGCGCAGATCGCCGGACGCACACCCGAGACCGTGCTCAGCGACATCCTCCGACGGGTCGCTGTGCCCGCGGCGGCCCGGGTCTGAGGCACACCTCGTGCGCGCTGCCCTGCACCAGCTGACCACCCGTGGTCGGGTCGTCGTCGTGCTCGGCATCATCGGCTGCGCCATCTCGCTGCTCCTCGGGCAGCGGGACCTCCTGCGCGTCGGGATCCTGCTGCTCGTCCTGCCGATGCTCTCGGCGCTGCTCGTCGCGCGGACGCGCTATCGGCTCGCGTCAGCGCGCGGCATGCGGCCCACGCGCGTCACCGTCGACCAGCCGGCCACGAGCGTCGTCCGGGTCGAGAACGTCTCGCGCCTCGCGAGCGGTCTGCTGCTCGTCGAGGACGACGTGCCCTGGCAGCTGGGACGCTCGCAGCGCTTCGTCATCGACCGGCTCGAGCCCTCGGGCCGACGCGACGTGCGCTATGAGCTGCGCGGCGCGCTGCGCGGGCGCTACACCGTCGGGCCGGTGTCGGTGCAGCTCGTCGACCCGTTCGGCTTCTGCCGGGCGACGCGACGCTTCACCACGACCGACGTGCTCACCGTGGTGCCCGCCACCGTGTCGCTGCCGGCGATCTCGCTCGGGGGTGACTGGTCTGGTCTCGGCGAGGCTCGGTCGCGCGCGGTGGCCTCCGCCGGCGAGGACGACGTGATCCCTCGCGAATACCGTCACGGCGACGAGCTGCGCCGCGTGCACTGGAAGTCGACCGCACGGGCGGGCGACCTGATGGTGCGACGCGAGGAGCACCCGTGGCGCACCCGGGCCACGATCTTCCTCGACACCCGCGCCGTCGCCCACCGCGGCGAAGGGCCGGCCTCGTCGTTCGAGTGGGGCGTGTCGGCAGCCGCGAGCATCGCGTGCCATCTCGCGCTCCGCGGCTATGCCGTGCGCGTCGTCGATGCGGACGGCGAGTGGCTGCGCCCCGGCACCACCGGCAACGAGACGATGAGCGGGCCCGAGGCCGAGGGCCCCTTGCTCGACGTGTTCGCGACGGTCGGGCTGACCGAAGGCATCGCCCCCGCCGTACGCGACGCACAGGCCCGGGCGCGAGTCCGTGACGGTCTCCTCGTGGCAGTCCTCGGAGACCTCGACGGGCACCAGGCCGAGACTGTCGCCGCACTGCGCCACGGCAACGCGAGCGCGCTGGCGCTCGTGCTCGACACGTCGTCGTGGGCCTCGCGATCCACCGCGCCGGAAGACGGTCGCACCACGCGTGCGGCTGCGCTGCTGTCGGCGGCCGGGTGGCGGGTGTCGGTCTGCGGGCCGCAGACCGATCTCACCGAGGCGTGGCAGGGGCTCGCGCGCAGCGGCGCCGTGGCGGGGCGGGCCCGATGACCACCGCGCTCAACCGCTCGGCAGCGGCCGCCTCGCCGTCGTCCGGCACGCCGTCCACGCTGGCCCCTCGCGGCGGGATCGTGGGGCCGAGCGTGGCGACCGGTGTCGCGGTGGTGCTCGCCTCCCTGTCCCTCGCACCGCTGGTCGACTCGGCCGGATGGTTCGGTCCGACGTTCCTCGCGGTTCTCGTCGTCACCCTCGTCGGCGCGCTGGCAACCTGGCTGCGGGTGCCGGTCTTCCTCATCCCGATCATGCAGGCGCTGCTGCTCTTCGCCGTGCTGGTCGCGAAGTTCGCCATCAACGCTCCCTGGGGATTCATCCCGACGTCGGACTCGCTGACCTCGCTGCGGGGCGTGCTCGCCGACGGCATGGCGTCGGTCGACCAGTTCGCCCCACCGGTGCCGCTCAGCGACGGGGTCGCCTCGATCATGACCCTGGGCGTGGGCTGTGTGGCGATCGTGGTCTTCGTCCTCGCGGTCGACCTGCGGATGCCGGTCGCTGCGGGCGCCGGGCTCGTCGCGATCTATGTCGTGCCCTCCTTCGTCCTCGACGAGGGCTCGCCGTGGTGGGCGTTCGCCGCGGTGGCGATCGGCTGGATGGTGCTGCTGATCAGCGACGAGCGCGTGGGGCTCGTGACCTGGGGTCGGCTCCTGCGCCGGGCTGACTCCTCCGGCCCGCGGTCCCCGCTCGCCGGCCTGTCCTCCGCCGGTCTGCGCCTCGGTGCCGTGTCCCTGGTGACCGCGGTGCTCCTGCCGATCCTGGTGCCGAGCCTCGCCGACGCGGTCATGGGTCGCACCGGGGCAGGCTCCGGCACCGATGCGGGCGGTGGCACGGGTGGTCGCACGGTCGGCCTCGATCCGTTCGCCGACCTCAAGCGGACCCTGATCAACCAGCCCTACACGCAGGTGCTGCACTACACGACCTCGGCGGACATACCCACGTATCTCCCGACCGTGGTGCTCGAGGACTACGCCGACGAGAAGTGGCGCGCGCGGGTCTTCGCCACGGAGGGCTCCACGCCGGTCGGTGACGGGGTCGATGTCGGTGCGTCGTCACTGCTGCGGTCGGGCAAGACCGAGCAGTACCGGTTCACCGTCGACGGGCTCGCCAACAAGTTCCTGCCGGTGCCCGAGGGCCTCACGACGGTGACGGGCCTACAGGGGTCGTGGTTCTCCGATCCCACCACCGGCACGATCTTCGCGACGCAGGGAGCGACCACCACCGGCCAGGCGTGGGCCGCCGAGGCGGTCGGTATCCCCTCAGCCGCCACTATCGCCCCGGCCGCGAGCACGGGAACGTCGGACGCCGAGCAGAAGCGCATCCTCGCTCAAGGGATCCCGCCGTTCCTCATCGACACGGCGAAGGAGTGGACGAGCGGTGAGACCACAGACGTGGGGCGCGCATTCGCCATCCAGCAGAAGTTCTTGAAGGAGTTCACCTACTCCGTCGACGTCACCTCCGACCAGCGCACCTCCTACCTCCAGCAGTTCATGGACGACAAGAAGGGCTACTGCCAGCAGTTCGCGGCGACAATGGCACTCATGGCCCGATCGCTCGGGATCCCGGCGCGGGTCGTCGTGGGCTACACGCAGGGCACACCGGACCCCGACGGTGGCTGGGTGGTCCTGGCCAAGGATGCGCACGCCTGGCCCGAGCTCAGCTTCCCCGGCGTCGGCTGGGTGCGATTTGAGCCGACACCGCGCACCACCGCCGATGGTGGAAGCCTGCGGCCAGTGCCGATCCCGACTTCCGCACCGTCCGCGCCGTCGACCGCCTCTCCCGGAGCGAGCGCGTCGCCCAGCCGCGGGGGCAAGCTCGACAAGCTCACGGAGAAGGAGAACCCCGGCGACGTCCCTGCCTTCGACGGCCCGGACGCATCCGTGGGCACCACCGCCGACCAGTGGCGGCTGCGCGGGATCCTGCTGCTGATCCTGGTCGGGCTGGCCGGGGGCGCGGTGCCGGCCGCGCGACGCTGGCTGCGCCGCCGCCGTCGCCTCGGTGCCGACGCCAGCGTCGAAGACGCGTGGGACGAGCTGCGCGACACCGCCCGCGACCTTGGGGTGCCGTGGTCCGACGCGCTCACTCCCCGGCAGGCGGTGGCCAGCGTCATCGACAAGCAGCGGCTGCGTGGCACGGTGGCCGAGGCAGCGACCCGCGTGGGTCATACGACGGAGCGCTCGCGCTATGCCGCCACGCCACCACCGACCGAGGGACTCGTCGAGGACGTGTCCACGGTGCGCACGGCACTGCTGGAGCGCACCGATCGCGGCACCCGGGTCAGGGCGATCCTGCTGCCCGCCAGCCTGCGCCGACCCCAGGACTGAGGACGCCGTCCGAGCACGACGCTGGACACCGACGTGCGGTGGCCGCCGGCGCGGCGGGGGCCTTTCCTTCCGGCCCGCATCGGCCGGCCCGGACACGGTGGCTGAGCGGGAGTCGGCGGCCGACCGGACCCGAGCACGACGACGGCCGCAGACCCGGAGGTCTGCGGCCGTCGCGAGCTGGTGGGTGGGTCTGGACCTAGAGGCCGTCGCCTTCGCGACGCTTGCGGAAGCGCTCCTCGACCCGGTCCATAAATCCACCCTGCTTGGGCGCCTTGGCCGCAGCGGTCGGACGGTTGGGAGCGCTGGGGGTAGCAGCCGCGGCCGGTGCCGAACCGGGTCGCAGGGTGGTGACCACGAGGACGGTGCCGCCGAGCATCACCAGGAAGCCGAGGACGCCGATGGGGATAAGTGAGGTCGCAGCGCCGGTGATGAGCAGCCCGACACCCACGATCGCGGTGAGGACGCCGATGGCCGCGCGACGCCGTCCGCCGGGCCGCGGGACGGCTGAGCGAAGGCTCGAGGCGAACTTCGGGTCCTCGGCGTAGAGGGCCCGCTCCATCTGCTCGAGCAGGCGCTGCTCGTGCTCAGAGAGCGGCACGGCTCCTCCTCGGTCTCGTGGCTGGCCACGGGTCGGTCCTCAGGCAGGTGAGCCGGCAGTGCGGCTCTACTGCTGAGGATAGGCAGCGAACGGCGAACTGGAAACCCGAAGACGCATCTATCCCGCGCGTCGTGGGTGTCTTCTCTCTCTCATGTCGGTCGAGGAACGCCAGATCTGAACGTTGTGGCGCACCTGACCGTGTCAGAACAACGATCCGCGCGGCTTCTGCGTTCCCGTCCGCCGACCTGTCGGAGACCCACGCCTCAGGGCTCTCGCAGCGTCTCGCGGTGTCTCCGGGCACTGTCAGGACTGAGGTCGGGGTGCCACCGGGGCGCCACCGAAGCCGTCGTCACCGCCGGTGCCGATCAGCCGCGCCGGGCGAACCGAGCCTCGACCGAAGCGGGCGGAGGCCCGGTCGACCGCCTGCTCGGCCTCACGCCAGCCGAGCTCGGGCTCGTCGAGCTGCATCTGACGGGGTGCGTCAGCGGCGTCGATGAGTCCCTCGGCGCGTACGCCGACGAGCCGCAGCCGTGCGCGCTGCAGCCCGAGGGCGTCGAAGAGCTCGCGCGCGGTCTCATAGATCTCGCGCCCCACATCGGTGGGCGACCGCAGGGTCCGCGAGCGGGAGATGGTCGAGAAGTCTGCGAAGCGCACCTTGATGACGACGGTGCGTCCGGCGTAGCCCTGCTGGCGCAGCCGGGCGGCGACCTTCTCCGAGAGGCGCAGCAGCTCGCGGCGGATCACGTCGGGGTCATCGATGTCGCGCGGGAAGGTCTCCTCGTTGCCGATGCTCTTCTCACCCTCCGGCACCTCGACCGAGCGCGGGTCGCGACCCCAGGCGAGAGCGGCCAGATGCGAGCCGGAGGCCTGGCCCAGCGCGCGGACGAGGGTGTCGACCGGGGTGTGGGCGATGTCGCCGACGGTGGTGAGCCCGAGCCGGGTCAGCGCCTCCTCGGTCTTCTCCCCCACGCCCCACAGCTCGCCGACCGGCAGCGGGTGCAGGAAGGACACGACCCGGTCGGCCGGGACCACGAGCAGTCCGTCGGGCTTCGCGCGGGTGGAGGCGAGCTTGGCGACGAACTTCGTCGATGCCACCCCGACCGAGCAGGTGATGCCCTGCTCGTCGTGCACCCGAGACCGGATGCTCTCGCCGATGACCGCGGGTGGCCCGAGTCGGCGGGTCGCCCCGGACACGTCGAGGAACGCCTCGTCGAGGCTGAGCGGCTCGACGAGGGGCGTGACGTCACGGAACACCGCCATCACCCCCGCGGAGACCTCGGTGTAGAGCTCGAAGTTCGGCGGGAGGATCACGACCTGCGGGCAGAGCCGCTTGGCGCGCGACATCGGCATCGCCGAGTGGATGCCGTACTTCCGGGCCTCGTAGGTCGCGGCGGTCACCACGCCGCGCGAGCCGTCGCCGCCCACGATCATCGGCAGGCCGACGAGGTCGGGGCGCGAGCGCAGCTCGCAGGAGGCGTAGAACGCGTCCATATCGACGTGCAGGACCGGGCACCCGTCGTCGTCGCGCGGGGTACCGCTCTCGGTGTCACTGCCGTCGAGCAGGCCGCGGGGATCCGGGTGCGCGGAGACGTCGGCCTGGGTCAGGCGTACGCCGCGACGGATCTGGCTGCGGCTCACCTGGCCCTCCTCATGAGCCCATCATCCGCCTTAGCACCCACATCCCGACCCCGTACCGCACGAGTCCCGTACCGCACGAGCCCCGTACCGCACGAGCCCCGTACCGCACGAGCCCCGTACCGCACGAGC
>JANXWJ010000133.1 GCA_025351185.1 Candidatus Nanopelagicales bacterium
CACTGGCCGGGCTCACGACAGAGGAGCGGAGGAGCGGATCAGGTCCCGAGCTTGGTGTAGTCGATCGTGTCGGCGGTGGGGGGCACCGGGACGGTGATCGCGACGTTCCAGTCGCTGAACACCACGGCCTCACCCGCCGTGCCGCTGTCGATCTGGATCGGCAGCGGGTCGCCGGTCGTCGCGACCCAGAGCATCCCGGTCGGCGACTTCAGCGAGATGCCGGCCTGGCCGTTGGCGGTGCCTTCAGTGCCCTTGGTGATCGTGCCGTCCGGCTTGAGGATGGCGGCGATGTCCTTGTCGAAGTTCGTGAAGTCGCTCAGGCCGGAGAACGCCGGGTTGCTGATGGGTGCCTTCACCCAGCGGTTTCCGACCACCTCGGCAGCGGCTGCGCCACCGGTGCTCGCCCAGAACTCCTTGTTGGCCTTGAGATAGACGTCGGTGGCGGTGGCGACCACCTGGATGGTGTTAGCACCCAGGGTGATCGAGCCGTAGCCCGCGGCGCCCTTCTGCACGTGCAGGTCGATCCCGGTCGTCTGGCCCTTCGCCGTCATCTTGCCGACGACGTGCACCGACTTCTGCGCCTGCGCTGCCGCGACCGACTTGGCCAGGATCTGGTCCGCGGTCAGTGCGGCGACACCGTTGGCGGTGGGCGACGGGGCAGCCGAGCTGCCGGCAGTCGAGGAGCTGCTTCCGCAGCCCGCGAGGGCCAGGACCCCCACAGCAGCGACAGCGGTCACGAGCTGGGACACACGTCCACGGTTGCGCACAGGTTTCTCCGTCCGGTCGGAGCGTCCGCGACCCAGGGACGCTCTCGTGACAACGGTATCGGCGGGCGGGCACCTTCCCTGGAGCGACGCGACGGGGCCCGCTCCGGGCGGCCGCGTGACTCCAGTCACGTGAGGTACGCCGTACCTCGACCGATCTCGGCGCCCGCGGTGGGCGTTTCCCGGACGAACCGGATGCTCCGGGACGGATACCCTGCGGACATGAGCGGAGCGCTGACGAGGGTTTTCATCGCGCGCCTCGCCGGCATCGCCGTGTTCGACCCACGCGGCGACCAGGTCGGCAAGGTGCGCGACGTCGTCGTCACGCTCCGGCACGGCAGCCATGCGCCGCGGGTGCTCGGCCTCGTCGTCGAGGTCCAGCCGCGACGCCGCATCTTCTGCCCGATGACCCGGGTGACCAACATCGACGCTGGCGCGGTCGTCACGACCGGGCTGCTCAACATGCGCCGGTTCGAGCAGCGGGCCGGCGAGACGCTCGTGCTCGGCGAGCTGCTCGACAAGCGCGTCACGATGCTGGAGTCCGGCGAGCAGGTCACGGTGCAGGATGTCGGGATCCAGCAGGACCGCACCCGAGACTGGTCGGTGAGCCGGATCTTCGTGCGCAAGGCCGGCAGCGGGTTCCGTCGCCGGGGCGAGACCCTGGTCGTCGAGTGGTCTGCCGTGTCGGGGCTCTCGCTCGTCGACCCCCAGCAGGGCGTCGAGAGCCTGCTCGCGACTGTCGAGAAGATGCGCGCCGCCGACCTCGCCAACGTGCTGCACGAGCTGTCGCCCAAGCGCCGCATCGAGCTGGCGGCAGCGCTCGACGACGAGAAGCTGGCCGACGTCCTCGAGGAGCTGCCCGAGGACGACCGGATCGAGATCGTGGCATCGCTCGAGGCGGAGCGCGCGGCCGACATCCTCGAGGAGATGGACCCCGACGACGCGGCCGACCTGCTGTCCGAGCTCGACCCGGTCGCCGCCGAGGCGCTGCTCGCGCTCGTCGAGCCGGACGACGCCGAGGACCTGCGGCGCCTGCTCAGCTATGACGACTACACCGCCGGCGGCATGATGACGCCGGAGCCGGTGATCCTGCCGCCCGACGCCACGGTCGCGGAGGCGCTCGCGCGCATCCGTGACTCGGACCTCTCGCCCTCGCTCGCCGCGCAGGTCTATGTGGTGCGTGCGCCGTTCGAGACTCCCACCGGCAAATACCTCGGCGTCGCTCACTTCCAACGACTGCTGCGCGAGCCGCCGTCGACCTTGGTCTCCGCGATGCTCGACGACGCCCTCGAGCCCATCGGCCCTTCGGCGCCGCTGAGCCAGGTCACTCGCTACTTCGCGACCTACAACCTCGTCGCGTTGCCCGTCGTCGATGAGAACGACCACCTCCTCGGGGCGGTCACCGTCGACGACGTCGTCGACCACATGCTTCCCGACAACTGGCGCGACTCCGACGCGGAGCACGACGAGGAGGGGGTGACCCATGGCCCGTGAGTCCAGCCGTGGCCCCCGGCTCGATCAGCCGCTCGAGCGCGGGATCTCCCTGCGTCCCACCGTCTCCGAGGAGGCAGTCGGCCGTCTCTCCGAGCGCATCGCTCGGTTCCTCGGGTCGTGGCGCTTCATCGGCTATATGACCGCGTTCATCATCGCGTGGGTCACGTGGAACACGTTCGGGCCCTCGTCGCTGCGGTTCGACCAGTGGCAGTTCATCGGTCTGACCCTGCTGCTCTCGCTGCAGGCGTCGTACGCCGCTCCCCTCATCCTGCTCGCGCAGAACCGTCAGGCCGACCGCGACCGCGTGCAGTACCAGGACGACCGGGCTCGCACCGACCGGCTGATCGCCGACACCGAATACCTCATGCGCGAGATCGCCTCGCTGCGCGTCGCCCTCGGTGAGGTCGCCACCCGCGACTACATCCGCAGCGAGCTGCGCGATCTGCTCGACGACCTCGACGAGCGTGAGAACAGGCAGCAGCGCCCGTCGAAGAAGCAGAAGAAGGGCCGCACCCCCGAGCCGGTCGCACCGCCCGAGCCCGCTGACGACGTGATCCCGACAGAGCCCTCCGCGGACGTCGGCACCGACAACCTGCCCGACCCAGCGGTCGAAGCTTTCGACGCCAGCGACGACGCCGTCGAGCCCGAGGCCTCCGCCACCGACTGACAACGCCTGAGACACGAGCCGTGGGCGCGGTATACAGCGTCCACGGCACGTGTCTCGAGCCCACACCGGCCTCCGGCTGTGCACAGGTGGCGACGTACGATCGGGACCATGCCGGACTCCCTGCTCGCGCTCGTCGACGCCGCCCTCGCGACCGTCGAGGATCCTGAGATCCACCGCCCGATCACCGAGCTGAAGATGGTGAAGTCACGCGAGGTCGTCGACGGTGTCGCGACCGTGGCCGTGTGGCTGACCGTGTCGGGCTGTCCGATGCGCGACACGATCACGACGCGAGTCCGCGAGGCCGTCGGCGCTGTGCCTGGTGTGAGCCGCGTCGAGGTCGAGCTCGATGTCATGAGCGAGGAGCAGCGCAAGGAGCTGCGCTCCACGCTCGTGGGTCATGACGAGCGCGAAATCCAGTTCGCCAAGCCGGGCAACCTCACTCGGGTGTATGCGATCGCCTCCGGCAAGGGCGGTGTGGGCAAGTCATCGGTGACCGCCAACCTCGCCGTCGAGATGGCGGCGTCCGGTCTCACGGTCGGGCTGGTCGACGCCGACATCTACGGCCACTCGATCCCACGCCTGCTCGGCGCCACGGACGCACCCACCATGGTCGAGGGCATGATCATGCCGCCCGAGGCCTACGGCGTACGCGTCATCTCGATGCTGGCGTTCAAGCCGGGCGGCGTCTCGCAGCCGGTCGCGTTCCGCGGCCCGATGCTGCACCGCGCACTTCAGCAGTTCCTCGCCGACGTCTGGTGGGGAGACCTCGACGTGCTCCTGCTCGACCTTCCGCCGGGCACCGGTGACGTCGCGATCTCGGTCGCTCAGCTCCTGCCCCTCGCCGAGCTCATCGTCGTCACCACCCCGCAGACGGCAGCCGCCGAGGTGGCGATCCGCGCCGGGATGCTGGCGCAGCAGACCAAGACCCGGGTGAGCGGTGTCATCGAGAACATGTCGTCGTTCCCCTGCCCGCACTGCGGTGAGCCGATGGACCTCTTCGGCAGCGGCGGCGGCCAGGTCGTCGCCGAAACCCTGTCTCGCGAGCTCGGCACCGATGTCCCGTTGCTGGGCCGGGTGCCGTTCGACGTACGCCTGCGTGAAGGCGGTGACGAGGGCAAGCCGCTCGTGCTCACCGAGCCGGACGCCCCTGCCTCGACCGTGCTGCGCGAGATCGCGAACCGCCTCGGCAGCCGCCAACGCGGCCTCGCCGGCCTCTCGCTCGGAATCACGCCTGCGGGTCGTCGCTGATCCGGTGAGGATGGTGTCGTGACGACGATGCCGAACACGCCGGGCCGCTGGTCCGATCCGACCTGGCGCGACGTTGCGCTCGCCTGGGCCGACGCCGAGCTCGACCGTCGCGGCCTTCGTCGTACGTCGTGGACGATGCCGCACGACCGGCCCTGGTCTGCGGTGCTGCGCATCGAGACCACGGCAGACCCCCTGTGGCTCAAGGCCAACGGCGATGGCACCCGTCACGAGGCAGCATTGCTTGCCACCCTCGCGCAGCTCGATGTCGCGATGACGCCGCGCCCCTACGCCGCTGACGCACGCTTCGGACTCACCCTCATGCCGGACGGCGGACCGACCGTGCGCGCCGCCCACTCGGGCTCCACACCACAAGGGGTGCTGGAACGCCTGCTCGTCGACTATGCCGCCGTGCAGCGCGGCACCGAGCAGCACCTCGACGCGTTCCTGGGGGTCGGCATCGACGACCTGCGACCGTCGCGGCTTCCCGATCTTCTCGCCGAGATCGTCGATGAGACGTCGCGAGCCGACGGTGTCCACCGGCTATCGCCCCGGGAGGCGGCGCGGCTGTACGCCCTGCTCCCGGCCTACACCGATGCCTGCCGCGAGCTCGACGAGTCAGGGATCGCCGCGACTCTTCAGCATGACGACCTGCACGACAACAACATCCTCGAGCGCGGCCCGGTCTTCATCGACTGGGGCGACGCCGTCGTCTCGCACCCGTTCGGCACGATGCTCGCGACGCTCAACTCCGCCGCTCACCACCACGGCCTGGGGCCGGACGACCCCTCGTTGCACCGCCTCGCCGACGCCTATACCGAGTCCTGGACGGATGTCGCGGACCGCGCGACCTTGCGCCGCCAGGTCGAGCTCGCGATCCGGGTCGGGCCGCTCACCCGCGCTCTGGGCTGGCGCCGAGCGCTGCTCGGCAGCGACGACGCGTCCTGGACCCAGTGGGGCGACGGCGTTCACGGCTGGCTGCTCGAGACCCTCTCACCCGACCTCCCGCTCCGCCCACCTCTCCTCGACTGACACCCCCCCCGACGCAGCAGACGCCGAGATGTGTGGTGAGGCCATGCCTGGGCATGG
>JANXWJ010000142.1 GCA_025351185.1 Candidatus Nanopelagicales bacterium
GCGCAGCGTGCCGGCGGCACCGCGCTCGGCCACCTCGGTCGCCGGCAGCAGGGCCAGGGCGGCGGCAGCCGTACGGAACGCCTTCACGCGGTAGGTGTCGGCGCGCTCGCGCTCGAGCAGGTAGGCCGTGCGGCGCAGGGCCTCGACCGGGCCGAGCGCGCCACCGGCCACCCTGGTGACCCCGGTCACGCCGCCTACCAGGCGTAGGCCTCGGGTGCGGTGCCCCCGGGCCCGGGGAACATCTCGTCGATCTGGGCCAGTGCCTTGTCGTCGAGCGAGATCTCGAGCGCCCGAAGCGCCCCGTCGAGCTGGTCCGCGGTGCGCGGGCCGACGATCGGGGCGGTCACCGCGGGCTGGTGCAGGAGCCAGGCGAGCGCGACGTCGCCGGGGCCCTCACCGCGCTCGTCGCAGAACGCCTCCCACGCCTCGATCGCGGACCGGTGCTTGTCGAGGACGTCGGCCGCACGGCCCCCGGTGCTGCGTCCGGCCGTCCCTTCGGCCTGCTTGCGCAGGATGCCGCCGAGCAGGCCCCCGTGCAGAGGGGACCAGGGGATCACGCCGAGCCCGTACGCCTGTGCCGCGGGCAGCACCTCGAGCTCGACGGTGCGCTCGACCAGGTTGTAGATGGACTGCTCGCTGGTCAGGCCGAGCACGCCCCGCCGGCGGGCTGCTTCCTGTCCCTGGGCGATGTGCCAGCCGGCGAAGTTGGACGAACCGACGTAGAGGATCTTGCCCTGCTGGCGCAGCACCTCCATCGACTCCCAGATCTCGTCCCACGGAGTCTCGCGGTCGATGTGATGCATCTGGTAGACGTCGATGTAGTCGGTCTTCAGGCGCTTGAGCGAGGCGTCGCAGGCGCGGCGGATGTTGAGTGCTGAGAGCTTGCCCTCGTTGGGCCAGTCGCCCATGTCGCCGTACAGCTTGGTGGCCAGCACCGTCTTCTCGCGCCGCCCACCGCCCTGGGCAAACCAGTCGCCCACGATCCGCTCGGTGAGGCCGCGGTTCTCGCCCCAGCCGTAGACGTTGGCGCTGTCGAAGTAGTTGATGCCCTCGGCGTGCGCCCGGTCCATGATGGCGAACGAGTCCTCCGCCGAAGTCACGGGCCCGAAGTTCATGGTGCCCAGGCACAACCGGCTGACCTTGAGACCTGTGCGACCCAGGTGGACGTAGTCCATGGCGATCCTCCTCGACGACGACGTGGTGTACGTCGAACCTAACCCGGATCGCAGCGCTCGGCGGCGGCGACGGCGCCCGAGGATCGAGCGTGGACTACGCGAAGTGGACGATCGAGACGGCTCCTGCGATGAGGCAGTAGACGGCGAACGGAATGAGCGTGCGCGTGCGGAACCACCGCTCGAGGAACCGGGCTGCGACCAGTGCGGCGAGGAAGGCGGCTGTGGCGCCGGCGAGCGCTTGACCGCGTATCCCGTCGCCGAGCGGGCCGATCAGGTCCGGGACCTTGTAGACACCGGCGGCGAGGATGATCGGGGTAGCGAGGAGGAACGAGAAGCGCAGCGCCTCCTCGTGGGTGAGTCCCCGGAGCAGGCCTCCGACCATGGTGATGCCGCTTCGGCTGATTCCCGGGAGGAGCGCCGCTGTCTGGAGCACGCCGATCGCCCCGGCGTCACGCCGGCTCACATGGTCGGCGATCGCACCGTCGATGGGCTCGGAGTCTGCTGACCCGGTGGTCGGGACCTGCTGCGGAGCGCGGCGGCGCAGCCATTCGCCGCCGAGCAGGATGAAGCCGTTGATCGTGAGGAACACCGCCGCTGCCAGTGGCTTGGCGAACACGGTGCGCAGGGTGTGCTCGAGCAGGAGCCCGGTGATGCCGGCGGGGATCGTGCTCACGACGATGAGCCATGCCATCCGCTCGTAGGTCGTGGCCACCGAGCGGGAACGCAGCGACGAGAAGAGGCCACGCACGATGCCCACCCAGTCGCGCCAGAACAGCACGAGCAGCGCGCAGGCGGTCGCCACGTGCAGCGCGACGATGAACGCGAGGTAGGGCGACTCTGGGTTGGACTGCGCCACGACCAGCTGTTCCCAGCTGCCCCCGAGCCACGCCGGCACGAGCACCGAGTGCCCGAGGCTGGACACCGGGAAGAGCTCGGTCACACCCTGGAGCAGTCCGATGACGACGGCCTGAAGATAGGACAGGTCCATGGGTGATGCACTCCTGGGGTCTGGCGGGGGTGAACGACCATCATGCGTGGCCGTGGTTGCTGCTCCGAGCACGGCATGAGCGGCGTACAGGCCCTACCCCGGGGATGCTCAGCGTGCTCTCAGCGTCCCCTTGCCGTCCCCTGGTGCTGGAAGCACTCCTCCGGCGTAGGTTCACAGGGTGAGCTGGCGACGCGTGTGACGCACGACGACAACGAACATCCACCCGCGCTGGAGATCAGCCGCCGTGCAGTGCTCGCGTCGATGGCTGCGCTGGCCCTTGCTGCCTGCTCGTCGACCTCCTCGCCCTCGGCTGCGTCCTCCGCACCTGCGTCACCGACGCCGACGGCACCGGGCACGCCGAGCGACGGTGCCACGCCGGATCCTGGCGTGAGCTCACCCGCAGCATCGACGTCAGTACCTGCGTCTCCGTCGACGTCGCACAGTGCGGGGTCGCCGGCAACCGAGGTCACCCACGGTCCGCGTACGGCACAGTCCGTCGCGCTGACCTTTCACGGTGCGGGAGATCCTGCACTGGCGCAGCGCATCCTCGCGGCGGCCGAGAAGGCCGGCTCCCACGTCACCATCCTGGCGGTCGGCACCTGGCTCCAGCAGTACCCGGCTGTGGCCGACCGGATCCTGCGCGGCGGTCACGAGCTCGGCAACCACACGTTGCACCACCGGCCCATGCGACTCATGGACGAGTCGACTGCGTACGCCGAGATCGTCGGCGGCCAGCGCCTGGTGCACGGCTACACCGCATCGCCGACGTGGTTCCGACCTTCCGGCACTCCGCACGCGACGCCGCACATCCTCGCGGCCGCTGGCCGTGCGGGCTATCGCACGAGCCTGTCGTTCGACGTGGATCCAGCCGACTACACCGACCCCGGTTCGTCGGCCGTCGTGTCGCGGGTGCTCGCCTCCGTCAAGGCGGGATCGATCGTGAGCCTGCACCTCGGCCACGCGGGCACCGCGACCGCGCTGCCGAAGATCCTCGACGGTCTCAAGGCCCGCGGCCTTGCGGCTGTCACGGTGTCTGCGCTGCTCCCCGGCGTCAGTCCGTGAGGGCCGGACGTCGCACTCGTGCACTCGTCTTGGCGGTCGTCGCGACTGCTGCGCTGGCCGCCTGTGCGTCAGGGAGTGCGACCGACACGTCGCCGACGTCGACGTCAACGTCGCCGACCCCGTCGGACACGATGCCGATGCCGGACAGCTCGTCGTCGCCGACCGACGCCGCGACACCGGACGCGTCGACGACGCCGCCATCAACCGATCTGCCTGGCATGCCGGCCCCGTTGGATCCCAAGAACGTCTACGCCGCAGACGGTCCCGGCAAGCTGTCGGCGGTGGTCCGCAATGACCTCTACCGCGTCTATGTGCCGAACACCGGTTCGGACTCGGTGACCATCATCAACCCGAAGACCTATCGGGTGATCGGGTCCTTCAAGGTCGGGCACCAGCCGCAGCACGTGGTGCCGTCGTGGGACCTGCGCACTCTCTGGGTCAACAACGACCTCGGCAACAGCCTGACCCCGATCGATCCGCGCACCGGCCGCCCCGGCGCCTCGGTGCCGGTGGCAGATCCCTACAACCTCTATTTCACTCCGGACGGCAAGCATGCCGTCGTGATGGCGAGCAAGCTGCACCGGCTCGACTTCCGTGACCCGCACACGATGGCGTTGCAGAAGAGCGTCAACGTTCCCTGCGCGGGTGTCAACCACGCCGACTGGACGGCAGACGGGCGCTTCTTCCTGGTGTCGTGCGAGTTCTCCCACCAGCTGCTCTGGGTCGACACCGAGAAGGAGAAGGTCGTCCGCACGATCGCTCTCCCGGGGATGGCGATGCCGCAGGACGTCAAGATCAGCCCGGACGGCACGACGTTCTACGTCGCCGACATGATGAGCAACGGCCTCTGGGTCTACCGCGTGACGGCGGCCGGCCCCCAGCTCGTACGCCTGCTCCACACCGGGCTGGGCGCCCACGGCCTCTACGTCTCCCGGGACGCCACCCAGCTCTTCGTCTCCAACCGCGGTGAAGGCTCGATCTCGGTGGTCGACTTCGCCACCGGTGCGGTCACGGTCACGTGGAAGATCCCTGGCGGTGGCTCCCCGGACATGGGCAACCTCTCGCCCGACGGCAAGACGCTCTGGCTCTCGGGCCGCTACAACAGCGTCGTCTACGCCATCGACACCACCACGGGCGCACTGCGGGCGAAGATCAGGGTCGGCACCCAGCCCCACGGTCTCACGGTGTGGCCCCAGCCCGGCCGATACTCACTGGGGCACACCGGAATCCTTCGCTGACCCAGTCGCTCGGTCAAGTGAGTGCGGTCGCGGTGTCCTCGACGACGTCGGCTGGGCGCGGCCGTGACAGCGCCACGGCGACGGCGTTGGCCGAGACGACGATCGCGACGCCGATCCACTCGTGCAGGTCGAGCAGCTGTCCGAGCAGGACGATTCCGGCGAGCGCCGCGATCACCGGGTTGACGCTCATGAAAACCCCGAAGAGCCGCGCGGACACCCGCCGCAGCGCGACAAGGTCGGCGGCGTACGGGACGGCAGACGAGAGCACGCCCGCGGCGAAGGCGTAGACCAGCGGCATCCCGCGAAGTCGTCCTTCGGCGATGAGCACCACGAGCACCGGCAGATAGACGAGCGCCGAGACCGATGTCGCGGCGGCCGGTGCCTGAAGTCCGGGAAGCAGACCGCCCAGCAGCCGGTTGAGCAGGATGTAGGACGCCCAGCCGGCCGCCGCGACGAGAGCGAGAGCCAGCCCGAGATAGTCGCTCGTGGGCCCGGGTAGGACGAGCACATAGACCCCGACACCGGCGGCCACGGCGATGAGCAGATCGATGCGGGTGCGTGAGCCGGCCAGCGCGACGGCGAGCGGGCCGAGGAACTCCAGCGTGACCGCGAGGCTGAGTCCGATGCGGTCGATCGCGGTGTAGAGCGACAGGTTCATCGTCGCGAACACCGCGGCCAGCGGCAGCGTCGGCCACCACTGCGCCCACGTCATGCGGCGGAACGGTGGTTGTGCCAACGGCACCAGCACCGCAGCGGCCACGATCTGGCGCACGGCGACAACACCGGCCGGACCGATCGCGGAGAATGCATGGGCGCCTGTGGCCGCACCCACCTGGTTGCTCAGCGCGCCGGTGAGCATGATCGCGATCCCGCCGGACAGCGACTTCTCGGCGCCGGGCGCCTCGACCTCGGAGGCCGCTGTCGTGGCCACGGATTCACGATGCCGCTGGTTCACCCAGATGCGAAATGCAGTCCCGCGCTGCCTCCCAGCGCGGGTCCGGAATCGCTGCGGCACAACCGAACGTCCCCTCCGTGACGTGCTGGCACGAGGCTCGCGGTCGTTCTTGCGAACCCCTTACGACGCGGCCGCATCGCCCGCGCGGCGTCGTCGCGGTGTTGACTGAAGTGTGGAGCTGCGGCGGTCGGTTGCAGCAGTAGGGAACGGGGCATCGTGGTCGAGGTCAAGGCCGACGTAGCGATCATCGGCGGCTCGGGGCTCTATGCCCTGCTCGAGTCGGCGAGCACCGTGACCAGCGTGGTCGATACGCCGTACGGCGAGACCTCGAGCCCGATCACCGTCGCGGACGTCGGCGGTGTTCGGGTCGCCTTCCTCGCACGGCACGGGCTGAGCCACGAGCTGCCACCGCACCGGGTGCCCTACCGGGCGAACGCATGGGCGCTGCACAGCATCGGGGTTCGGAGAGTCCTCGCGCCGTGCGCGGTCGGATCGCTGCACGCTGAGGTCGGACCTGGGTCGCTCGTCGTCCCCGACCAGCTCGTGGACTGGACGCGCGGCCGCCTCCAGTCCTTCCACGACTCCTACGAGCACGGCCCGGTGCACGCGGAGTTCGCCGATCCCTATTGCGCCGAAGGGCGTCGAGCAGCACTTGACGCCGCATCCTCGGCGGGTTGGGACGCCGTCGACGGTGGCGCGATGGTCGTCGTCGAAGGCCCGCGTTTCTCCACCCGGACCGAGTCGCGGTTCTTCGCCGCCCAGGGCTGGCTGCTCGTCAACATGACCGGGCACCCCGAGGCCGTGCTCGCGCGGGAGCTCGGGATCTGCTACTCCTCGATAGCTCTCGTGACCGATCTCGACGCCGGAGTCATTGCGGGGCAAGGGGTCAGCGCCGACGAAGCGATGGCGGAGTTTGCTCGCAGCACCGATCGCCTGCGCCGGGTCCTGCTCGACGCGGTCGTGCGGCTGCCCGCAGGCGAGTGCCCGCACTGCCCGGTCCCTCCGCCGATGAGCGTGCCGACCTGATCGTGTCTCAGGCGGAGGTCGGCGCCCCGCGCAGCGAGGCGCGCATCGGCGCCGTGGCAAAGGCGCGCAGCCCGACGCTGAACGGCACCTGTGCGACGAACCCGAACGTCTGCCGAGCCAGATCCGGTGTGGCCGTGATGTGGCGGACATCGCTGATGCGATAGTCCCCGGTCACGACCGGCCGCGGGATCGCTTCGCCGAAGCCCGACGTGAGGGCGTCGGCCATCTCCGCGATCGTGCACACGTCGCCAGACGCGATGTTGTAGGCACCGGAGATCCGGCGAGGTGCGGTCAACGCCAGGACGTTGGCCAGCGCGACGTCGTCGACGTGCACGAAGTCGCGACGCTGAGCGCCGTCCTCGAAGACGCGAGGCGCTTCTCCGCTCTCGCAGGCGCTGCGCACGATGCTCGCGACACCGGCATAGGGCGTGTCACGCGGCATCCGTGGGCCATAGACATTGTGATAGCGCAGCGACACCGCGTCGACGCCCGTCGCGATCGAGTACGCCGTCGCGAGGTGCTCCTGGTGCAGCTTGGTCGCGGCATAGACGTTGCGAGGGTCGAGCCGTGACGCCTCGGTCACCATCGCCGGAGTGAGGGTCGATCCGCATTGGGGACAGGGCGGGTCGAAGATGCCGTTCTCCAGGTCAGTCCTGCTCCGCGGTCCTGGGGCCACAGAGTGGTGCGTGGCGCAGGTGTAGGCCCCCTCGCCGTAGACGACCATGCTCGACGCCTGCACGAGCCGCCCGCGAAAGTCGCTGCGGAACATGGCTCGCAGCAGGGTCGCCGTGCCGAGCGCGTTGTCTGCGACGTAGTCGGTCACATCGTCGAAGTCGACACCGAGGCCGACCCGCGCCGCCTGGTGGCAGACCGCATCGACGCCGCGGAGCGCGTGGGTCAGCGCGCCCAGGTCGTCGAGTGCGACCCGGCGATGCTCGGCGGATGCGTTGAGGTAGTCGGGCTCGACCGCGTGCGCAGCTGTTGTCACGGCATCCACCGAGAGCACCTCGTGCCCGTCGGCCACGAGCAGGTCGACGACGTGCGAGCCGATGAAGCCGGCGCCACCCGTGACGAGCACTCTCACGACGCCAGCTCCGAGGCGGGGTGGGCAGCGCGTTCCTCGACCGTGCGTCCCAGCGTCATGACCAGCCTCCCGAACCGACCGTGCGGTGACCCGTGGGCAACCGTCTCGGCGTCAGACCACGTGTCGACATCCTCCAGCGCTGGCAGGAGCGCGGGGTGCAGACCGAGGTCTCGCAGACGTCTGCGTTGGTGCCGGGACGTCGTGCTCTGGCTCATCGGCACACCGTCGAAGGCGCGCGGCTGTGGTGCATGGAGGCCGAGCGCCCACCAGCCGCCGTCGGGGGCGAGGCCGAGTACACTGTCGTTATCGGCCAACAGCTCGAGAGCCTCGCCGAGCAACGCCGACGTCACCTGCGGGGTGTCCATCCCGATCTGGATCGCCGGGCCGCCGCAGTCGGCCCACGCGGCGCCGAGGCGATCGGCGAAGGTAGACCCCCGCTGCGGGACGACGCGGAAGCCCGGGGGAAGCCACGGACCGGGCTCACCGTCGAGGGCCAGCACTCGCTCGTGCGCTGCCGACGCCTGCACCGCTTGCAGGGTGTCCGCCAAGGCGGCCTCGGCGACGGCCGCCGCCTCGATCGGCGTCAGCGGTGGGCACAGTCGAGTCTTCACCCGTCCCGGGACCGGTGACTTGGCGACGACGAGGATCCTCACGCTGACTCCCGAAGCAGTCGAGACATGTCTCGCCCCGCGCGCGCGGTGCCCTTGACGGTGCCGGTCACCTTCGACCGTCCGATGCGGGGCCGATAGGTGACGTCGCGCTCCTCCACCCGCCATCCCGCGCGGCCCGCCCTGAGCACCATCTCCAACGGCCAGCCGAAAGCGCGGTCGGTCATCCCGAGCTCGAGCAGCTGCTGGCGTCGCACAGCACGCATGGGGCCGAGGTCGGTCACCGTGACGCCAGTGCGCCGGTGCACCTGGTGGGCGAGATAGCGATTGGCCAGCTGCGCGTGCCACGGCCAGGAGCCGTCGTGCGCGTCGCGGGCACCGAGGACCAGGTCGGCGCTGCCGTCGATGACCGGGTCGCACACGCGTGGCAGCTCGCATGGGTCGAGGCTGGCGTCGGCATCGAGGAACGCGACGGTCTCCGATGTCGCCGCGAGCAACCCGGTCCAGCACGCCGCACCGAATCCACGTCGATGCTCGTGCACCACCACAGCTCCGAGATTGCGTGCCACGTCAACTGATCCATCGCTCGATCCGTTGTCGACGACGATCGCACGGAAGCCATCGGGTATACGGGACAGCACCCACGGGAGGGCGGCTGCCTCGTCGAGCACGGGCAGGATGACGTCGACGAGGTCGGTGCTCATGAGTCGGTGGCCTTCTTCAGGTCGGAGGTGCGCACGTAGAGCAGTGTCGGCTTGGTCGAGACGTCTGTCGGAGGGACGAGAGCGTCACCGGGGACCACGGACGTGGAGACGAGCGTGAAGTCACGGGCCAGCGCTGGACCAAACCGTGTCGTGTCTGCGGCCGCATCCAGCACCACGGCATCGACACCGTCGAGAGACCAGGGGAGCGAGTCGAGGAGCGCGTCGCGAGCCCGGTTGGGGCGAGTCGCCAGCAGGTCGTCGATGGCGATCGCGGATGCGTGCACCGGACGGTCGGCCAGGCGCAGATAGTAGGGATGCGACGGGATCAGCACCGTGCCGGGAAGGGAGCGCACGGATGCGATGAATGCGTCCCCAGAGGCCCGATCCTCCGTGGTGGGAGTCACGTCGGCGTGCCACGAGGTCATGACTGCGACTTGCGCGAGGAGGACCACGGCAGCACCCGTGAGCAGGCGGGGAGTTGTGGTGGGATCCCGGATGACGGCAGCCACCAGCAGACCCACGAGGAGCGCCACTGCGACGTGGGCCGGGATCGCGACGTTGACATAGCCTCCGTCGTGCAGACGCCCCGCCAGCCCGGCGAGCAGCAGCCCGCCCACAGCCGACAGCACCAGACTCGTGTCGCTGGCCAGCGAGGCACGCACCAGATCTGGGCGGGGCCGATGGAGGCGACCGGTGCTTCGGGCCCACCAGAGCGACGCGACGAGCACGATGCCGAAGGGCAGAGCGATGTCGACGACCCAGAACTCCACGAGCCATCGCGCCACAGCACCGTGCCCCAGGAGCTGAGCCACGATGTAGGGCGAATACCAGCCGTCGGTGAGGCGGTCGCCGAGGATCACCGATCCGACCGATCCGATGGCGGTCACGAGCGATGCGGTCACGCCGGTCGAGCGACGACGCACCACCGACCAGGCGAGCAGCGGAGCAGCGACGACGAGTGCGTTCTGCTTGGTGAGGAACGCCAGGAGCAGGATCAGCCCGACACCGAGACCGCCTCGCCACGTCCTCGAGCGCAGGGCGACGTAGGTCGCGAGGAGGAGCAGCAGGATCAGCAACGAGTCGACGCGGGCTGCGTCGAACCACGCGCCGGTCACGCGGTACGTGCCGGCAAAGATGCCCGCAGCGACAAGACCCGCGACCGTGCTGCTGGTGACGCGACGCACGATGAGCACGAGCAGCAGGAGCGAGCCGAGGCTGGCCGCGAACGACACTCCCCTGAGCGTGGGCAGGCTGAGACCCGTGAGGTCGGCCAGCCGCCCGGTGATCCAGAAGTACAGCGGCGGATAGGGCCAGGGCGTCCAGCTCGTGCTCGGAGGTCCGTAGAGCGGCAGTCCCTCGGTGACTCGCGCCGAGACCTCGACGGTGCTGCCCTCGAAGAACTGCAGCTCATAGGGATAGCCGACTCGCTGGAGCGCGGTCACGACGTAGAAGGCGATCGACGAGGCCGACACCACCGACAGTGCCCACAGCCCAGGGGAAGAACGACGTCGACGCCCTGGTGTCAGGTCGGCGGAGGGGCGCAGGTCTCGACCCTCGACCGCGCTCTGCGTCGCCGTCATGTCTGCGACCGTAGGTGCACGGGAGGTGCTCGACGACCGCGCTGAGCCGTGCGTAAGGGATCCGTAGCAACTGCATCGATCACGTCACGAGTCCGTAAGCACTAGGTCGGTCCGGTCCCGGGCACACGTCCTTACCGTGGGCCCGTGACTGACCCCGGCGACTCCCGCACAGCAACCACGCCATGACGATCGCTGGCATCCGCACGGTCGACTCCCCAGTCGGCTGGCCCGACGTGGTCCTGTCATCGGCCGACGGCCCCCACGAGGCGGTGGTCCTGGTGACCGAGTGCGGCCGCACGCTGTACGTCGATGCTGCACGGTGGCACCAGCCGGCCGGCGTTGCTGACCACTCCGTGATCCGCCGATGTGTCGGGCCGGTGCTCGACATCGGCTGCGGTCCCGGTCGGATGCTGATTGCGCTTGAAGCTCAGGGGATTGCCAGCCTGGGTGTCGAGCTCAGTGAGGCGGCCGCGGACCGGGCGCGCTCCTCGGGGGCGGTCTGCGTCACTGCTGACGTCTTCAGGCGAGTCCCCTCGGAAGGCGGGTGGGCGACCGCCCTCCTCCTCGACGGCAACGTCGGCATCGGCGGCGACCCGACTCGGCTGCTGCGTCGGGTGGCCGAGCTCGTCACGCCGGACGGTGCTGTGGTGATCGAGGTCGAGCCTCCGCACCACGGCCGCTCATCTGCTCGCCGGGTACAGGTGACGCACGGCTCGACGAGCTCGGCCTGGTTTGCGTGGGCTGTCGTGTCGATCGACGAGATCCCTTCGTACGCCGCGGAGACGGGCTGGTCGGTCGCCGAGACGTGGTCGTGCGACAGTCGATGGTTCGTCCGGCT
>JANXWJ010000153.1 GCA_025351185.1 Candidatus Nanopelagicales bacterium
CCGACGCCAGGGTGCTCGTCGACGAGAAGACCCTGTGGCCCGACGGCGCCTTCGTCACGACCCACCTGATCGTCTCGACGAAGTTCCTCACCGACTACCCCGGCACCGTCACGAAGCTGCTCCAGGCCGAGGCCGACACCCTCGCCGCCGCCAAGGCTGATCCGGCCACGGCATCGGCCACCGCCAACGACGCGCTCAAGGCGCTCACCGGCAAGCAGCTCAAGCCCGAGGCGCTGGCCCGGGCGTGGAGCAACCTCACGCTCACGCTCGACCCGATCGCCTCGACGCTGCAGACCTCGGCCGACCACGGCGTCGAGGTGGGCACCACCAAGAAGGCCGACTTGAGCGGCATCTACGATCTCACGCTGCTGAACGCACTGCTGACCTCCGAGGGTCAAAAGCCTGTGTCTGCGGCCGGTCTCGGCAAGGAGTGATGGCATGACCCTCGCCACGGTCAAAGAGAACCAGCAGTGGGCCGTCGCCGACGTCCCCGAGTCCGACGTCGCACCGGCGATCCTGCTGGACCGCGTCACCAAGCGCTTCCGCGGTGACGAGACGCGTCCGGCGGTGCTGCAGGACGTCTCACTGACCGTTGCAGAAGGCGAGTTCGTCTCGTTGCTCGGCGCCTCGGGCTGCGGCAAGTCGACGCTCCTGTCTCTCGTCGCCGGACTCGAGAAGCCGACCTCGGGCACCGTCGCAGCGCCGGGGGGTCGTGCCGCTCTCATATTCCAGGAGCCGGCGCTCTTCCCCTGGCTCACGGCTGGTCAGAACGTCGAGCTCGCCCTCAAGCTGCGCGGCGTCGCTCGCAAGGAACGGCGCGGGCAGGCGGAGCATCTGCTCGACCGCGTGCACCTCGCGGGGCAGCACGGCAGCCGGGTGCACGAGCTGTCAGGCGGCATGCGCCAGCGCGTGGCGTTGGCCCGGGCGCTCGGCCAGGAGGCCCGGATCCTGCTCATGGACGAACCCTTCGCAGCGCTCGACGCGATCACGCGCGACGTGCTCCACGACGAGCTGATCCGAGTGTGGGAGGAGACCGGTCTCTCGATCGTCTTCGTCACCCACAACGTGCGCGAGGCCGTGCGCCTCGGCCAGCGGGTCGAGCTCATGTCGTCACGCCCAGGTCGCTTCGTCCGCCGCTGGACTGTCGACATCGACGGCCCGCGACGCATCGAGTCTGCGGGTGTCGCGGCGCTCGCGAGCGAGATCACCGAGGACCTACGTCGAGAGATCCGACGGCACGCGGCGGTTCCGCGCGTGAAGGCGTCGTCATGAGCATCGGCACCTTGCGCAGTCACGGCAGCGGCACCACCGACGATGTTGCGTCGCTCGAGGCCGGTCTCGACGCGCTCGACACCCCTAGCCGCACGACGGTCCCGCTGCTGTCGCGGCTTCGCCGCTCTGTCCTGCCTCCTATCGTCGCCGTGCTCTTCCTGCTCGTCGTGTGGCTCGTGCTCGTCGCACTTCACGTGAAGCCGACCTATGTCCTCCCGCCGCCCTCGGACGTCTGGGCCACCTTCACCGACTACTGGGAGAAGGGTGCCGTCCAGGAGGCGGTGTGGAACTCGCTGCGTCGGGCGTTCGTCGGCTTCGCGATCTCGGTCGTCGTCGGCACCGCGCTCGGGCTCCTGTTGGCACAGTCGCGCTTCGTACGCACCGCGATCGGCCCGCTCGTGTCAGGCCTGCAGTCGCTGCCGTCCGTCGCGTGGGTGCCGGCGGCGATCATCTGGTTCGGCCTGTCCGACGCAGCGATCTACACCGTGGTGCTCCTCGGGGCGGTGCCATCGATCGCCAACGGGCTGCTGGCCGGCGTGCGGCAGGTGCCGCCGCTCTACCTGCGGGTGGGACGGGTGCTCGGCGCACGCGGCTGGGCCTCGATCCGCTACGTCGTGCTTCCCGCCGCCATGCCCGGCTATCTCGCCGGCCTGCGCCAGGGCTGGGCCTTCGCCTGGCGCTCGCTCATGGCCGCCGAGCTCATCACGTTCTCCCCCGAGCTCGGCACCAGCCTCGGTCAGCTGCTGCAGATCGGCCGTGAGCTGTCCGACATGACGCTCGTGATGGCGGCGATCCTCATGATCCTCGTCGTCGGCGTCGGCATCGAGCTGCTGGTGTTCGCACCCATCGAGCGGCAGATGCTGCGAAGCCGCGGGCTCACGACGGGATCGGCGACGTGACCTCGCCGTCGTATGCCCTCGTCCTCGACCTCGCGGGCAAGCGGGTGGTGGTCGTCGGCGGTGGGCCGGTCGCGGCACGACGTGCTACGTCGCTCGTCACCTCGGACGCACAGGTCGAGATCGTGGCGCCGTGGCTGTGCGAGGAGCTCGCCTCCCTGGTCGCTGACCGCAGAGTCGTGTGGCACGCACGCGACTACCGCATCGGCGACGTCGACGGTGCTTGGCTCGTGCACACGGCCACCGGCGATCGCGCCACCGACGACGCTGTGGCGTCTGCTGCCGAGTCTGCACGTATCTGGTGCGTCCGAGCCGACGACGCAACTGTCTCTGCCGCATGGACTCCCGCGGTCGCTCGCGGCGCCGACGGCGTTCTCGTCGCGGTGTCCGGTGGTGGCGACCCGCGACGATCGCGTGCGATCCGAGACGCCGTCGCTGCTGCCCTCGACACCGGTGAGCTGCCGGTGCGCGCGACCCGATCCCGGGTGCGCAGCGGCCCCGGCACCGTGCACCTCGTCGGTGGCGGCCCTGGCGACGTGGGCCTGCTCACCGTGCGCGGGCGTCGACTCCTCGCTCACACCGACGTCGTGGTGGTCGACCGGCTGGCGCCTCGCGGAGTGCTCGAGCAGCTCTCGTCCGACGTCGAGGTGATCGACTGCGGCAAGACGCCAGGTCACCACCAGCTCACCCAGGACCAGATCAACGAGGTCATCGTCGAGCGCGCCCTGCGAGGGCTCGATGTCGTACGCCTCAAGGGCGGTGACCCGTTCGTGCTCGGCCGCGGTGGCGAGGAGGCACTGGCCTGTCACGCCGCAGGTGTGCCGGTGGAGGTCGTTCCCGGCGTCACGTCGGCGGTCTCCGTCCCCGCGGCTGCAGGCATCCCCGTCACCCACCGCGGGGTGGCCTCGTCGTTCGCCCTCGTCTCCGCCCACGACGGGGTCGACCCGATCGCGCATGCCGCTCGCGAGCACGCCCCCACCACGACCCTCGTGCTGCTGATGGGAGTGCGGCTGCTGCGCGACTCCGCGGCCGCACTCGTCGCGTCGGGTCGTCGACCGGAGACCCCTGTCGCGATCATCGAGCGCGGCTGGACGCCTGGTCAGCGCACCACAGTCGGCACTCTCGCCGACATCGCCGACCTTGCCGACGGACGCGGGGTCGAGTCGCCTGCCGTGGTCGTCGTCGGCGACGTCGTGGCACTGCGCGAGCGACTCGGGGCGTTCTCGCCGGAGGTCCGATGACGGCAGCCGCACTCTCGGTCCTGCTCGCTCACGGCTCCCCTGACCCTCGGTCGGGCCACGTCGTTCGCATGACTGCGCAGCTTTTGACCGAGCGCCTGGGATCGCCTGTGGTTGCTGCTTTCCTCGACCACCAGGGCCCAGACCTGGCCGAGGCTGTCGCCGGCGGAGACCACGATGTCGTCGTGCTTCCGCTGCTGCTCTCCTCCGCCTACCACGCACGGGTCGACGTGCCCGCGGCCGTGGCCACGGTCGGCCTGCGGGTGACACGTCTCGAGCCGATCGGTCATCCCGCAGCCGTGCTGGACGAGCTGCTGCTCCGCGCCGAAGGACCCGCGGTGGTCGTCGCGGCGGGGACGAAGGTCGACGAGGAGAGGGATGCGTTCGCGACGGCGGTGACCGCTGCGTCGGCGCGCACCGGCGTGCCCGCGACCGCAGCGTTCGCCACCGGGCCGGGCGCCCGCATCGAGGATGCCGGCTCCGCTGGGGCCGTCATCCCGTGGTTGCTCGCACCGGGCCGACTGTTCGACGTCGTGCGTGAGTCCGCGCGAGCTCTCGGGTGGCCGGTCGTCGGAGCCGGCCTCGTGCTGGAGCCCACCCTCATCGACGTGCTCGCGTCCCGTCTGGCCCCGCCCCCCATCGAGGTCTCCGCGGAGCACTGACGAACGACCGGTGCGCTCTGAGCCGGTGCGGCATGCGCCCTCGGTGAGATCGGCCAGCCGGTGGGCAGTTCGACCCATCCGTCGCGACGGCAGCTCCGAACAGGAGATGGCTCGTCCGGTCCTGGACGGGCCATCTCGAGAGGAGATGTCCTATGTCCGACGTCAGTCGACGCACGTTCCTCGCCGGGGTCGGTGCGACGGCAGCAGCCGTCACTGCCGGTGCTGTCCTCCCCGAAGCGGCACTCGCCGCCACCCGCGACGCCGCCCCCGAGGGCGACGCCTCGACCTCCACGCTCGTCGTGCACGTGAAGAACGCCGCCACCGGCGAGCTCACCGTGCTGTCCGGTGACCGAGAGGTCACCGTCACCGACCGCCGCCTCGCGCAGCGCCTCGCTCGTCTCGCCGACTGACTGCTCACACCTGAGCCGTCAGCCCCCGTCGCCGTACGTCAGCGGCACCCCCCAACCCCGCACCAGGAGGACTCGCATGTCGTCCCACCGTGAAGCGCCGGAGATCTCGAAGGATCCCGTCGCGGACAGCACTGATCTCTACGCGTTCGTGAGCCCGGACCGACCGGACACCGTCACGCTCATCGCCAACTACATCCCGCTCCAGGGACCCGCGGCCGGCCCGAACTTCTTCGAGTTCGGATCCGATGTCCGCTACGAGATTCACATCTCCAACCGCGGCGACGCGCGCGCCGACGTCACCTACCAGTTCGACTTCTGGACCGAGGTGATCAACAAGAACACGTTCCTCTACAACACCGGACCGATCACGTCGCTCTCGGACGCCACCTTCAACCGGCGCCAGTTCTACAAGGTCACGCGACGCACACGCGACGGTCACTCGACGGTGCTCGGCACCAACCTGTGCAGCCCGCCGTGCAACATCGGACCCCGGTCGACGCCGAACTACGCATCGCTCGCCGCGTCCGCCGTGCACGACCTCGGACACGGACGACGCGTCTTCGCCGGGCAGCGCGCCGACGGCTTCTACGTCGACCTCGGCTCGATCTTCGACCTCGCCGACCTGCGGCCGTTCCAGAACCTGCACCTGATCCCGACCGCAGCGGCACCGGGTGTCAACAACCTCGAGAACCTCAACGTCCACAGCATCGCCCTGCAGGTGCCGATCTCGGACCTGACGCACGGCACCCCGTCAGGCATCACCGATCCCAAGGCGTCGATCGGCGTCTGGACGACGGCGAGCCGTCGCGGTGCACGCGTCATCCACGGCGACCGCACCGAGGGTCACGGCTCCTACCGCCAGGTCTCGCGGCTGGGCAACCCGCTCGTCAACGAGGCGCTCATCCCCATGGGGCGCAAGGACGAGTGGAACCACCGGGCCCCCTACACCGACAAGGACTACCTGTCCTACGTCGAGCACCCCGAGCTCGCGAAGCTGCTGCCGGTGCTCTATCCGGGCGTCTTCCCGAACCTCGCCGGGCTCACCGCGAAGCGCGCCGATCTGGTCGCCGTCCTGCTCACCGGACTTCCCGGTGGGATCGTCCCCGGCTTCCAGAACTACACCGGTCCGGTGGTCGCCGACATGCTCCGGCTCAATGTCGCCGTCCCACCGTCGAAGAGCCCGCACCCCGCGGGCATCGTCGGTGGCGACCTCGCCGGCTATCCCAACGGTCGCCGCCCCATCGACGACGTCGTCACGATCGAGCTTCGCGCCATCGCGGGCGTGACCTACCCGCTCGTGGCACCGACCTACACCCCCGACGGTGCAGCCAACCTGATCACCGATGGGCTCGCTGCTCCGACCTTCGCGTCATCGTTCCCCTACCTCGCATCGCCGCACGGCGGCTTCGAGGCTGTGGCATGACGGCCGCGGAAGCGACGGCTCACGCGCATCCGCACCCACATCGCCACACCGCGGACGGCGGACCCGTCGTCCTCGACGTGGGCGGTGACGTCGGCGCTCTCGTGCTCCGCACGAGCGCGAGCAGTGTCGGGCACGAGATCGAGATCAGCCCGATCGAGGAACCGCAGCATCGTCAGCACGTGGCGGTGCACCCACGCGATCTCGAAGGGCAGACGGTCTACGCCGCGGTCTACCCCGAGCTCGTCTGGGGCACCTACCAGCTCTGGTCGCCCGCGGGCGATCCGGTCCTCGAGGTGAGCATCCCCGGGGGACGGGTGGTCGAGGCGACCTGGCCGCTATGACCTACGCCAGACGTCGTGTGCGCCAGATGATCTGAGCGGATGTGTCGATCGGCCGACAGGTTGTTCACTGGTCTGCGGATCGGCGTGCGCACAGACCCGACGACAGGCCCGTACCCCCTCGGCGACGGGTGCGGGCCTGTCGTGCTCCTCGACGACACCGGTCAGGCGTTGACCGGGTGCCTGGCGCGGAGCCCATGGATGCTCTCGTCGGTTGCGGAGTCGAAGAAGCCACCGACGACGTCCTGCACCTCGGTCCACGACGTGGCGGCGAACAGCACCGGTTGGTAATGCGTGATGTCGTAGGTCTGGACACCCATCGCGGCGATGTCGAGCGGACGCAGGTCGGCCTCGACGAACTCCTCGATCTCGCCGTACGAGGAGAGCAGCCCGGCGCCATAGGCCTTGGGACCGTCCACCTCACGGACCACACCGAACTCGAGCGAGAACCAGAACACCTTCGACACGAACTCCAGCGCGTCCAGGCTCTGCACTCGTCGCGCAGCGCGACCGGCCGCGATGTAGAGATCGGCATACGAGTCGTCGGCGAGGGTGATGGCGTGACCGATCACCTCGTGGACGACGTCGGGCTCAGGCGTGTAGAGCGGCACCGAGTGGTGGCGGATGTACTGCGTGGACCAGAACTGACGGTCGGCGAGAGCGCCGTAGAACTCCCGCAGCGGCACGAGGCCGGCGGCAGGGAGATAGGTGAAGCCGGTGAGCCCGGCCAGTGCCGCCGTGACATCAGTGAGCTGCGGGATGTGGTCGGTCGGCAGGGCGATGCGCTCGCGTCCGGCACGCGCCGGCGCACAGGCGAGCCGCTCGTGCTTGCGAGCGAGCTCGGCGCTCACGACGCGCCAGACCTCGTGCTCCTCGTCGGTGTAGGCAGCCACCGGCAAGGCCTGCCCCGGTGCCCAGTCGAGGGCGAGCGCGGCGATCGTGTTGCGGCGCTCGCGATAGGCCGGGTCGCCGACGCCGGGATGGTCGTGCCCGAGCTCGACGACGACGGCACCGCCGTCCGTCGTCACGACCGGTGCATAAAGTTGTCCCTCAGTGAACATGAGGTAAGAGCAGCAGCACCCGACCCGTCGCTCAACACCTGACCGAAACACTGGGCAACCTGCCCAGCGATACGTCCCAGTCGCGGCCTTATTGCACAGGTGAGGGAGGAAGAACTCTGGAATCCCGGTGCCAGCCGGGGAGCCCGATCACCGCTCGGTGAGCGCCGCACCAGCGTGGGAGGCGAGGCACCAGGGGGTGCAGAGCGGTCCGCACGGCAACGGAGCCGCTGCCACGGCGGCGTCCGCGAGACAGAGACGAGGGTCCGCGTCGAGGTTGAGCGGGTCTCGGTCGCACAGGTCCCGGAGCGGTGCCGCGAGGCACAGCCCGGCCTGCTCCTCAGGGTGCGGCACGGTGTCGAGTGTGGCCCATCGACCGTGCCGACGCCGCCATGTTCGCCACTTCCCTCACCCCGGTCTGCGCCGGGAGCGAGGCAGTCGGGGGCGTCACCGTCGCGCGGGCCGGGCGGCTTTCGACGTCGTCGTCGTGTTCCGCAGCGATGCCTCGACCTACCGCAAGCACCTCGACCGCGACATCGGTCGCATCACGATGACTGGCCGGCTGTGGGTCGTGTGGCCCAAGAAGGCGAGCGTGGTCGTGACCGACATGAGTGACGACGTCGTGCGCACCGAGGGTCTGGCGGCTGGTGTCGTCGACACCAAGGTCTGCGCGATCGACGACACCTGGAGCGGTCTGATGTTCGTGCGTCGACTCAGCGACCGGCAGTGATCGAGCCGGTGTCAGGCGACACCGAGGGCTCGTAGGCACCACGCATAGATCGCGGCTTCGTACTCGAGCTCCGCATATCGACCCGATGGTCCGCCGTGCGCACCCGCACCCGTCTCGCACCGGAACAGCACCGTGCCCGCAGACACCGGCGACTCCGGGTCGGCACCCACGCCGTGCGCGGGGTCGCTCGAACGCAGCCGGGCCACCCACCGCGCCGGTTCGCGGACGAGCACCCGCGGGTCGTGCACGGCGCCGGTCACCAACAACGGTGGGCGATCCGCGACCTCGGGCAGGTGCAGCATCGGTGAATAGGCCGTCAGGTAGTCGCACTGCTCGGCGTCACGCGGGTCACCCCACTCGAGCCACTCCTGAGCGGTCAGCGGCAGGGACGAGTCGAGCATCGAGGTCACCACGTCGACGAACGGCACCTCGGCCACGACACCGGCGAACAGGTCGGGCCGACGGCCGTAGAGGCCGCCCTGCAGCAGCCCGCCCGCAGACAGCCCGCGGGTCACGATCGCTCGGACCTGACCGTCGAGCAGGTGCGCGGCAACAGCGGCCTGGTCGTCGAAGGTGTGGAACTTGGCGGCAAGGTGCCCATCATCCCACCAGCGACGCCCCATCTCGCCACCTCCGCGCGGGTGCCCGACGGCGAACACCACTCCGCGATCGAGCAGCGACGGGACCGAGCGCCACCAGTCGATGCCCCAGTCCGGGTCGAGGCATGCTTCATACGAGCCGTAGCCATAGAGCACGCACCCAGCAGTGCCATCGAGCGGAGTGTCCCTGTGCCGCATGACGATCAGCGGGACGCTCGTGCCGTCGAGAGCACTCGCCCACTGTCGTTCACACACATAGTCGTGCACCGGAACTCCGAGGCTCTCCTTGCGGTGCCGCTCCGTGCGGGTGCCATCCCAGGAGTAGTCCCACCAGACGGTCGGGTGCACGAAGGAGTCGATCGCGACCATCACCATCGCGACGTCCCAGTCGTCGTTGCGGCTGAGTCGCACCATGCCACCCGCATGCTCCGGCACGACGTCGTAGGCCGCGCCCTCTCTCGGGAGCACACGCAGCGTGGCCGCCCCGTCGCGACGCAGGTGCAGCACGAGGCCACCCGCGAAGGCGTCGACACCCCAGACCCGCTGCGCCGGGTCCTCGGCCAGGAAGGGCACCCAGGTCGACGGGTCGTCGACCGATGCCCACATCACCTGGAACTCCGACGCGCCGACATTGGTGGTCACCAGGAAGCCGTCGGTGCCGTCGGGGCCGTGACCAGGCGCGTGCTCGAGGGAGTACTCGACGCCGAGCTCACGCGGTCGCACGAGACGAGGAGGCGTCGACAGGTCGGAGGTCGGCATCAGCCACTCCTCGGCGAAACCGCGTCCCAGCAACGAGATCACGGCCCACGCCCCTGACCGGGACGCATGCAGCTCGACCTCGAGGCGCTCGTCAAGGTCCTCGAACACCAGGGCATCCGCGGTCACAAGGGTGCCGAGCACGTGGCGCCAGACCTGGAACGGGCGCCAGGCTTCGTCATGCACGACGTAGAGGAACGCGGAGGAGTCCTGCGACCAGGCACCGCCGTAGTAGGTGTGCGGCACGACCTCCTCGAGGTCGACACCTGACTCGAGGTCACGGAAGCGCAGCGCGTAGACCTCGTCACCCTCGAAGTCGATCGACCAGGCGAGCAGGCGTCCGTCCGGGCTCACCTCGACCAGTCCCTCGTGCGAATAGCCCGTGCCACCTGCCTCGTGCACCTCGTGCAGGTCGAGGAGCACCGCGGGCTCGGCGCCACGGTCGGCGATCCGTCGACGCACGAGCCGGTCGTACTCCCGACCTTCGGGGGTGACGCGCCGATAGCGCCAGCCCTGGCTCTCCCACGGCGCCGACGGCTCGACTGCCGGCACCCGCGCCGCCATCTCCGCCGCGAGAGTCACCGTGAGGTCACCGAGGCCTTCGACCCGGGCGTCGTGGTAGTAGCGCTCGGCCTGGAGATACGTCGCGGTCTCCTCCTCCTCTGGATCGGTGATCCAGGAGTAGGGATCCACGGTCACGACACCGTGCAGAACGGTCGAGACGGGGCGGGACGACGCGATCGGCGGTCGAAGCATGGACGTGACGCTATTTCATCCGGCCCGATGACGTTCACACGCTCGAAACGCGCGTAGGGAACGAACCGGTCACAAACCTCCCCATTCGGACCTGCATGGGGTAGGAATGCGCCACGCCGAACTGACTCGCGGGTCAGGGAGACAGGGCGGAGGGCCCGGTCAGGCGTCACGGGAGGATCCACATGCTCAAGCCGTCTCGCTCGATCCGGCTGCTCGCCGCGACCGCGGTCACGACCCTCGCGGTGGGGGTGATCCTCACGGGTCCGGCAATCGCCGCCGACTCGGCGTCGCCGAGCCCGACCGCGGCCACGAAGGTCACGTTCACGGTCGGCATGACCGAGGATATCGACTCGGCGAACCCGTTCACGGGCATCGCGGCGGTGTCCTATGAGATCTTCCAGATGGAATACCCGACCCTCACGGAGTACTCCGCCAACGACTTCTCCACCGGTCCGGGCCTCGCCGAGTCATGGAAGGAGTCGGCCGACCACAGCACCTGGACCTACAAGATCCGCAGCGGGCTCACCTGGTCCGATGGTGTGCCGATGACCGCGAAGGATGCGGCCTACACCTTCAACCGAGTCATCAACGGTCAGTACGAGAGGACCAACTTCGGGTCCTACGTCGCCAACATCACCAAGGCAGTCGCGACTGACGACACCACGCTCGTGCTCACGGTCAACAAGCCGTCGCCCATCATGGAAAAGTTGCTCGTCTACATCCTTCCCGAGCACATCTGGAAGTCGATCGACCAGAAGGCCGTCAAGAGCTACAAGAACGAGGGCACTCCGGCAACGCCGACGGTCGGCTCCGGTCCCTTCACGATGGTCGAGCGCCGAGTGGGGCAGTTCATCCGGATGCAGGCCAACCCCAACTTCTATCGCGGCAAGCCGGCGGTCGACGAGGTCGTGTTCAAGATCTACAAGAACCAGGACGCGCTCGGCCAAGCCTTGGTGAAGGGCGAGATCGACTTCGCCGACTCGCTCGAGAGCAACGTGTTCAAGTCGCTCGAGGGCAAGCCAGGCATCACGACCATCTCGGCGCAGTACTCCGGCTTCAATGAGCTCGCCTTCAACACCGGCGCGGCACTCGCCGACGGCACGGCCGTCGGCGACGGCAACCCGCTGCTCAAGGACAAGAAGCTGCGTCAGGCGCTGAGCTGGGCAGTCGACAAGCAGGCGATGGTCGACAAGATCCTGGGTGGCGGCGGGTCTCCAGGCTCGACGATCATCCCCTCGATGTACACGGCGCTGCACCTCGACCCCGCCAACTCCTACAGCTATGACCCGGCGAAGGCCAAGTCGCTCCTCGACGCCGCTGGCTACCCCGCAGGCTCCGACGGCATCCGGGTCGACTCGAAGGGCAATCGGCTCTCGTTCCGCCTCTTCGGCCGCACCGACTCCGCAGGCAACAACTCCCAAAAGGCCGTGGCCTTCCTCAAGGGCTACTTCCAGGCGGTCGGCGTCGAGGTCCAGACCAAGATGATCGCGTCGGACAACCTCACGACGCTCATCGGAGAGGGCAAGTTCGACATGTTCGAATGGGGCTGGGTCGTTGAGCCCGACCCCAACTACCAGCTCTCGACCTTCACCTGCGCCAACCGCTCCTACAAGGACGGTGACGCGGTCTACGCCAACCTGTCCGACTCGTTCTACTGCAACCCTGCCTACGACAAGCTCAACGACGCCCAGGGCATCGAGACCGACGTCGCGAAGCGCACCGAGATCGCCAAGCAGATGCAGCAGATGCTCTACGACGACGCGCCCTACATCGTCACCTACTACTACGACAACCCCGAGGCCTACCGCTCGGACCGGTTCACCGGGTTCGTCAACCAGCCCACCCCCAAGGGCTCGCTGCTCTTCCAGTACGGCACCTGGTCCTACGAGAGCATCAAGCCCGTCGTGGCGTCCGCATCACCGACGGCGTCCGCCTCACCCGGTCAGACGATCTCGCAGGGCGAAGCACCGGCCGCGGTCTCGTCCGGACCCAACTGGACCCTGATCCTGGGTCTCGTCGCACTGGTGCTCATCGCACTCGGTGCCGGAGTGTTCCTCGGTCGTGGCCGTAACCGTGACCTCGCCTCGGCCGACGACGACCGCGAGTAGGACCACCACGTCGTGGCGCTGCTCACCGATGCCGGCACCCATCCTGTCGTGACGTCGCGCAGGGGTGGGCGTCTCAGTCCCACCAGCCGCTACGTCGTCGGTCGGGTGGTGTCGGCGTTCGGCACCTTGCTGTTCGTCGTGCTATTCAACTTCTTCCTCTTCCGCGTCATGCCCGGTGACCCCGTAGGCCTCTACACCCGCGGCCGCAACGTCGACCAGGAACAACTGCGTGCCCTCCGGGCGGCGCTGGACCGACCGAAGCTCGAGCAGCTCTGGGCGTACCTGCGGAACCCGTTCTCTCAGGGCGTCGACTCGGTGAAGTACAACCAGCCGGTGTGGGAAGTCATCGGGCCGCACGTCGTCCCGACACTCCTCCTCGTAGGCATCGCGACGGTGTTCGCAACAGTGTTCGGCGTGTGGATAGGGATCCGCAGCGGATGGAACCGCGGAGGTCGCTTCGACACGATCGCGACCAATACGACACTGGTGCTCTACTCCATGCCCGAGTTCTGGTTCGGCATGATCATGCTTATCGTCTTCGCGGTGGGACTTGGCCCGATCCCCGGCGTCTTTCCGACGGGTGGTCTGTCGACACCGGGCGTCGACACGTCGTCGCCGGCGGGCTGGCTCGACGTCGCCTGGCACCTCGCCCTGCCAGTCACGACACTCGCCGTCGTCTATCTCGCGGAGTATTCCCTCATCATGCGCGCCTCGATCATCGAGGAGACGGCTCAGGACTATCTGCAGACTGCTCGAGCCAAGGGGCTCATGGACAAGATGGTCCGCAAGAACCACGCCGTCCCCAACGCCACGCTCCCGACAATGACCCTTGTGTTCCTCAATCTCGGATTCGTCGTCGGTGGCGCAATCACGATCGAGTACGTCTACTCGATCCCCGGCCTCGGATCGCTGACCGTGGATGCTTTGCAGGGGCCGGACGTGCCGCTCCTGCAAGCCCTCTTCCTGCTCTTCTCCGCCGCAGTCATCTTCGCCAACCTTGTCGCCGACCTGCTCTACGGCTACCTCGACCCCCGAGTCCGAACATGAGCTCCCCCACCATCCCGCAGCCACCGGGCGACGCGGGCCGTCCTCTGGAGGTCCCCACCTCGGCACGGGGGATCGTCTGGGCTCGCCGTCGGTCGGCACTGCGTGCCTTCGCGCGACAGTTCTCCTGCAGCCGCAGCGGAATGCTCGGCGTGGTCGTCCTTCTCGTGTTCATCGGCGTCGCGCTCGTCGCTCCCTTCGTCTTCCCCAGATCCGTCTTGGATGTGACACAGGCCGTGGGGCAGCCCTTCGAGCGTCCGTCAGCCGACTTCCCGCTGGGCACAGACGATTCCGGCATTAGTGTCCTCGCGCTCGTCGCTTGGGGTGCGCGGATCTCCTTGCTGGTCGGATTCGCGGCCACGATGCTGGCGATGTTCATCGGCACCACAGTGGGCATCAGCTCTGGTCACCTGCGCGGCTGGTTCGGCGGTCTCCTGGATCGGATCACGGACTGGTTCCTGGTGATTCCGTATCTGCCGCTCGCGATCGTGCTCGCCACCATTCGTGGACGGTCCCTGACGACGATCATCATCGTCATCGGGGTGACGTCGTGGCCGGGGACCGCGCGCATCATTCGCGCGCAGACGCTGTCGGTCGAAGGTCGGCCCTATCTCGAGCGGGCCCGGGCGCTCGGGGCCGGCAACCTGCACCAGATGACCAAGCACATACTGCCCAACGTCATGCCCCTGGTGCTGGCCAACACCACCCTTGCGGTGTCGATCTCGATCCTCTCGGAGACAACGCTGTCGTTCCTCGGCCTCGGTGATCCCGACAACGTCTCGTGGGGCTCGATCCTCGAGCAGGCGTTCGCGCAGGGCGCGATCTCGCAAGGTGCCTGGTGGTATCTCGGGGCACCCGGTGTGTGCGTCGTGCTGGTCGTGCTGTCGTTCAACCTCATCGGCCGTGCGATCGAGGGCATCCTCGACCCGCGCGGACAGGCGGCCTGATGGCGCTGCTCGAGTTCGACGACGTCTCGGTCACCTACCGCTCGCGGGGTGCCGACGTGCCGGCCGTTCGCAACGTCACGCTCTCCGTCGACGCCGGCGAGACGCTCGGCATCGCTGGCGAGTCCGGTTGCGGCAAGTCGACGCTCACGAGCACGGTGCTCAAGCTGCAGCCGAAGACCGCGAACGTCACCGGAGAGGTGCGGCTCAACGGTCAGAACGTGCAGACGCTGTCGTGGGGCAAGGTCCGAGCCCTGCGCTGGGCACAAGCCTCGATGGTCTTCCAGGGCGCGATGCATGCGCTCAACCCGGTGCAGCGCATCGGCGACCAGATGTCCGAGCCGATCCTGCTGCACGACCGGAAGGTCTCGAAGGCGCAGGCCGACACCCGGGTCGGCGAGCTGCTCGAGATGGTGGGCCTGCCCGCACGTCGCGCGAGCGCGTATCCGCACCAGCTCTCCGGCGGTCAGAAGCAACGCGTGATGATCGCGATGGCCTTGGCCTGCAAGCCCCAGCTCATCGTGGCCGACGAGCCGACCACGGCGCTCGACGTCATGGTGCAGGCGCAGGTGCTCGACGTGCTGAGCAGCCTGGTCAAGGACCTCGGTGTCGGCATGGTGTTCATCAGCCACGACCTGTCGGTCCTCTCGAGCACGTGTGACCGCATCGCGGTCATGTACGCCGGTCGAATCGTCGAGGAAGGCCCGGCCGAACAGGTCTTCGACCACCCGAAGCACCCGTACGCCACAGCGCTGGCTGGCGCCTTCCCACGCATCGGTGACACCCGCTTCCGCTATGCACCTGCCGGGCTTCCCGGTGATCCGCCCTTCCCCGGGGACCTGCCCAGCGGCTGCGCCTTCCACCCGCGCTGCCCCCGCGCCGAAGACCGGTGCTCGGTCGCGGAGCCCGAGCTCCTCACCATCGGTGACCGCACCACCGCGTGCCTCGTCGTGCAGGACCAGGGAGCCTCGTCATGACCGCGCCCACGACCGGCGGCGTCGCGGCGCTAGCAGCACAAGGCATTGCCGTGCAGTTCCGAGGCCGCGGCAGCGGCGGTATCGCGCGCGCCGTCGACGGCGTCGACCTCTCGCTCGGGCGGGGCGAGATCGTCGCGCTCGTCGGGGAGAGCGGCTGTGGCAAGACGACGCTCGCACGCACCCTGCTCGGGCTGGAGCGCCCGACATCGGGTCAGGTGCTCGTCGACGGCCAAGCGCTGTCGTACAAGTCCCGCAGTCTTAAGGACTATCGGCGACGCGTGCAGCTCGTGCTACAGGACCCGACCGGTGCGCTCAACCCGCGGCACACGGTCTACGAAGCGGTTGCCGAGGGTCTGCGCGTGCACGGCATCTCCGACAACGAGACCGAGCGGGTCTCCCGCGCGCTGTCGCTGGCCGGCATGCGCCCACCCGAGCGGTTCTTCCTGCGCTATCCGCACGAGCTCTCCGGAGGGCAACGCCAACGCGTCGTCATCGCTGGCGCACTCGTGCTCGAGCCCGACGTCATCGTCGCCGACGAGCCGGTGTCGAGCCTCGACGCATCCGTGCGAGGTGAGATCCTCGCGCTGCTGCTGCGCCTGCGTCAGGAGCTCGGCCTCTCGCTCCTCGTCGTCACCCACGACCTCGGCCTCGCCTGGAACATCGCCGACCGGGTGGCCGTGATGTACCTCGGGCGCATCGTCGAGCAGGGTCCGACCGAAGAGCTCCTCTCCCACCCCCAGCACCCTTACACCAAGGCGCTGCTCTCCGTCGTGCCCGAGATCGAGCGCCTCGAGCAGGTGGTGCTCACGGGCGAACCGCCCGATCCCACCCGGATGCCGAGCGGTTGCAACTTCCACACCCGCTGCTGGAAGGCCGACGCGATCTGCGCGACCGACCAGCCCACCATGCGAGAGCTCACCCCCCACCACGTCACCGCCTGCCACCACCCCGAGACCTAAGTCCTTCACGGCCCCCAACCTCGATTCACCGCTGGCGGAAGAACTGTGCAGTTGGGGGTGGCGGAGGCTTCCGCATGCGGGGTTGTCAGGTCATACTTACTGACTGACGAGTCAATAGCGGTGGTCGTGCCGACGCGGAGGAACCAGTGGCGCAGCAGTACGACGTAGTCATCGTCGGGGGTGGGCACAACGGCCTCGTCGCCGCGGCCTACCTCGCGCGAGAGGGCTTGCGAACCCTCGTGCTCGAGCGGCGTCACATCGTCGGAGGAGCGGCGGTCAGCGAGCAGCCCTTCGGCCCTGACTTCACCCTGACGAGCCTGTCCTACGTCGTGTCCTGGCTGCCGCCGGCGCTCGTGCAGGACCTCGACCTCGTCCGTCACGGCTATCACGTCTATCCGCAGGGTCCCTACTTCGCGCCGCGCACCGACGGCAGCTATCTCCAGCTCCCGGACGACAAGCGAGCCAAGCGCGAGCAGATCGCCAAGTTCTCCGCTAAGGACGCCGAGGCGATCGAGCACTGGGACGACTGGATGGACGGCCTGGGCAAGATCCTCGGCCCGCTCGTCACCGAGATCCCGCCGAAGATCGGCTCGAAGAAGCCCATCGACCTCGCTAAGCAGGCGTGGCTGCTGCGCAAGCTGACCGGTGTCGACCAGCGCAAGGCTGTCGACCTCACCCGTCTCCTCATGAGCAGCGCAGCGGACCTCATCGAGGACACCTTCGAGTCCGACGCGATGCGCGGCGTCCTCTCGGTGTCGGCCGTGATCGGCTCGTGGGCCGGACCGCGCACACCGGGCACGGCCTACGTCATCGCCCACCACCACATCGGCGACCTGGGTGACGGACGCATCGGCGCCTGGGGCTTCCCGCGCGGCGGCATGGGTGGCGTCACGCAGGCGCTCGCATCTGCCGCGCGCTCGTTCGGCGCCGAGATCCGCACCGAGGCTCCTGTCGGTCAGATCACCACGAGGAACGGTGCCGTCACCGGCGTTGCGCTCGAGAACGGCATCGAGATCTCGGCGTCGACCGTCATCACCACGGCGCACCCGCAGATCTCGTTCCTGCGACTGCTCGACAGCGCGGACCTGCCCGCCGACTTCGTCGACGACATCCGCCGCTACAAGTCACGCTCCGGCACGGTCAAGATCAACGTCGCCCTCGACCGGCTTCCCGAGTTCACGAGCAAGCCCGGGTTCGACGCGCAGGTCCACGGCGGCACGATCGTGCTCTCCGAGAGCCTCGACGAGGTCGAGACGTCGTTCCAGGAGGCAGCGGCTGGCCAGCCGAGCACCCTGCCCTTCGCCGACATCTGCATCCCGAGCGTGTTCGACCCCACGCTCGCACCAGAGGGCAAGCACGTGATGAGCATGTTCACCCAGTGGGTGCCGCACACGTGGAACGCCGAGCCGCACCGGGACGAGCTCGAGGCTTACGCAGACCGGCTCTTCGCCCGGCTGGAAGCAGTGGCCCCGGGATTCACCAGCTCGGTGCTACACCGGCAGATCCTCAGCCCCTACGACATCGAGCACGAGTACGGCATCATCGGCGGAAACATCTTCCACGGCGAGCTCACGATGGGGCAGATGTTCCACGCCCGTCCGGCCGCCGGCTACGCCGACCTGCGCACTCCCATCGCCGGGCTCTACCAGGCCGGGTCCGCGACCCACGGCGGCGGTGGTGTGACCGGAGTGCCAGGGCGCAACGTCGTGCACCAGATCCTCGGTGACCGCAAGCGATCGCAGTGGCGCGACCGAGCACGTATCGGTTCCCGCGGGGCGAAGGCGAACGGCTGACCATGACCGGGCTGCAGGCCGCGCTGCCGCGCGAGCACTACGTCGACGCTGCGCTGCACGACGTCGAGCGCGACCGCGTGCTGTCCCGCGAGTGGACCTGCATCGGACGTCTTGACGACCTCGGTCTCACAGCTCCCGGCGTCCCGGCGCTGCTGCCCGAGCGGCTCGCTGTGGTCGACCTGCACGGCGAGTCGGTGCTCGTCACGACCGACGCGCACGGCGCAGCGCACGCGTTCTTCAACGTCTGTCGCCACCGCGGATCGCAGGTCGTGCCGGTCGACCCGGCACTGCAGGCGCCAGCACCCTGCACGGCTAGGTCGCTCCGATGTCCCTACCACTCGTGGACCTATGCGCTCGACGGATCGTTGCTGCACGCGCCCCACACCGACGAGATCGATCTTGACCGATCGCTATTCGCCCTGCATCCCGTCGGCATCGACACCTGGGGTGGGTGGCTGTGGCTCCACGGTGACCCTGCGAGTGCTCCACCGCTGCTCGAATCGCTGGCTCCTGTGCCCCGCAAGGTGCATCGCTATCCGCTCGACACCCTGGTGCTGGGGGGGCGACTTCGCTACGAGGTGGCGGCCAACTGGAAGGTCATCGCGGAGAACTACAACGAGTGCTACCACTGCGGTCCCGTGCATCCCGAGCTCTCCCGCCTCGTGCCCGCATTCGCAGGTGGCGGCAGCGATCTCACGTGGGACGACGGTGTGCCGCACCGCGACGGCGCCTGGACATTCACCATATCGGGCACCAGCGACAGATCACCCTTCCCCGACCTCGACGAGTTCGAGCAGGTGCGGCACAAGGGGGAGCTCGTCTATCCCAACCTCCTGCTCTCCCTGTCTGCCGAGCACGTCGCAGCGTTCGTCCTGCGCCCCGTGGCCGTCGATCGCACCGAGGTCGTGTGCGACCTGCTCTTCGCCGCTGATGAGGTCGCCAAGGCGAGCTTCGACCCGAGCGATGCGGTCGAGCTCTGGGATCTCACCAACCTCCAGGACTGGCGCATCTGCGAGTCGGTGCAGCGCGGCATGACCTCACGCGCCTACTCCGGCGGCTGGTACGCCCCCATGGAGGATGCCTCCCTCGACATCCGCCGCTGGCTGCTGCCCCGCCTCGGCACCACTGCACCGGAGGCCGGCGATGACTGAGACCTATGACCTCGCGATCGTCGGACTCGGAGCGCTGGGCTCCTCCACCGCGTGGCATGCATCACGCCGCGGGCTCTCGGTGATCGGGCTCGAGCAGTTCGAGCTCGGGCACGAGCGCGGCGCC
>JANXWJ010000194.1 GCA_025351185.1 Candidatus Nanopelagicales bacterium
AGCGGGCGCCCAGTTCTAGACCAAGGAACACGTACTTGACCTCAGCCTCGCCAAGTGACCGCTTCAAAGCGTCGCGATTGAACTGCGGGGTGAATCGGGACGCAGGGACCGATCGAACGTCCGCAATGGCTGTGACTCCGCTCTGCTTGAGGAGCTGGAGGAAGTGCTCGACGGAGTGGGTCGAGTGACCGACGGTCAGCAGTGCGGGCTTCACGGATCCTCCCTTCGGTCAACGTCGCGGAATGACAGCAGCCACCAGCTTGTAAGCGTATCCCTGGAACGTCTCGCCGAGGCTGATCGTGAGGGCACTCTCGCCCATCTCATAGTCGCCGTTGTCTCGTTGCTTGGCGGACCGCTCCATCACTGGATCCGTGACCTTCAACCAGTACGTGCTGCCCGCATGCTCGAAGCCAGCCCTCACCTCTCTCCGCCCAGAGAATCCCTCCATGACGCGTAGGACCGCTGAGTCGACCCTGGTGAGCCGCAGCGAATCCGAAAGCGATGTGGCGGTCTGCTCGGGCACTCGGTCGTTCTCACCGTTATAGCTGCTCTGGCCACCCACCCAAAGCGGTCGCCCGTCGTCAAGAAGTGGTGCGAGCTGATCCCAATCGAGGGCGCCCCGCCGCTCCCAGTAGATGGTCGGATCCAGGAGCCAGTTCTCCGTTTGGAATCCGAAGGGGCTATGCGAGATCAGCGGCACGTCCATCACATCGAGCACTTGTGGATCTGAGCCATCGTGGTACTCGCGCTCTGCCTCCGACACCTCGTGCGTCGGCCGGTTGCTCACAGGGCGCACCCATGCCCCGAAGCCGCGCTCGCCGATCTCGACGCCGGCGACGCACCGTCCAGACATCTTGCGCGAGTTGGCGAGGCAAAGGATTCGCTTGGTCTCAGCCACTCTCGACTCCCGTCTGTGCCCCTCTTTGACCCCTAGCGTAGGGAAGGGGACAGACAACGGTTCCGTTGGTGGGCGTCGCGACACCTCCACCCACGGAATCCGCATGACCGGCCGGCGCAGAGTGTCGCGTTCGTGTACCTGTGGGTCGGTCCAACAGCGGACGGCGGCAGTCAGGTCGTGGCGGGATGCGACATCGGCGCAACACGTTCTTCAAGATCGTTTGCCAGCTATGGCGTCAGCTATGCGGTTCGTTCGTCATCGTTCATGGACATTCATGCAACCCTCTGACCTGCGGAAACGCTGGTCGGCGGATGCTGACGAACCCCCCTCGCGCCTCTACGGATCAGAAGGTTACAAGTTCGAATCTTGTCGGGCGCACGTTGTTTGAGACAGCAGCACGACTAGGCCGGTCGCACCGACGGGTGCAGGCCGGCCTCGTTGTTTGTGCTGGTCAGAGACGTGAAGTGCCGGATCGTTGGTTCGCCGGAGCGGCTCGTCGGGAGGCGTCAGAGCCCGCGCCTCGACGTCGGCGAAGGTGGCTTCTTGATCATCTTCAGGCCATGTCAGCTATGGCGTCAGCTATGGAGTCCGTAACAGCGACGACAAGATCGCCCCGTTTCACCGCCTACGTCGGCGTGATCGCGACGCTTCTTACGGCCCGCGTCGACCGGTGCAAAGTAGGAACACTGAAGCCGATATTCCTGCTTAGCCTGGCTGGCCGCGACCCATTCACCTGGCGGCGCTCCCCTGCCCGGGATCGAGTTCGTAGACTCACGCGGGTGACTTCGAGGCATGGACGCGACGGCCGGAAGGCTCGCCCGCAGACACGTCCGCAGCGCCCCGGCGCACGGTCGGCGCTGCGCGAGCACGACGACTCCGGCCGCGACCAGCTGCTGATCCAAGGGCTCCGCCGTGCCCTGCGCGGGTCCGAGCCGCTGGACTTCCTCGCCATTGTTAGCGGGATGCTGGAGGTGACCGACCCGCGCCGCCGTAGCCCTTTTGCGCGGGGCGACGAGCAACCCACGATCGACGACCTGGTCGAGTCCTTCATCGAGATGTCATACGCCGAGACGACCGCTGCGCTCACGGCGATCCGCGCTCTCACCGGCGACGAGCTGCTGGCGGCACGGATCGGGCGCGAGCTTGCGACCCGCCGCCAGCCCCTGCCTGACTGGCTCACCGGCTTGGACCGGGCACAGGTCCAACCCGAGGTGTGGTTCATGACCCACGTGCTCGGTGACGGCGACGACTATCTCTTGGGCGTCACCCTGACCTCGGGCCACAGCCTGTCTGCACTGGTGTACGTCGACCACAACATGGGGACCGTGGTCAAGGACGCATTCATCGTCCCGCAGACGTTGGGCGAGCTGAGCGACGTGATGGCGCAGACGATCTCAGACGTCGACCAGACGTTGTCGATCGTCGACCCTGCCCTGGCACGAGCTGTGGTCGAGGACGCGATCGAGCACGGAGCCCTGCTGTTCCCGCCGCTGGAGTCCGACAGCTGGCCGATGTGCCGGCCGATCGTCGAGTGGATGCTGCGCATGCTTCCCGCCGGAGGAGCCGTCCCGGAGCGTCGTGAGTGGACCGACGGCGACCGGCAGGAACTCGCAGACGCGTTCTTCGGCTCGCCCTTCGCAGACGGGCTCGACGACCGGGACAACCGCGACCTGCTCGACAGCGTCTTGTGGTTCGGGACCGACTACGGTCCGGGGGATCCGCTGCGCTGGAGCCCGGTCAACGTGGAGATGCTGCTCAGCGACTGGTTTCCCCGCAAGATCGTCGCCGAACCCGCCTTCCTCTCCCAGCTCCCCGTCCTGCTCCGGGCGTTCATCAGGTTCAGCCACAGTCAGCGAGGCATCCGACCGTCACTGACGGCTGAGACCCTGGCGGCCGTCGACGTGTGGGAGCCGGTCTACCTGCGGACCATCCGGTCGGCGCGGTTGCAGGGACCCGCGGCGCTGATCGCCGGGATGCTCGAGTCGGCGGACGACGACGACCTCGGCTACGAGGAGATCATGCTGGAGGGCCTCGACGAGGCCGTCGGTGGTCGCGCGCAGCTCATGGCCCTGGACGAAGCACCGCTGCCCGATGAGGCGTTCGAATGGGCAGGTGTCGCCGAGGACATCCGACCGGTGGTCCGCGAGATGCTCGAGGCCTGCGACCACGTAGCTGACGAGATCCTCGACGTCGAGCACCGCACGGCCATGCGACGCTTCCTCAGCCGCGCCGCAGTCGGCGACCCGGCCATCTTCCGGCGCAAGGCATCACCAAAGCGGGGAGCCGCGGCCGTCGCCTGGGGCATCGCCCGCGCGAACGACACCGTCGGCGGCTACTGGTCGGGACTCACCGTGCAGGCTCTGCTCGCGCCGCTCGGAGTCACGGGGAGTGTGTCGCAGCGAGCCGAGCCACTGCTGCGCGCTAACGGCGTCGACCCGCACCGGCTCTACGGGTCGATGAAGCTGGGAGCGCCCGACCTGCTCACCTCGCGAAGGCGATCCGTGATCGTCCAGCATCGAGATCGATACCTCGGCGACCACGGTCAGGCCGCAACCTAACCTCGCTCGGCAACGAACGGAGCCGAGGCGCCGTCGCGCCTCGTTTAGCTCAAACCTTATGCATAACTTGGCATATCACGCCGCGCCACGTAGCGACCAGCCGACGAACGCGAAGATGCCGACGACGAGTAGGACGACGACCTCGAGCACGACGACGACGATCGCGACCACGACGAGCACGAGCACGAGCACGAGCACGAGCACGACGAGCACGAGCACGAGGAGCACGAAGACGACGAACGGGAGCCGGACATCAACCAAAGGCTTGCGGTGCAGTCGGGCGGAGTTCAGGCCAGTGAGTGTTCTGTCATCTGGTCTTGAATGTGGCTGATGGTGCGGCCGGCGACACCAGCCTGTTGGGCGAAGTCAGGCCAGGCGCGGACTGCGGCGAGTACGTCTTCGGTGACTTGGTGGAAACCGGGGATGCCTTGGTTGTCCGCCACCGCGTAGAGGTCAGCCAGCGTGATGCCGTCGAAGCGACCGTTGACGCTCATCTGGTGGTGCTGCGTCCACTCGCCCGTCGGGTTGAACGCGTGCGTCACGTCGAAGGCTGGAGACAGCCTCCAGGTTCCGTCCTGAGGAAGCAGGAACGCGAAGTTCTTCGTGTGATCGTCTCGGTTCATGGCTGCGACGTTGAAGGCCATCCGGCGGTAGGCCTGCGTGAGCGCGTCCTCGTCTAGGCCGAGGCGGCGGATGACGTCGAAGTACTGCGCGTAGG
>JANXWJ010000209.1 GCA_025351185.1 Candidatus Nanopelagicales bacterium
TGCACGGCCTCGGCACGGCGGCCGGCGTGACCTCGACACCGGCCGCGGTCACCTTCGCCAACCAGCCGACAGCGCTGCCGCGCACCACGTCGGTCGTCATCCGCAACACGGGCACGACGGCCACGACGGTCACCGGAGTCACGGCACCCACCGCGCCGTTTACCCTCGCGGGTGCCCCGGCGGTCGGCGCGAGCATCGCAGCCGGCGCCTCGGTCACCGTGGGGGTGACGTTCGCACCGACTGTGGTCGGCGCCGCGTCGAGCTCCTTCGCAGTCACCACCTCGACCGGCAACGTCACCGTGCCGCTCACCGGCACCGGGGTCACCGGCGCAAGCCTCATGGTCCTGACTCCGACGACGCTCGATATCGGGACCGTGGCAGTGGGCCAGACCGTCACCGGCACCTTCACCGTTGCCAACAGCGGCAACCTGCCCCTGACGATTACGAAGGCGAAGGCGCCCGCCGGTGCGTTCTCCTCGATCTCGCCGCTGCCCGAGGGACTCGTCATCAACGACGTCCCCTACACCCAGTCGGTGAGCTTCACCCCGACCGCTGCCGGTGACGTGACGTCGTCGTACGAGGTCACCAGCGACGACGGCAAGGGTGCGCAGTTCGTCACCCTCGTCGGTCACGCGGTCGCCGTCGCGCCGTCGCCTGTGGCCGGTGGCTGGACGCTCAACGGCGGCGCCACGGTGACGGGCACCGACCTGGTGCTCACCGGTCCGACGACGTACACCGCGGGCAGCGCGATCTATCCGCAGGCCGTGGCGTCGGCCGAGCTGTCGGTGCAGTTCACCACCGCGATCACCGGTGGCACGAGCGGTGCTGACGGCCTGGCCTTCAGCCTGCTCGACCCCGCTCTCGACACGCCCGCATCGCTCGGTCAGGTCGGTGGAGCCCTCGGCTTCGGCGGGCTGCACGGCACGGCGATCACTGCCGACACGTTCGCCAACGCGACCGACCCGTCGGCCAACTTCACCGGCATCGCGGTGTCGAACGGCACCTACACCAACAGCGCCCTGGGCTACGTCGCCACCGCCGTGATCCCGACCCCGCTGCGCAACGCGACGCACGCCTACTCCGTCACCTACACCGGAGGCGTGCTTGCGGTCACCGTAGACGGAACAGCGCTCCTCTCGAAGACGGTGGCCCTGCCGCCCAACGTGCTGCTCGCCTTCAGCGCCGGCACCGGCGGCCTCCTCGACACCCACGCCATCCGCAACGTGACGATCGGTCGCGTCACCGCGACGCCGCCGCCTCCTCCTCCCCCGCCCCCGCCGCCGCCGCCGCCTGTGAACACCGACGTCGTCACGGGCACGACCGGCTGGACCGTCAACGGTGCCGCCACGGCGAGCGCGACCGCCTTCACCCTCACCCCGGCGACCGCCAACCTCGCCGGCAGCGCGGTCTGGCCGACCGCAGTGAGCACCGCCTCGCTGACGGCGTCGTTCACCGCGTCGCTATCCGGGGGCACGGGGGCCGACGGGCTGACCTTCGCGCTGCTCGACCCGGCGCGGAGCACCAAGAACTCCCTCGGTGGCGCCGGCGGAGCCCTCGGTTTCAGTGGCCTCTCCGGCACCGCGGTCACGCTGGACACCGCCCAAGGGGCCGGCGAACCGTCGGCCAACTTCGTCGGGGTGGCGACCGCCAACGCGGGCGCCCTGCGCTACGTCGCGACCACCACCGCCGTGCCCGCGCTGCGGACCGGCACCCACGCGGTGGTCGTCACCACCGTCGGCGGACACCTCAAGGTGTCGGTCGACGGCACCCAGGTGCTCGACACCGTCGTGGCCATCCCGCCGACAGCGTTGCTCGCCTTCACGAGCGGCACCGGCTCGATCACCGACGTGCACGCCGTGTCCGCCATCTCGATCCTCGCCAAGCGGTCCACCTTCGCGATGGGCATCACCGGGACCGGGTGGGGGCGCGCCGGCAAGGCTGTCGTGAGCGGCACCGGCGTGCAGCTCACGGCGTCGACGGCGTATGCCTCGGGATCGACGATGCTCACCACGGCCTACCCGGCGACGGGCCTGCACGTGCGCTACACCGCGACCATCGCGCCCGGCACGGGCGCGGACGGCATGGCCCTAGCGCTGCTCGACTCGACGAGGTCGACGTCGCTCTCGCTCGGTGCGCTGGGCGGCGGACTGGGCTATGGCGGTCTTGCAGGTATCGCGGTCACGTCAGACTCCTTCCAGAACACCGGCGACCCGGGTGCCGACTTCATCGGGATCGCCAACGGGGTGAAGACCAAGACCGACCAGCTCAACTACGTCGCCTCCACGGCATCGAAGGGCGGGCTCACGGTCGGGTCGCACGTGATCGACGTGTGGACGGCTGACGGCAAGCTCTACGTCGCGGTCGACGGTCTCGTGCGTCTCTCGCCGGTGCTCGCGCTGCCAACGAGCGTGCGGCTCGGCTTCACCGCCGGCACCGGAGGCCTCACTGACACGCACTCCGTCAGCAACGTCACTGTCGCCTCGGGCTGACCCGCTCGACTGCACGACGAGTGTCGTGACAGCGCCCCGGGCTCCGCGCACCAGGGGCGCCGTCACGCAGCCGTGGCGTCGCCGACACTCCCGTCGACCCCGGCCCCGGGTTCAAGCCCGGGGCCGGGGTCGAGCTCGAGTCCGGGCTCGCGTCCGGGCTCTGGCGCGGCTGCGCCCACAGCTGCCAGGCCCGGAACGCCCCACCCCGCACCATCGGTGACGTAGGTCGAGGAGCCCGACCGCGCGGCGTCTCCGGCCAGCTCGACCTCGCGCGCGAGGTCGGCGGTCTGCGGCCCCCTGGAGGTGCGCGCGAAGCGGGCGGTGCCGCGCACCAGGTCGTGGCCGACGAGCTCGGCGTCGACCTCGATGACCGTGACCTTCTGCCCGTCGCGCTCCCACTCCCGTTGCTTGAGACGGCCGACGACGACGACCGGCTGACCACGGAACACCGAGGTCGCGACGTTCTCCGCGAGGCCACGCCAGGCGGAGACACCGAGATAGACCGTGCGCTCGATCCACTGACCGCTGCGACGGTCGCGATAGCCGTTGTCGCATGCCATTCGGAAGTTGGCGACCGGTCCGCCCGATGTCTGGCGCAGCACGACGTCGTTGACGACGTTGCCCGTCAGGGTGACTGAGGGTTGCATCTCGCCTCCTGGTCTCTGGACCGGCACTGCCCGGTCCGATGCTCGACCCTGCCTCTCGATGCAACGCGATGGCGCAGCCAGGACAGGTCCGCTGTGGGCGACGCGCCGACGAAGCGAGGGTGTGCACGACCGACGCCCGAGGCCCGAAGGGAACCGCGTCGCGACGAACCGCTCGCACGATGCGCTGCGAGCCGACACAGTGTGCGGATGACCCCCGAGGACGCGGTGCTCCGAGCCGCGGAGGCGGCACTCGCCGACGGTGACGTCGTCACCGACCCCGACATCATGGCGACCTACAGCGTCGACCGATCGACCGGCTCTGCCGTCGGCGAGCCATTCGCGGTCGCGTTCCCCCGGACGACGGCGCAGGTGTCGGCGATCCTGGTGGCCGCGCACGAGCACCGGGTCCCCGTCGTGCCGCGTGGTGCGGGCTCCGGACTGTCGGGTGGTGCCAACGCGATCGACGGCAGCATCGTCGTGTGCGTCGAACGGATGCGCGACGTGCACACGGTCGATGTCGGCAACGGCTTCGTCGAGACCGAGCCCGGCGTGCTCAACCAGGAGCTGCGCGACACCGTCGCGAAACACGGTCTCTGGTATGCCCCCGATCCCGCGAGCAAGGACTTCTGCTCGATCGGCGGCAACGTGAACACCAATGCGGGCGGCCTGTGCTGCGTGAAGTATGGCGTGACCCGCGAAGCGGTGCTCGGCCTCGAGGTGGTGCTTGCCGACGGACGCGTCACGCGGATAGGACGGCGTACGGTCAAAGGTGTTGCGGGATATGACATCTCGGCACTCATCGTCGGGAGTGAGGGCACTCTCGGGATCGTGACGATGGCTCGCCTGCGCCTGCGTCCGCTGCCTCCTCCCCCCACGACGGCGGTCGCGGTGTTCGCCGACGTCGCGTCAGCGGGCAAGGCTGTCGAGGCGATCATGACCATCGTGACGCCGAGCCTGCTCGAGCTGATGGACCGTACGACGCTGCGCGCGGTCGAGGCGTTCAAGCCGATGGGTCTCGACACCGACGCCGCCGCACTCCTGCTCGCGCAGAGCGACCTGCCCGGCAAGGCCGGAGAGCACGAGGCCGATCTCATGCTCGAAGCGTGCCTGCGCGCCGGCGCCACCGAGGCGCACCGCTCGGAGGATGCCGAGCAGGCCGACCTCCTGCTCGGTGCACGACGCCTGGCCATCCCGGCCCTCGAGACCATGGGTGACTGGCTGCTCGACGACATCTCCATCCCGCGCCAGCACCTGGCTTCGGCGGTCGCCGCCATCGAACGCATCGCGGAGAAGCACGCTGTCGTCATCGGGACGTTCGGCCATGCCGGCGACGGCAACCTGCACCCGACGATCGTCACGCCGCGCGGCGACACCGACGCAGCCGCGCGCGGGCTACTCGCCTTCCACGAGATCATCGACATGGCGCTCGCGCATGACGGCACCGTCACCGGCGAGCACGGGGTCGGCCTCCTCAAGCGTGACGCACTCGGCCAGGAGCTCGACACCTCCGCGATCTATCTGCACCGCCGCATCAAGGACGCTTTCGACCCCCATGGAATCCTCAATCCCGGCAAAGCCCTCCCACACTGGTGACCCTCACTCCCTGCGTGATCTTGGTCGGATGGCTGTTTCCCACCCCGGTAGCGACCACACGACCAAGATCACGCATGGGTCTGGGCGTGGCTGGGCGCAGGCGAGGCGGCACAATGTGCGGGTGGCCCCTCGCTGGGCTGCGGCGCCCGTAGCTCAACGGATAGAGCAGCCGGTTTCTACCCGGCTGGTTGGGGGTTCGAGTCCCTCCGGGCGCACTGTCCAGGCCTCTGACCTGCGGCGACGCTTGGGATTCCGAACGGCCGCGGCGGATTTGACCCCCACGTGACCTCTGTCGTCCCCCAGCCGCGGCGATCGCGTCGACGAGCGTGGATGTGCCGGCGCCATTCGTCCGATGATGACTGTGATGACCGGGTCCAGGTCCAAGCCGCGTTCAGCGAGCTGCGCCACGGCCGGGACGGTCCCAGGCCACCGCCCCCGCGCAACGTGACCTGAGTCCACGTGACCCTGCGTACCGGTATCCCAGGGCGTCGGCTGGCCACGATCGCGATTGTGCGGAGCCGCTGCCGGGCGCGGGACCAGAGGCATGACCGCGATGCCTAACGGTTCGGAGCGGGACCCATGCTTTCCTCACATGGGGCGGCGGCGCTACATCCCACGATCTCGTCGTGCGCGACGAGCTTTTGCAGCAAGTCGCACGCGCTGTTCCCCGACGCGGGTCGAGATCCGTTCGCGTGGGGATCGATGGAACCGACGGATCTGGGGAGACATGGTTTGCCGACGAACTGGCCGAAGAACTCGACGGCCTTGGCCGAAACGTCGTCCGGGCCAGCATCGAGGACTTCCCTCAGGTGCGGACGCTGCGCTACCAGCGCAGCCCGAGATTCCCGGAAGGCTTCTACAGGGACTCGTTCGATCGTGAGCGGTTCCGAGCGCACGTAGTCGACCCGGTCGGGCCGGATGGGGATGGGCGTTACAGCCTTCGAGGCCACGACCTCTCCACCGGCCGCGGCGATCCGCCGGATCGGGCAGACCAGGCTGCGTCACGTCTTTGCCTCGCTCCGGACGGGTCACGGCGGCGGCCACGACGTGCGCGACGCCGGTGCCGCGGGTGAGTCTCCGGGACCACCCGCGAGTGGCGGTTCGGGGACGAGCAGCCGTTCGACGTCGTGAAGACCGTGTCCAACGCCGTACGCCGGCGCGGATTGAGCAGCCGACGAGCCGCTCCGAAGGTCCCCGCGGCGCGTGGTGTCTGGTGTAGAAGGTTACGAGGGGCACACCGGGAAGTCCGAGGGGGCACGTTGACAGTCAATCTCGATGACCGGATCTGCGTCGTAGGCGCGGGTCCGGCCGGCATCACTACCGCGTATGAGCTGTCGCGTCAGGGCTTCACCGACGTCGTGGTGATCGAGAAGGCCGGGCGAGTCGGCGGTCTCTGCCTGAGCGTCGGCTACGACGGTCACGCCTTCGACCTCGGGGCCAACTATGTGACCTCGGCGTATCGCCAGATCCGCAAGCTCGCCCGCG
>JANXWJ010000212.1 GCA_025351185.1 Candidatus Nanopelagicales bacterium
CCCCTCACGGAGTGGCGACCTCGTTCGTCGTTCCGGTGACGAAGGACGCCTCGTCGTCGGAGGGATGCTCGAGGTGCACGTGCGCCGGCTCAGGATCAAACACCGGTGGAACGGACTCGAGGCCCGTGGCACTGGCCAGCACGCGCGCGAAGCTACGGGCCGCGGTCTCCCAGCCGTACTCCCAGGTGCGCGCTGCTGCCGCGCCGCCGAGCTCGGAACGTAACGCCGGGTCGTCGAGGAGTCGTCGCAGTGCGCTGGTGAAAGACGACTGGTCCTCGGCCAGCAGCCCCGTCACGTCGTCGACGATCGACTCGGCGACGCCGCCGGCCGCCGCGTAGCCCACCGAAGGGACTGCGTAGCCGGCGGCCTCCATGACCACGAGGCCCCAGCCCTCCTTGAGCGACGGCAGGGCAAGCACCCAGGCGCGGGACAGCTCGAGATGCTTGGTCTCCTCGTCAGCGAATCCCACGAACTCGACGAGATCTGTGACGCCGAGGCGTTCGGCCTCCGCTGCCAGCTCCGGCGCCCACCAGCCGTCACCGACGACGGCGACCCGAAGGTCAGGATGGTCCGGGAGCAGGACGGCGGCTGCTGCCAGGACGTGCTCCACGCGCTTGTGCGGGACGAGCCTGCCGAGCACGAGGATCCGTGGGTGGTCGGCCGGTTCTGCGTCGCGAACGGGGCGCTCGACACCGTTGTGCACCACCTCGATGCGTCGATCGTCCACGCCGAGCTCGACGAGCTCGCGACGGGTCGCCTGCGACACCGCCACATAGCGACTCCTGCGGTAGACCCACGGCGCAACCCGAGACTCGAGCGCCCACCCGATCCGGGCTCTGACAGGGCCGTAGACGACGGGCCACTGCTCGCGGTGCACGTGGTGCACCAGCACCACGACGGGTGTGCGTCCGGTCAAGGTCGAGCCGAAGGGGATGCCGTTCTGAACGTCGACGATGACGTCGAAATGACCGAGTCGGCGCAGCAGTTGGCGTATGAAGATGTGTGGGTAGACGCCGAGCTTGCTGCCTCGGCGCATGAACCGGACGCCGTCGACGACCTCGTCGGCAGGAGCGTTCTCGTGCGCGGCGCAGAGGATCGTGACATCGTGACCGGCGCTGGCCAGCGCGGTCGCGACGTTCTCGACATAGACCTCAGATCCGCCACCCTCGGGGTTGCGCGTGTCACGCCAGTTACAGAAGAGCACACGCAGGGGACGATCCGTCGCGGGCAGGTCGTGCGACGAAGTCAGTGGCACCGGCGATCCTCCCTGTGACTGCCGGGGTCGCGTCACCAGCGTCCCCTCATGTTACCCCCGAGTAGGACACGGTCGACCCGTGCACGCGAGGCGACTCAGGTCGGGTACCGTCCGCGCCGTGAGCACCAAGGAGCAGCCAGAGTTCCGGGCGACCCTCGGGCGCTCGTTCGCGCTGCTGTCGTCTTTCCGCAAGGAGCAGAGCGACCCGGACCTCTTCTACGACGCCCTCGCCCGTGACTCGGCAGCGCAGGTCGAGTCCTACCTTCCGCTAGACGGCGCGCGGGTGCTCGACGTCGGCGGTGGACCGGGCTACTTCGCCGACGCGTTCGAGGCACGGGGTGCCACCTACCTCCCGCTCGACGCGGACGCCGGCGAGCTCTCGCTGCACGGTCGTGACCCGGGGCCCCGCACGGTGCTCGGCGACGGAGCCGCACTTCCTTTCACCTCCGGCGTGTTCGACGTCGCCTACTCGAGCAATGTCGCCGAGCATGTACGGGACCCCTGGAAGATGGCCGACGAGATGGTGAGGGTGACGCGGCCAGGGGGTGTCGTCTTCCTGTCATACACGCTCTGGTACGGACCTTGGGGCGGACACGAGACTGCACCGTGGCACTACCTCGGTGGGGACCGCGCTGCTCGTCGTTACACCGACAAGCACGGGCACCGGCCCAAGAACATCTACGGCGAGTCGCTCTTCCGGACGACGGCCGCTGCGGGCGCCCGGTGGGCGGGTGCTCGGCGTACGGATGGAACCCTGACCGACGTGCGTCTCGTGCCCCGATACCTCCCTAGGTGGTCACACGGACTCGCTCGCGTGCCCGGCCTGCGCGAGGTGGCCTGCTGGAACCTGGTCGTCGTGGGTCGGCGCAGCCGATGAGCCGGCTGGCGTGGCGCATCCGTCTGATGGCGACCTGCGCGGTGCTCGCGGCAGTGGCCTTCACCCAGTCACCCGGACTCACGGCGGCGGATACCAAGCTCGATCTGACTCAGAACCCCGGAGCGTTCCTCGAGCGCGCCCTCCACCTCTGGGACGACCAAGCGTTCTTCGGGCAGCTTCAGAACCAGGGATACGGATATCTGTTTCCCGTCGGTCCGTTCTTCTGGATCGGCCACACCGTGCACCTCGAGGCCTGGATCGTGCAACGCCTCTGGTGGTGGCTCCTCCTGTGCACCGCGTTTCTGGGTCTGGTGCGGCTCGGCAGGGTGCTGGGGCTGACTCGCCCGTCGGCGCGCTGGACTGCCGGGATCGTGTTCGCCATGTCGCCCAGGGTCGTGTCGACTCTCGGCCCCATCTCGGTGGAGACCCTTCCCTATGTCATGACGCCTTGGATGCTCCTACCGCTGGCCTCGCTGCGTGCCGACGGGAAGGTGCGGCGAGCGGCGACCCGGTCGGGACTCGCCTTGCTGCTTATGGGCGGCATCAATGCAGTCGCGACGATTGTCGCAGGTGCACAGGGTGCCCTGTGGATCGCCACCGAGGTTCCCCGGTCGTTGCGGCTGCGGCTAGGGCTGTGGTGGGTGGGAGCCGCCGCGCTCGCGACGGCCTGGTTCGTGGTCCCGCTCGTCCTACTAGGCCGGTACTCCCCTCCATTCCTCGACTGGATCGAGTCGGCGGCCGTCACGACCTCCGTCACCGATGGGAGCGCTACTCTGCGCGGCGTCACGGACTGGGTGGCGTATGTAGGGGGGGCCGGCGGTTCGCAGTGGCCAGCCGGATTCGCCATGGTCAACGAACGGTTGGTCGTCGTCGGGACTGTCGTGGTGTCGGCGGCCGGAGCTGCGGGACTTTCACTCAGACGCACGAAGCACCGCCGATTCCTGGTGGCCTCGTTCGCAATCGGCCTCGTCGCGATCGTCGGGGCACACGTGTCGGCTGCTGGCCCATGGGCGGATGGACTCGCAGCCCCGGCGCTACGGGATCTGCTGGATTCAGCCCTGGCTCCGCTGCGCAACGTCCACAAGTTCGACGTGTGGCTCCGGTTACCGCTGGCCGTAGGAGTGGGCTGGACTCTGACGGCGATCGTTGATACCGGAGCTCGCGGTCGGGTGCCCTACGCCGACGCGGCGCGACGGTTGAGCCCACGGCTGGTG
>JANXWJ010000272.1 GCA_025351185.1 Candidatus Nanopelagicales bacterium
CGCGCGCCACACGAGGGTTGCCGCCGTCGCCGTCCCCGTGTCGACGCCCATCGAGATGAGCAGCTGGATCATCAGGGCGTCGACCGTGCCGAGACCGCCGGGCGTGATCGGGATCATGATGCCGATCTGCGAGACCGCGAAGGCGCCGAACGCCACGAGGATCGAGGTCTCGGTCGAGGCGCCCTCGACCCCGCGCAGAGCCCCGAAGAAGATGAGGAACTGAGTGATCGACACGCCAAGCTGCGCCGCAGTGATGGCGCCCCAGCGCCGGCGTACGAGACCCACGGTGTCGCTGCGGAACTCGAGCACGACGGCGACGCCGTCGAACTCCTCGCCGGCGCGCAAGCGGCGCATCGCTGGTGCGGCGAGCCTGGTCGCGAGCTCACCGAGGCGGATCGCCAGCTTCTCGCTGCGCATCACGAGTGCGAAGACCACGATCATCGCGACGAGCACGCCGAACCCGATGAGCCCGATGTAGATGTAGGCACCGACCTCGGCCTTGCCCGATGCCCACATCGAGAGCAGCCCGAAGACCGGGAGGCCCAGCGTGACGAAGATGCTCCAGACCCCGACAGCTCCGATCGCAGCAGTCGCCACGGTCGCGGGCACGTCGTAGGAGGCGAGCATGGCGTACTGCACACCGAGACCGAAGGCACCACCGGCGGGGATGCCGTTGCTGATCGCGAAAGCACCCTGGTTGAGCTGGAAGGATCGGCGATAGGCAAGACCGGGCGTCGCCGCGATGAAGGGCAGGCCATAGACCGCGTTGTAGACGAGCACCGCGATGACGATGACGGCGATGTCGAAGCCCGACATGGCCCTGATGGCGGTGAGCGCGTCGGCGTAGGACCCGATCTGCGGGATCACCTTGACGAAGATGACCACGAGGTCGATGACACCCACGAGGGCACCGATGATCGTCTTCTTCTTGTCGAGCGCTGGGCGTGCCTCGGTGGACGGCGAGGGTGTCGTGGTGCTCTCGGCGGCGTCGTCCATGTCGGGAACCCTAGGCCACCACGATCTCGCTCGCCGGGCCCGACCGCGACCGGGTGGCGCGGCTCCGGGTTGCGGGAGTCGGTCGTACGCCGTGTCGCCTCCGGTCCCGTGGCAGAGTCGGTGCATGGCCCCTGATGCGGACGACCTGGCACGTCGCCTTGGCGGCGAGCCGTTCATCGACCTGGTGTCGTTTCGCGCCGACGGCTCGGCGGCCCACACTCCGGTCTGGGTGAGCGGCGACGGGGTGCGGCTGTTCGTGTCGACGTTCGGTGACTCGTGGAAGGTGCGGCGTATCGGGCTCAACCCGCTCGTCGCGATCGCCGCGTGCGACGGCCCTGGCGCGCTTCTCCCCGGTGCGTCCTACGTCGCGGGCAAGGCCGAGGTCCTCGACCGCAGCGAGTTCCGCGCAGGAGTCAGAGCCCACCGGGCGAAGTACGGCCGACACTTCTCCCTGATGTGGCCGGCGCGCTGGCCGCTGCGGCTCGTGGGCAAGAAGCGGGTGTGGATCGTCGTGGTGCCCACTCCCGAGGTCGCTCTCCCGCACATCGCTTCGCCGGTGCCGCACTAGCGCGCTGGAACCGCGCGAGCGGGATAGGCGACATCGCCCAGTGACAGTGGCTGGAGATGGTCAGGCCGGAGGAGGACCGCTGCTGACGTAGGCGGCGAGATGCTGGCCGGTGAGGGTGGTTCGGGCGGCGACGAGGTCGGCGGGGGTGCCTTCGAAGACGACCTGTCCGCCGTCGTGGCCGGCACCGGGGCCAAGGTCGATGATCCAGTCGGCGTGCGCCATCACGGCCTGGTGGTGGGCGACGACGACGACCGACTTGCCGGCGTCGACGAGCCGGTCGAGCATGCCGAGGAGCTGCGCGACGTCGGCGAGATGGAGACCGGTGGTCGGCTCGTCGAGGACGTAGAGGCCGGCCTTCTCCGCCATGTGGGTGGCCAGCTTGAGGCGTTGGCGCTCACCGCCGGACAAGGTCGTGAGGGGCTGACCGAGGCTGAGATAGCCGAGCCCGACGTCGACGAGGCGCAGGAGGATGGTGTGGGCGGCCGGGGTGTGTGCCTCACCCGCACCGAAGAACTCCTCGGCCTCGGTCACCGACATCGCGAGGACCTCGCTGATGTCACGGCCGCCGAGGTGGTAGTCGAGCACCGACGCCTGGAACCGCTTGCCGTCGCACTCCTCGCAGACCGAGCTGACGCCCGCCATCATCGCGAGGTCGGTGAAGATGACTCCGATGCCGTTGCAGGTCGGACAGGCACCCTCGGAGTTGGCGCTGAAGAGTGCCGGCTTCACGTCGTTGGCCTTCGCGAACGACGTGCGGATCGGATCGAGCAGACCGGTGTAGGTCGCCGGGTTGCTGCGGCGCGAGCCGCGAATCGGGGTCTGGTCGACCGCGACGACACCTGCCTCGATGGCGGCCGGCAGGGCCAGCAGCGATCCGTGCACGAGCGAGCTCTTGCCGGAGCCGGCGACGCCGGTGACCACGACGAGCACCCCGAGCGGGACGTCGACGTCGACATCGCGCAGGTTGTGGGCCGAGGCACCGCGGACCTCCAGCTGCCCGGTGGGTGTCCGGGTGGTCGCCTTGAGGGCAGCTCGGTCGTCGAGATGGCGGCCGGTGACGGTGTCGCTGGCACGCAGTCCTTCGACGGTGCCCTCGAAGCACACCGAGCCGCCCACGGCGCCTGCCCCGGGACCGAGGTCGACGACATGGTCTCCGATCACGATCGTCTCGGGCTTGTGCTCCACGACGAGCACGGTGTTGCCCTTGTCCCGCAGCTGCAGCAGCAGGTCGTTCATCCGCGCGATGTCGTGGGGATGCAGACCAGTGGTCGGCTCGTCGAAGACGTAGGTCACGTCGGTGAGCGAGGAACCCAGATGCCGGATCATCTGGGTGCGCTGGGCTTCTCCGCCCGACAGCGTGCCCGACGGTCGCTCGAGCGAGAGGTAGCCGAGACCGATCTCCACGAAGGAGTCGAGGGAGTGCGCCAGCGCGGCGAGCAGCGGAGCCACCGAGGGCTCGTCACGGCCGTGCACCCACGCTGCGAGGTCGCTGATCTGCATCGCGCAGGCGTCGGCGATACTGACCCCGTCGATCGTCGACGACCGGGCCGCCTCGCTGAGCCGGGTGCCCGCGCACTCGGGGCAGACGGTGAAGGTCACCACCCGGTCGACGAAGGCTCGGATGTGCGGCTGCAGCGAGTCCACGTCCTTGGAGAGCATCGACTTCTGGATCCGCGGCACGAGACCCTCGAAGGTCAGGTTGATGCCCTCGACCTTGATCTTGGTCGGCTCCTTGTAGAGCAGGTCGGCGAGCTCCTTCTTGGTGAACTTCCTGATCGGCTTGTCCGGGTCGAAGAAGCCGCAGCCGGTGAAGATGCGGCCGTACCAGCCGTCCATGCTGTAGCCCGGGATCCGCAGCGCGCCGTCGTTGAGCGACAGGCTGTCGTCATAGAGCTGAGTCAGGTCGAAGTCGGTCACCGAGCCTCGGCCCTCGCACCGCGGGCACATCCCGCCGGTGATGCTGAAGCTGCGTCGCTCCTTCACGGTGCGCCCAGCGCGCTCGATCGTGACCGCGCCGGCGCCGCTGAGAGAGGCCACGTTGAAGGAGAACGCCTGCGGTGAGCCGATGTGGGGTGTGCCGAGGCGGCTGAACAGGATGCGCAGCATCGCGTTGACGTCGGTGGCGGTGCCGACCGTGGACCGCGGGTCGGAGCCCATCCGCTGCTGGTCGATGATGATCGCTGGCGTCAGCCCCTCGAGCACGTCGACCTCGGGACGCGCCAGGGTGGTCATGAAGCCCTGCACGAAGGCGCTGTAGGTCGCGTTGATCATCCGCTGCGACTCGGCGGCGATCGTGCCGAAGACCAGGGAGCTCTTGCCTGAGCCGGAGACCCCCGTGAACACTGTGAGCCGACGCTTGGGGAGCTCGACGCTGACGTCCTTGAGGTTGTTGACCCGCGCGCCCTGCACCCGGATCAGGTCATGACCGTCGGCGGCGACCGGCAACGTCGACCGGGTGCCCGTCTGCTGCGCCTTGCTCATCGTGACCCCCTCAGAGGCCGGCTCGAGTCGGCCATGACATGAGCATCCCAGACTGCCGCTCAGTCCCCGGTGACCCCGTCGATCCGCTCCCGGAGGATGTCGGCGTGGCCGTTGTGCCGGGCGTACTCCTCGATCATGTGCAGGTAGAGCCAGCGCAGGTCGAGCTCCGTGCCGCGTCCACGGCTGCGGAAGGTCTGCTCGAGCTCGATGCCGTACGCAGCTGCGTCGGCATCGAGGCACTCGCGCTCGAAGACGGCGAACACCTCCTCGGCGGGGAGGGAGTCGAGGTCGGCGAAGTCGCCCTCGAGGTTGTCGTCGGGGCCGAAGAAGCCCTGGAGGTCCTCGCCGCGCAGGTTGGTGCGGAACCACCAGCGCTCGACGTCGGCCATGTGTCGCACGATGCCGATGAGGGAGAGCTCAGACGGCTCGGCACTGCGCTGAGCCAGCTGCTCGTGGGTGAGGCCGGCGCACTTGAGGAGCAGCGTCTGGCGGTGATAGTCGAGCCAGCCCTGCAGGCTCTCCCGCTCGGTGCCGAGAGCCGGCTCGTCGCTGCGGTCGATGGACGGTGCGGTCCAGGTCATGTGCGGTCCTCACGTCGGGCCCGAGTGCTCGTCAGGCGTACGCCCTGATCCTGCCGCGTCGGACCGACAGTCGTCGGGTGTTATCCGACGACCAGAATTTCCCGCCCGATCTGCATCCGGACGCTCCCGCCGGACGGAAGTGCTCTCGAGTGCCCGGATCCACCGGGCCCCGCAGTCGAGGAGTCCTATGAACCTCCGCCACCGTGTCGCGGCAGCCACCGCGGCCGCGGCTCTCGCCGCCACCGGTCTCGCCCTGGCGCCGACCGCCCAGGCGAGTGCCCCCACCGCCACGAAGGCCCCCACCGCCACGAAGGCCCCTGCTGCCGCTCCGGCGGTCGCCAAGGCCGCCGTCGGCACCACCTCGCTCGCCGCGGTGCTCACCGCCGGTGGCGTGGCGTTCGACAAGAACTGGACTGACTACGACATCGTCACGGCGGCCGTCCTTGCGGTGCTCAAGGCGAAGCCGACCTCGGCCGTGAAGGTCCTCACCGACGGTACGGTCGTGCTGACCGCCTTCATCCCCAACGACCGGGCGTTCCAGAAGCTCGTGAAGAGCCTGTCGGGCAAGACGCTAAGGTCCGAGAAGGCCGTGTTCGCGGCCGTCGCCGCACTCGGCATCCCGACCGTCGAGGCAGTGCTGCTCTACCACGTCGTCCCGGGCGCCACCATCACGGCCGCGATGGCGCTGAAGTCCAACGGTGCGCTCCTCACGACCGCCCTCGGCTCCACGATCCGCGTACGCGTCTACCGCCACGGACCGACGATCTCGCTGTGGGACAAGGACTACAACTCGCGCAACCCGCGCGTGATCCTGTCGCAGACCGACATCAACGCCGGCAACGCCCAGATCGCGCACGGCATCGACCGGGTGCTGCGACCGGTCAACCTGCGCGGCTGACGCAGGCTGCACGACGCACGACGACGAAGCCCCCCACCCCGATGGTGGGGGGCTTCGTCGTCGGTCCGTTCAGGGCACCTGCACGACATCGCGGGTGGGCTCGACCGGGGTGCCGGAGGGGGTGTCTGCCTCAGGGTCGACGTGCACGCCGGTGGCGGCAGGTGCCCCGTCGGACCGGTCCGACGACGGTCCCGCGACGGGTACCGAGATGCAGATGAGCGCACCAGGGCCGTCGATGCGGTTGCCCACCGAGATGGTGCCGCCATGCGCCTCGGTGACCGCCTTGACGATGGCCAGGCCGAGGCCGCTGCCGCCGGTCGCGCGGGACCGGCTCGCATCGCCCCGTGCGAAGCGCTCGGTGACCCGGGGGAGCAGGTCCACCGGGAACCCAGGACCGTCGTCACGCACCTCGATGTGTGCCCACTCGCCGTCCTGGCGCACGGACGCTGTGACCGACGTGCCCGGGGGCGTGTGCGCCTTCGCGTTGGCGAGCAGGTTGCCGACCGCCTGGTGCAGGCGCACCCCGTCGCCGACGACCATGACCGTCTCGTCCGGCTCATCGATCGACCACTCATGGTCAGGCCCTGCGGTGGCAGCCTCGGCGACCGCTTCGCGGAGCAGCGACTGCAGGTCGACGGCGTCGTGGGCGAGCGGACGTTGCTCGTCGAGCGAGGCGAGGAGCAGCAGGTCCTCGACGAGCATGCCCATCCGGCTGCCGGCCGCCTCGATCCGCTCGGCCGCGTGGAGCGACTGCTGGGGGTCGGCGCTGGCGCCGCGACGCATCAGCTCGGCATAGCCGCGCACCGCGGCCAACGGCGTACGCAGCTCGTGCCCGGCGTCGGACACGAAGCGGCGCAGGCGGTCCTCGGTGTCGGCGCGGGTCTGCAGCGACGCCTCGACGTGGTCGAGCATCGCGTTGACCGCGAGGCCGACCTGTCCGACCTCGGTGGTCGGCACGGGATCGGGCACACGGGACGGGATGGTCACGTCGCCGTGCTCGAGGGGGAGCTCCGCGACGGCGCGAGCGGTCGCTGCGACGTCCTGCAACGGACGCATCGAGCGTCGGATGAACCACGCCGCGACGACTCCGGCGACGAGCAGCGCCAGTCCCATGGCGATGAGCTCGACGAGGAGCAGTCGACCGGCCACCTCGGTGGCGCGCGACATCGGGATGATCGCGACGGCGATGTACTGGTCGACCAGCACGCCGCGCGCGCTGTAGACCGCGACGGGCACGGCCACGGCCCGGCTCGTTCCGAGGGCGTCGATGCTGATCGTGACGGGCTCGACATCCTTGCCCACCGGCACCGAGCTCAGCGCAGCGGTGTCGACTGCCGACGACAGAATCGCCTCCGCGCCCGAGCTGACGACGGGTGACGCCGTGCCGTCGGAGTTGACGCGGAAGATCGTGGCACCGTTGAGGGTCCATGGCTGGAAGGCGTCGCTCTGCGGACGGCCGCCCTTGTTGTCGCCGTCGCCGTCGTTCGCGCCTTCATAGACGCTGGACTTGCCCGACATCAGGCTCTGGTCGATGCCCTCGACCATCCAGGTCCGGACGCCGAGGAACGTCGCGGCCGCGACGACCACGAGCGTCACCGACATGACCGTGAGCAGGCCAAGGACGAGCCTGCGACGCAACGGCATCGCGGCCCACCCCGTGCTCAGCCGGTCACGCACCAGTGTCGCCTGCACGGGGTGCGCGCAGAACGTAGCCGACACCGCGGACGGTATGGATGAGGGGCTCCTGGTCGGCATCGACCTTGCGGCGCAGATAGCCGACGTACTGCTCGACGATGTTGCTGCGTCCGGCGAAGTCGTAGTGCCAGACGCGGTCGAGGATCTGGGCCTTGCTCACCACGGTGCGGGCGTTCTGCATGAGGAAGCGCAGCAGGTCGAACTCGGTCGGTGTGAGGTCGATGAGGTCGCCGCCCCGGTGCACCTCGCGAGTGAGCTCGTCGAGGGTGAGGTCGGAGACGCGCAGCACTGCGCCGCGCTCGTCGAGCCGACCCGTACGGCGCAGGACCGCCTGGAGTCGGGCGAGCAGCTCCTCGAGGCTGAACGGCTTGGCGATGTAGTCGTCGGCGCCTGCGCGCAGGCCCGCGATCCGGTCGCGGGTGTCACCGCGCGCGGTCAGGAACACCGCGGGCAGGTCTGGGTGCTCGGCGCGCAGCCGCGCCAGCAGGCGGACCCCGTCGTCGCCCGGCAGCATCATGTCGAGCACGGCGATGTCGGGACGCAGGTCGCGCGCGACCCGGATGGCCTCGTCGGCGTCGCCGGCGGTCGCCGTGCGGCAGCCGTCGAAGCGCAGCGCGGTCGAGACGAGGTCGGCGAGATCGGGCTCGTCGTCGACGACGAGCACCCTGATGGGCGGGACGCCCTCGCCGGCTCGCAGATAGCTCTGCGGCAGGTCCGTGTCCTCGGTGCGCGTCATGGTCATGACTCCTCCCTTGCTCCGGCGCTCGTGGGCTGACCCACGGTGCCGATCTCGTGCTCGGTCCATCCTGACAGTGCTGGGCCGGTGTTGCCCCGGAGGGCTGGCCCGGTCATGCAGCGTGCCCGAGCGAGACGAGCGCGGCCTTGAGGGACTCGGTGAAGCCGTAGGACGTGTAGGACGCCCCGGAGACACCGGAGATCTGTGAGCTCTGGGCCTTGAGCGCCTGGTCGACGAGCATCGGCCAGGCCTGCTGGGAGATGCGCGCGCTGTGCCCGTCGTTGCGCGGGAGCTGCACGGCATCGATCGCGGAGATGGTCACGCCGGTGACCGTCACCTTGACCTGCACGATGCCGTAGCCGACGTCGACGCCCGTGCCGGTCGCGCTCGTGGAGCTGCTCGCGGCGGCGGTGGATGACGCCTTCGGGGTCGCCGTGCTGCCGGAGGTGCCGGTGCCCGTCCCCGGGGTGGTCGTGGATCCGGCCGAGGAGGGGAGACCTGCCGCGACGGAGGCGCCGTCGGGGTTGAGCGCCAGCACCGCGGCGACGCCCATGACGGTCCCGGTGCCCACGATGAGAGCACGCTTCATCGAACTGCCTCCTTGGCGGTGAACGAGTAGGTGTCGGAGGAGTGGAACGAGAACGCCTCGTGGTGCACGCGATGCGGCTCGATCCCGAGATGGCGGCCGGCCTCGACCACGGTGTCGACGAGCTGCGCCGGGCCGCAGACATAGATGTCGGCCGAGGCGACGTCGGGTACGAGGTAGGTCAGCGTGCGGGCGTTGACGGGGTAGTCGTGGCGGCTGCCCACGAGATAGCGCACGCGGACATGGGGACGGGCCGCGGCGATCGTGTCGAGCTCCTTGCGCAGCACGAGGGCATCGGTGCGCGGAGCGCGGAAGAGCACGTCGACGCTCACGTGCGCGGGCAGCTCGTCGAGCAGCGCGCGGATCGGCGTGACACCGACACCGCCGGCCACGAGGACCACCCGGTCACCGTGCCGGGCATCAGCGGTGAAGACGCCGTAAGGGCCCTCGGCCACGACGCGGGTGCCCGGCTTGAGGCGCGCGAGCGACCCGCTGTGATCGCCGAGGTCCTTGACGGTGATGCGCAGGAACTTGTTGTCGGGTCCGGCCGACAGCGAGTAGGGGTGGCTCTGCCACCACATGTCGCGGGTGAGGAAGCGCCAGCCGAAGAACTGCCCACCGCGAGCATGCAGCTCGTCGAGGTTGCGACCGGAGACCCAGATGCTCACGGTGTCCTTCGACTCGCGCGTGACCGCGCGGACCCGCAGATTGTGTCGACGCGAACGAAGCACCGGAGCGGCGATGCGGTAGGCGATCAGCAGGCCGAACGTGATGACGTACATCCCGATCCAGATCCAACGGGCCCAGCGGTGCGTCACGAACTGCTGGCCGAGCGTGATCTGGTGCAGGTAGGCCAGTGCGATGGCGAGGTAGAGGTAGAGGTGGGTGATCCACCAGGTCTCGTACTTCATCGCGCGGCGGGCGACGCGCCAGGACGCGAGTCCGGCCATCACCATGAGCACGAAGCCGGCCATCGCCGGGAGGAGCCAGGAGTAGGTCGAGGCGAAGGCCCAGGTCTCCGAGAGGTAGGACACGGCCTCGCTGGCGGCGTAGCCCGCCGTGATGAACGCGACGTGGGCGACGAGGAGGACGAGGACAGCCGGACCGAGGCGGCGGTGCCACCTGACCATCCGGTCGAGACCGACCGACCGCTCGAGCACCGGGACCCGGGCGATGAGCACGATGACCAGGAGCGCGGCGTACGTCCCCAGCAGACCCGACCAGCGGCCGATCTCCATGAGGAGCGCACCGTCGCCCGACAGCGGGCTCCGGGTGGCGAGCTCGATGCCCACGACGAGGCCGAGGCCGATGCCGGCGAGCCACAGGGCGATCGCCGGCGCGCGGTCGAAGGGCGCGGGGGCGGCAGGTCGACCGGCGGCCCACCCGGAGCGGCGAGCAGCGCTCGGCGCCGTCCGACGCGCCGTGGCTCCGCTGCTCATGATGCTCACAGTGGCGGCCGAACCTGTGAGAAGTATGTGATGGGTCCGGTGACCGCGTGTGAGTCCCCGGAGCGTGCCCGGCGGGGGTGTCGCTTAGGGTCGAGAGGTGATCACGCGCGTGGGGAACCGGTGGGTCGTCCTCGGCGTGTCCGTCGTGCTGCTCGGCTCCCTCGTCGGAGCAGTGTTCCTGGGCATGCGTCTCTACTGACTCGCGCCAGCACGGGCCGGCGTCCGCGCTGAGCAGCGGGACGGCTTAGAAGTGGAACGGCTTGGGCGGTGCAGCGAGGCTGGCGCGGGGGCAGGTCGCGAGGTCGAGGTTGCCGAAGCCGAGGGCCTCGTCGCACAGCTTGGTGACAGTCCAGCCGAGCTCGGTGCCGCGCCGGGTGATCGTGGCGCGGTAGATGGTGATCTCGTAGCGGGTCGGGGTGCCGTAGGCGACCTGGATGGTGCCGACGAGCTGCGCCTCACCCGGTTGGCCGGGGGCCGACCAGGGGGAGTCGTAGAGCGCCCAGCGCGACGGGTCCGACAGCCAGAGGCCGCCGAACTGCACGTCGCGGAGCGCGAGCTCGACCAGGACCGCACGAGCGGACTCCTCCGGGACGATCGCCGCAGGCCTGATGACCTCGGTGACCACGCCTTCGTCATACATCTCGGTCATGAAGATCTCAGAATCAGCCATGGTGACGTGTCCTCCCCTCCCCGTCTCCGCCGGTCGGGACCGGCTCGGTCTCCTGCTCCCGCAGGAGGCTCACCCGGACTATCGACGGACCTGGGCCCCGGTCTGTAGCCGTCGTCCGAGTGGTCCTGGGGAACGGAGGTCACGCTACGCCGCTGCGTAGTCGCATGCTCACTGTGCGTCGCAGGGTGGGACCTCTGGTGCGGGAGGGGCTCGCGGGGCTATCGTGAGCGGAGACGACGCACGGATGCTCCGACGAGGCCGCTGGGGAAGGCGACCCTCAACCAGGAGGTCTGGCGATGTCTGATCGTCGCGGCACGCATGGCGTGCCTCACGGCGCACGGGTGCAGACCCGGGGCGTCGTCTTCGTGCAATCCTGCCCCCGGGCCCTCGCGGCTCACCTGGAGTGGGGCCTCGCCGACATCCTCGGCCAGCCGGTCGGGCTGGACTGGTCTCCGCAGCCGGTGATCGCGGGCAGCGTGCGCGCCGAGCTCTGCTGGACCGGCGAGACGGGCACGGCCACGCGCATCGTCTCCGCCGTGCACGGCTGGGGTCGGGTGCGCTTCGAGGTCACCGAGGAGCCGACCGCGCTCACCGAGGGGGAGCGGTTCTCCGTCACTCCCGGTCTGGGGATCTACCGCGCCGTCATCGGGGTGCACGGCGACGTGCAGGTTCCCGAGGAGCGGCTGCGCGGTGCGATCGCCCGGGCGGCGCTCTCCGGAGCCCCGCTCGAGGACGAGCTCACCCGCCTGCTCGGTGGTCCCTGGGACGCCGAGCTCGAGCCCTTCCGCTACGCCGGTGACGGTGCCCCCGTGCGCTGGCTGCACCAGGTCGTGTCCTAGGCCGCCGCGCCCAACCCCGGACTCCCTCCTCCCTGAGGGACACGACGGCCCCCCGACCGCGCGGTCCGGGGGGCCTTCGTTCGCCATGCTCCCGTTGATGTGTAACCAGGACGGGCTATAGCCCGTCCTGGTTACACATCAACCGAGGATCGGAGGAGGGGGGCTATAGCGGGATGTTGCCGTGGTGGCCGCGGATGTCGGGGTCGGCGGCCAGCGCGTCGGCGAGCGCTCCGGCGAGTGCCGAGCGCGTGCGAGACGGCTCGACGATCTCGTCGACGACGCCGATCAGGACTGCCTTCTCGACGCCACCAGCGATGCGGGTGTGCTCCTCGGCCAGCTCCGCCTCGACCTCGGCGCGCGCGTCCTCGGGCACGTCGGCGAGCTTGCGGCGGTGCAGCACGCGGACGGCGGCGACCGCGCCCATCACCGCGATCTCAGCCTCCGGCCAGGCGATCACCCGGGTGGCACCGAGCGAGCGGGAGTTCATCGCGATGTAGGCACCGCCGAAGGCCTTGCGAGTCACCACGGTCACGCGGGGCACGGTCGCCTCGGCGAACGCGTGCAGCAGCTTGGCACCGCGGCGTACGACGCCGTCCCACTCCTGACCGACGCCGGGCAGATAGCCGGGCACATCGACGACGACGACGAGCGCCAGCCCGAACGCGTCGCACATCCGCACGAAGCGCGACGCCTTCTCGGCGCTCGTGGCATCGAGGCAGCCGCCGAGTCGCAGCGGGTTGTTGGCCACGACGCCGACCGAACGGCCACCGAGGCGGCCGAGGGTGGTGACGACGTTGGGCGCCCACTTGCCGTGCAGCTCGAGCGCGGAGCCTTCGTCGAGGATGCCCGCGATGAGTGGGTGCACGTCATAGGCCCGCTTGCGGTTCTCCGGCAGGAACGCGGCGAGGTCGACGTCGGCGACGAGCGAGGTGTCGAGGGTGCCGTGCCGACCGAGGAGCGAGGCCAGCCGGGCGCCGTCGTCCATGGCGGCACGCTCGCTCGCGGAGATGACGTGCACGACACCGCTGCGACGACCGTGCGGCTCGGGCCCGCCGAGGCGGAGCATGTCGACGTCCTCGCCGGTGACCGAGCGCACGACGTCGGGGCCGGTGACGAAGATGCGGCCTTCGGGGCCGAGCACGACGACGTCGGTCAGCGCCGGGCCGTAGGCCGCGCCGCCCGCTGCCGGGCCGAGCACGACGGAGATCTGCGGGATCTTGCCGGACACGCGGGTCATGATCGCGAAGACCTCGCCGACCGCGTGCAGGCTCTCGACGCCCTCGCGCAGGCGGGCGCCACCGGAGTGCCACAGGCCCACGATCGGGACGTCGTCGGCGATCGCGCGGTGGTAGGCGACCATGATCGCCTTGCAGCCGCCGATGCCCATGGCACCGCCCTGCACGGTCGGGTCGGTGCAGAACACCACGACCGGGGTGCCCTGCGCGGTGCCGACGGCTGCGATGACACCGCAGTCGTCGACCTCGGTGATGAGCTCCATCGTCCCGGCGTCGAGGAACGCCGGCATGCGCACGAGCGGGTGGCGCGGGTCGAGGTCCGGGACCTCGATGCCTGATGCACTCAGCACAGCTGTCATCACACGCTCCGGAAGACGAGGGCGACATTGTGGCCGCCGAAACCGAACGAGTTGTTGAGCACCACGGCGTCGCCCTCGCGCAACGTGCGCGGCTCGCCGTGGACCACGTCGAGGCCGATCTCGTCGTCGGGGTCGTCGAGGTTGACGGTGACCGGCGCGACGCGGTGGTAGAGCGCGAGGATCGCGGCGACCGACTCGACCGCACCGGCGCCACCGAGCAGGTGCCCGGTCATCGACTTGGTGCCGCTCACCGCGACGCCGTCAGCGGCCGAGCCGAGCACCGTACGGATGGCGGTGGCCTCGGCGATGTCGCCCTGCGGCGTCGAGGTCGCGTGCGCGTTGACGTGGATGACGTCGGACGGTGCGGCGCCGGCGGCCTCGAGCGCGAGGCGGATCGCACGGGTGGCACCGCGACCCTCGGGGTCGGGCTGGGCGATGTGATGGCCGTCGGCGGTCATCCCGACACCGGCGACCTCGGCGTACACCCGGGCACCGCGCGCGGCGGCGTGCTCGGCCGACTCAAGGACGAGGCAGCCGGCACCCTCGCCCATGACGAAGCCGTCGCGGCCCTTGTCGTAGGGGCGGCTGGCACGTTCGGGCTCGTCGTTGCGCGTCGAGAGCGCACGCATCGCGGCGAAGGCGGCGACGGTGATGGGGTGGATGCAGGCCTCGGTGCCGCCGGCGACCACGACGTCGGCACGTCCGCTGCGGATCATCTCGAGGGCATAGCCGATCGCCTCGGCGCCGGAGGCGCAGGCACTGACGGGAGTGTGGATGCCGGCCTTGGCACCGAGGTCGAGACCGACCCAGGCGGCAGAGCCGTTGGGCATCAGCTGGGGCACCGACATCGGCGAGACCCGGGTCCAGCCACGGGTGTTGAGGATGTCGTAGTTGTCGAGCAGGCTCACGATGCCGCCGATGCCCGTGGCGACGACGACTCCGAGGCGCTCGGGATCGAGCTCGGGCGCGCCGGCGTCGGCCCACGCCTCGCGCGAGGCGATGAGGGCGAGCTGCTGGCATCGGTCGAGCTTGCGAGCCTCGGGCTTGGGGAGCACCTCGAGCGGGTCGACGGCCACCTGGCCGGCAAAGCGCACCGGCAGCTCGGCATAGCGCTGCGGGTCGAGCAGGCGTACGCCGGACCGCCCGGACAGCAGGCCGTCCCAGGTGGAGGCGACGTCACCACCGACGGGAGTGGTGGCGCCGAGGCCGGTCACGACGACGCGGGTCTGCGAGGTGGACATGCGGTGCTCCTTGCACGGTCGAGGTGGAAGTGCGGGTGGCGCCCCGGTCGGGGGCGCCACCCATCACGTCGGGGCCTGGATCAGGCCTGGGCCTTCTCGATGTAGCTCACGGCATCGCCGACGGTCTTGAGGTTCTTGACCTCACCGTCGGGGATGCTCACGCCGAACTTGTCCTCGCACGCCATGACGACCTCGACCATCGACAGCGAGTCGATGTCGAGATCGTCGATGAACGCCTTGTCCGGCGTGATGTCGGCGACGGGGGTCCCGGCGACCTCGTTCACGATCGCGGCGAGGCCCTCGAGGATCTCTGTGTTAGCCATGGAAGCGGTTTCTCCTTGCGTGCTCGGTGCGGTGCTGGACGGGGTGGTGCGGGTCGTGCGCCCGTTGCCGTGCGGCTCAGGGAGTCTGGGGTGCGCGCTGCCGCTAGGGAAGCTCGACGACCTGCGCCGCGAAGGCGAGGCCGGCGCCGAAGCCCACGAGCAGCGCGAGGCCGCCGCCTGGCAGCTCGCCGTTTTCGACCAGCCGGTCGAGCGCCAGGGGGACGGACGCGGCGGAGGTGTTGCCCGTGGTCGCGATGTCGCGAGCGACGACGACGTGCTCGGGTAGCTTGAGCTGCTTGACCATGGCATCGGTGATCCGCATGTTGGCCTGGTGCGGCACGAAGGCGACCAGGTCGTCGATGGTGACGCCGGCTGCCTCGAGCGCCTGCACGCAGACCTTCGAGATCTCACCGATCGCCCAGCGGAAGACCTGCTGCCCCTGCATGGTCAGCGCGGGGAACTGCTCGCCCGGCTCGGTGCGATATTCCGCCCAGGACTGCGTCATGGTGATCGCGTCCTTCTGGTCTCCGTCAGAGCCCCAGACGACCGGACCGATCCCCGGGTGGTCGGCGGGTCCGACCACGACCGCACCCGCACCGTCGGCGAAGATGAACGCCGATCCGCGGTCGTCGAGGTTGAGGAAGTCGGTCAGCTTCTCGACACCGACGACGAGGACGTACTCGCTGCTGCCGGTGCGGATGAGCGAGTCGGCGATGCTCAGGGCGTAGCAGAAGCCGGCGCACGCGGCGGCGACGTCGAGCGCACCCGCGCCGTTGGTCCCGAGACGAGCCGCGAGCTCTGCTGCGGCTGAGGGGGTCTGGTAGGGGTGCGTGACGGTGGCCACGAGGACCATCGAGATCTGCTCGGGCGAGAGCCCGGCAGCTGCGACGGCCTTGCCGGACGCGATGAGGGCCATGTCGACGACGGTCTCGTCAGCGGCGGCCCAGCGGCGCTCGATGATGCCGGAGCGATCGCGGATCCACTCGTCGGAGGACTCGATGCGGGCGGCGATCTCGACGTTGTCGACCACGCGCGACGGTCGGTAGGAGCCGATCGACATGATCCGGCTGCCCGCGCGGGTGGGGGGCAGCCGAAGCGCCTTCGTCACGATGACACCGCCACCGGGTGCAGCCGTACGATCGGCTGGCCGGGGGAGACGGGGTCACCGTCCTCCACGAGCCACTCGACCACGGTGCCGCCGTGCGCGGCCACGACCGGCTGCTCGTCACGCAGGTTGACGATGCTGCCGACCGGTGCGCCAGCGACGAGGGAGTCACCGACACCCGAGCTCACGCCGAGCTTGAAGATGCCCTTGGCCGGTGCGACGAGCAGTCGCCAGGTCGGCGCCTGCGACATCACGGTCTCGGTGGCGTGCCGCTCGATGAGGTCCCAGGCGGCCGGCAGGTCGTCAGGGGTGGTGAGCGCAAGCGTCTCGACGCCGGGCAGGGCGCGCTTGGCCAGGCCCGTGAGGGTGCCGGCCGGGGGCAGCTCGAGCACGGCGGTGACGCCCATCTCGGCCATCGTCTGCATGCAGAGGTCCCAGCGCACCGGGTTGCTCACCTGGGTCACGAGGCGGGTGAGCACCTCGCGTCCGCTGTGCACGACCTGACCGTCGGCGTTGCTGATCACCGGGAGCCGGGCGCTGTGCATGTAGATGGAGCGCGCGAGGCGGCCCAGGACGGCGACGGCGGGCGACATGTGCTGGGTGTGGAAGGCGCCGGCCACCTGCAGCGGACGCAGGCGCGAGCTCTCCGGCGGGTCGGCGGCGAAGGCCGCGAGCTGCTCGAGCGTGCCGGCGACCACGATCTGACCGGCGCCGTTCTCGTTGGCAGCGGTGAGGCCGTGGGCCTCGGCCCTGGCGACCACGTCGTCGCGCTCGCCGCCGAGCACCGCGGTCATCCCGGTGGGGGTGACCGCTGCGGCAGCGGCCATCGCCGTGCCGCGCTCGCGGACGAACACCATCGCCTGCTCGGCGGTGATGACGCCCGCGCCGACAGCGGCGGTGACCTCACCGACGCTGTGCCCGGCGCCTGCGGCGATCTTGTCGTAGGCGTCGGAGGGGTGCGGGAAGAGGCTCAGCAGTGAGACCAGCCCGGCGCCGACCAGCAGCGGCTGGGCCACGGCCGTGTCGCGGATGGTCTCGGCGTCGCTCACCGTGCCGTGGTGCACGAGGTCGATCCCGGCGACGGTCGAGAGCCAGCGGAGGCGGTCCTCGAACCCGGGCACCTCCAGCCATGGGAGGAGGAATCCGGGGGTCTGAGAGCCCTGACCGGGCGCGACGACGACGAGCACAAGGCCAGCGTGTCGAATCCGTGACCTGACGGCGCGTTCGACCCGACCAACGTCGAGGGTCGAACTTTAGAGGTTTCCTACAACGACGTCACGGAACGGGGTCGGCGGCGAGTCGCCCGTAGGCCAGCGCCAGGCGCAGGCTCCAGGCGTCGCGAGGCACCGTGGGCGTGAGGCCGGTGATGTCGGCGACACGCCGCAGCCGATAGCGCACGGTGTTGGGGTGCACGAACAGCTCGCGGGCAGCGCCCTCGAGCGAGCCGCTGCGCTCGAGATAGGCGGCGAGGGTCTCGACGAGGGAGGAGTCCTCGGCGACGAGGCGCGCATGCACGTCGTCGATGAGGCGTGCGATGGCCTCGCCGTCGCCGTCGAGCGCCCGTTCCGGTAGCAGGTCGCCGGCGGCGACCGGACGCGGTGCGTCAGGCCAGGCGACCGCGGCCCGGTAGCCCGCGAGGGACTCCCGTGAGCTGCGGGTGGCCTCGGCCAGACCAGGCACCAGGGGGCCGACGACGACCGGGCCGGGTGCGAACTGGCTGATCACCGCGCGCGCCGCGTTCTCCGCATCCGTGGCTTTCCCGAGCACGACGACGAGTCGTTGGCCCTGGACCCCGGTGAGCGCGTCGAGCCGGTGATGGCGGGCAGCGCGCTTCACCGCCTCGGCGATCGTCTCGGGGTCCCCGCTCGGTGCGTTGCCGGTCACCACGCACACGCCGGTCACCGCGCCCCAGCCCAGCGCGGTGCCGCGAGACACGACGTCGTCGTCGACGTCGTCGCGGAGCAGGGCGTCGAGCACGAGCGACTCGAGGCGGGCGTCCCACGCTCCGCGCGCCTCGGCGGCGCGGGCGTAGACCTCGGCGGCCGCGAACGCGATCTCGCGGGAGTAGAGCAGGAGGCCCTCGCGCAGCCAGGCGCTGTCGTCGGGTCCGGCGAGCTCCTCCACGTGCTCCTCGGCAACCTTGATCGTCGTACGTACGAGGTCGACCGTCTGCTGCAGCGAGACCGCGCGGACGAGCTCGCGCGGCGCCGTCCCGAACACGTCGGCGGTGATGGCCTGGGTGCCCTCGGGCTCGCGGAACCACTGCACGAAGGCCGCGATGCCGGCCTGGGCGACGAGGTTGACCCACGAGCGGTCCTCGGCCGACATGGCGGCGTACCACGGCAGCTCGGACTCCATCCGCGCGGCCGCGGCGGTGGCCAGGCGGCCGGTCGCGCGCTCGAGGCGGCGCACCGTCGCGGCGCGCTGGCGGGGTGTCACGTCTGGCAGCCTAGGGGAGTCGACAGAGCCCGACGGGGGTCGGCGTTGGCGGAATGCGACAAGTCACGCCGCGGTTGAGCGTCCTGATTGAATCTTGAACTACACTGGACGCAGCGATCGAAGGGAATCCCATGGACACCGCCCCGCCCCCCGCCGTCGACCTGCGCCGGGCTGCTGACCGCCGCCGCACCGACGTGGGGTGGCTCGACAGCGCCCACAGCTTCTCTTTCGGCCAGCACTACGACCCGAGCAACACCCACTTCGGGCTGCTGCTCGTCAACAACGACGACGTCGTGGCACCGGGAGCCGGCTTCGAGACCCACCCGCACCGTGACATGGAGATCGTGACGTGGGTGCTCGACGGTGGACTCGTGCACCAGGACTCGCAGGGCAACTCCGGGGTGATCCACCCCGGCCTGGCCCAGCGCATGTCGGCCGGCGCCGGGATCCTGCACTCGGAGAAGAACGACTCGTGGCGGCTCACCGGCGGCGCCGAGCACCGGGACCCCGTGCACTTCGTCCAGATGTGGGTCGTACCCGATCACGCCGGCATCGCACCCGGATACGAGCAGCTCGACATCACCACCGAGCTCGAGGCGGGCGGGCTCGTCACCGTCGCCTCCGGCCTGGCCAAGCATGCCGACGACCGGGCGATCCGGATCCAGAGCTCCCATGCAGGCCTGCTCGCCGCCCGCCTCGCCGACGGCGAGACCGTGACCCTGCCCGACGCCCCCTTCGTGCACCTGTTCGTGGCGCGCGGAGCCGTCGACCTCGAGGGCACCGGCCCGCTGGCAACCGGGGACGCGGCCAGGATCACCGGCTCCCAGGGCCGCACGGTCACCGCAGCGCACGGCCCCGCCGAGATCCTCGTCTGGGAGATGCACGCCCAACTGACCTGACACCCAACCCCCGCGTGATCTTGGTCGTGTGATGGTTTCCGGCACCGGGAAGCAAGCACTGGACCAAGATCACGCGGGGGTTGGCGTGGTCGCTCACCAGGGGATGGGGGTGCCGTCCTTGAGGAACTGGCCGTGGGGGCCGCCTGCGGGGAGGGTTGCGGCGGTGATGATGCCCTCGGCTCCCTCATCGATCGTGCGCGGGGCGCTGGGCCCACCCATGTCGGTGGCGACCCAGCAGGGGCAGACGGCGTTGATGAGCACGTCGACGCCGCTGGGCACCTCGGCCGCCACCGTGACGGTGAGCGCGTTGAGCGCAGCCTTGCTGACGCCGTAGGTCCCGAGCGAGGGTCCGTCGGAGAACGCGCCGGCCTCGCTGGAGACGTTGACGACCCGGCCGTAGCCACGGTCGACCATCCACGGCACGAACGCCCGCATGAGCAGCCAGGGACCGTAGAGGTTGGTGGCCATCTCGACGGCGAGGTCGGCGTCGTCGATGCGCAGCGGACCCTCGATCAGCGAGACACCCGCGTTGTTGACGAGCACATCGAGCTCGACCCCCTCGGCCTCGAGGTGCTCGACGAGCCGGGCGATGCTCGAGGGGTCGGCGACGTCGAGATCCACGCCGCCGCACCCCAGCTCCGCCGCTGTCGCGACGAGCTCGTCGGGGTCACGGCCGGCGACGAGGACCTCATAGCCCAGCTCGACGAGGCGCGCCGCGGTGGCCCTGCCGAGGCCGCGCGTCGCGCCCGTGACGAGTGCCGTGCGGGGACGCCCGTCGGCCGCGGTGCTCGAGGTCACCCAGCCCCGTCGGTGTTGCCCGCGTCCGCGGCAGCGGGGTCCGTAAGGTTGTAGCGCTCGATCGCCTCGACGACCTGCTCGCGGCTGATCTCGCCGCGCTCCGCGAGCGAGGCCAGGGTCCGCACGGTGATGCTCTCCGCGTCGACGAGGAAGTGACGTCGCAGTGCCCCGCGGGTGTCGGACATGCCCCAGCCGTCGGTGCCGAGGGTGGCGTAGTCGCCGGGCACCCACGGGCGGATCGTGTCCTGCAGCTCGCGCATGTAGTCCGAGACCCCGATGAACGGACCGGGACGCCCGGCGAGCTTGTCGGTGAGGTAGGCCGTACGCGGTGTCGCCGTCGGCTCGAGCAGGTTGTGCCGGTCGACCTCGAGGCCGTCGCGTCGCAGCTCGGTCCACGACGTCACCGACCAGACGTCGGCGTGCACGCCCCAGTCGTCGCGCAGCAGTCCCTGCGCCGCAAGTGCCCACGGCACCCCGACGCCGGAGGCCATGACCTGCGCACGCGGTCCCTCGCCCTCGCCCGCGGGTGAGATGAGGTGCAGGCCGTGCAGGATGCCGTCGACGTCGACGCCCTCGGGCTCGGCCGGCTGTACGTAGGGCTCGTTGTAGATCGTGAGGTAGTAGAAGACGTCCTCGGCGTTCTCGCCGTACATCCGGCGCAGGCCGTCCTTGACGATGTGCCCGAGCTCGTAGCCATATGCCGCGTCGTAGGCGACGACCGCGGGGTTGGTCATCGCGAGGATCGGCGAGTGGCCGTCCTCGTGCTGCAGCCCTTCGCCGTTGAGCGTCGTACGACCGGCGGTCGCGCCGAGGACGAAGCCGCGCGCCATCTGGTCCATCGCGGCCCAGAAGCCGTCACCGGTCCGCTGGAAGCCGAACATGGAGTAGAAGATGTAGAGCGGGATCATCGGCTCGCCGTGGGTGGCGTAGGACGACCCGACCGCGGTGAACGACGCGACCGAGCCGGCCTCGTTGATCCCCTCGTGCAGGATCTGGCCCGACGTCGACTCCTTGTAGGCCAGCACCAGGTCGCGATCGACCGACATGTAGGTCTGCCCGTGCGGCGAATAGATCTTGGCCGTCGGGAACATCGAGTCCATGCCGAACGTGCGGGCCTCGTCCGGGATGATCGGCACGATCCGCGGGCCGATGTCGGGGTCGCGCATCAGGTCCTTGAGCATGCGGACGAACGCCATCGTCGTGGCGATCGCCTGCTTGCCCGAGCCGCGCCTGACGGCGTCGAAGGCCGAGTCCGGCGGCATCGGCAGCGGCTTGGACACCACGCGGCGCTGAGGGATCCCGCCGCCGAGGGCGCGACGTCGCTCGAGCATGTACTCGATGTGCTCGTGGTCCATGCCCGGGTGGTAGTAGGGCGGGAGCTTCGCGTCGAGGTCGGCGTCGGAGATCGGGATCTGCAACGTGTCGCGGAAGGCCTGCAGGTCCTCGAGCGTGAGCTTCTTCATCTGGTGCGTGGCGTTGCGGCCCTCGAAGTGGCTGCCGAGCGTCCAGCCCTTGATGGTCTTGGCGAGGATGACTGTCGGCTGGCCCTTGTGCTCGGTGGCGGCACGGTAGGCGGCGTACAGCTTCTTGTAGTCGTGACCGCCGCGGCGCAGCGACCAGACCTCCTCGTCGGTCCAGTCCTCGACCATCTTGCGGGTGCGCGGATCACGGCCGAAGAAGTGCTCGCGCACGAACGCGCCGTTCTCGGCCTTGAAGGTCTGGAAGTCGCCGTCGGGCGTGCGGTTCATGAGGTTGACGAGCGCGCCGTCGTTGTCCTGCGCGAGCAGCTCGTCCCACTTGCGGCCCCACACGACCTTGATGACGTTCCAGCCTGCGCCGCGGAAGAACGACTCGAGCTCCTGGATGATCTTGCCGTTGCCGCGGACCGGCCCGTCGAGGCGCTGCAGGTTGCAGTTGATGACGAAGGTGAGGTTGTCGAGCTCCTCCTGCGCCGCGATCTGGAGCGCACCGCGGCTGTCGACCTCGTCCATCTCGCCGTCGCCGAGGAACGCCCACACCCGCTGGTCGCTGGTGTCCTTGATCCCGCGGCCCTGCAGATAGCGGTTGAACCGCGCCTGGTAGATCGCGTTGAGCGGGCCGAGGCCCATCGAGACGGTGGGGAACTCCCAGAACTCCGGCATGAGCCGCGGGTGCGGATACGACGACAGCCCGCCACCCGGGTGCGAGAGCTCCTGGCGGAAGCCGTCCATCTGGTCGGCGCTCAGGCGCCCCTCGAGGAAGGCTCGGGCGTACATGCCTGGCGAGCCGTGACCCTGGAAGTAGATCTGGTCGCCGCCGCCGGCGTGGTCCTTGCCGCGGAAGAAGTGGTTGTAGCCGACCTCGTAGAGCGACGCGGTCGAGGCGTAGGTCGAGATGTGGCCGCCGACGCCGACGCCGGGGCGCTGGGCGCGGTGCACCATGATCGCGGCGTTCCACCGGGCGTACTGCCGGATGCGGTGCTCGATCTCCTCGTCACCGGGGAACCACGGCTCGCGCTCGGGCGGGATGGTGTTGATGTAGTCGGTGCTGCGCAGGCTCGGGACCCCGACGTTCTGCTCCGCCGCTCGTCGCAGCAGCGACAGCATGATGTAGCGGGCGCGGTAAGGGCCAGCGTTGGCGACCAGCGCGTCGAAGGAGTCGAGCCACTCGCCGGTCTCGTCCGGATCGACGTCGACGTACTGCGTCGGCAGTCCGCCGGCCAGCAGAGGCTCTCGGTCACGTCCTGGTGCCACGGGTGGGTCCAACTCCTCGGGTCGCTGGGGTGCTCGGGCACCGAGGCCGGGTCACGACCGCGGTACGTCGGGTCCATCCTGCCTCTTACCCGTCAGTCTCGTCGTCCGGTGGGCTCTGAACGCGGTGTTTCGGGCCGCGGCGGACGGGCGTCGGCGCAGGTCGCGGGCGCGACTCGCCAGCACCGGTTCGGCCTCGATGCTTGCATCCGGTGCACGCGCTCCGGTGGACTACGCCCATCCCCTCGGGGCTCTCCCCCGGGAGGGTGCTCCCAGGGGCGCCGGGTCGGCGACCGCCGAGCCCGTCAGGATCGACCAGACGGAGGACGTCGTGACCGCGACCGCGGACCATGCGGAGGTCCAGCGTGCCCTGGCGGCCAAGCTCGGCATCAGTGCCGGACAGGTCGTGCAGGAGATCGGCTACGACGACGACGTCGATGCGGACCTCCGCAGCGGGGTGGCGGCGCTCGCCGGCAGCGAGCTCGTCGACGACGACTACGACGACGTCGTCGACGTGGTCCTGCTGTGGTGGCGCGACGACGACGGCGACCTCGTCGATGCGCTCGTCGATGCCATCGGGATCCTGGCGGACCAGGGCGTCGTCTGGCTCCTCACCCCGAAGCCCGGGCGCGAGGGTCACGTCGAGTCCAGCGACATCTCCGACGCCGCGCCGACTGCGGGTCTCCAGGCGACGAGCACCATCAGCGCGAGCCGCGACTGGCAGGGCACCCGCCTCGTAGCCCCGAAGGCCGTCCGGCGCTGACCGCGCTGGCCGCCTGAGACACGGGGGTCAGCTGCCGCTGGTCCAGGGGAGGAGGCGCCACGCGGCGCCGAGTGCCTGGGTGGCCCTGATGGCGGCGACGAGCGCCGCGCGACCGGGGATGCCGGGCACGGCCTTGACGATCGGCGCCAGCGCCATGAGGCCGGTGATGTCGTGCACCCCGAGCTCCTTGCGCGCCACCGCTCCGGGCACGTCCGCGCGCCCGGCTGTCACGTCGAGCAGGATCCGCGCGGTGCCGCGCACCGACGGGCCATAGCTCGCGGCGTCGACCGGCGGGTCGGGTGTCGGGCCAGCCCCTGTGCCAGCTCCCGGGCCGACTGTCGGGGGCCAGAGCACGCGGGTGTGCCATGAGCCGTCGTGGCTGCCGGTGCCGACGGCGTAGGTCGGTGTCACGGCGGCGATCGAGGCGCTGAGCCCCAGGCGGCCGGCGAGGGCGCCGATGGTGTCGACGAGGCCGAGCAGGCCGAGGTCGAGCAGCTCGTCGGGCACCACCGCACCCGCACGCTCGAGGTCGAGCGCCGAGGTCGCGAGCGGATAGGTCGCGGCGTGCAGGAACGTCACCAGGGGCAGCGTCCCGAGCATCGACGCGACGGGTGCGTCGTGCAGCCCCTCGGGATCAGGCGCGGTGAGGTACGAGGACAGCTCACGGCCCTGGCGGCGCAGCGCCTCGCGCACGTCGTCGTCGCTCGCACCGAGGTGGGCTGCCCGGACGGCGTCGACGAGGGCGCTCTGGTCGTGGTCGCCACCGATGCCGCGTCGGGCGTCGGCGAGCAGGTCGGCGAGCGGGCGGTTGTCGTCCCAGGCGCCGAGCGGGATCACGACCTCCCGGGCGGTGAGGCCCTTCGCCCGGGTGACGGCGTCGAGGTCGACGCCGTCGACCATCGCGACGAACAGTTCCCACGACCGCGCCACCGACCGGGCGAGGCGATCACCAGGTGCCGAGGCCAGGCCGCGTTCGCCCCAGCTCGGGTCGAGGGAGGGCGGGGGCTGTGTCACGATCGCATCCTGCCGTGACCCGCCCACGGGACGACGTAGGACCCCCGATGCACCCCGACGAGAGGCAGCACCCATGACGATCGAGGTCGGCCAGGAGGCCCCGGACTTCGAGCTCCAGAATCAGTTCGGCACGCCCGTGCGGCTCTCGTCACTGAGGGGTGAGAAGAACGTCGTGCTGGTGTTCTTCCCCAAGGCGTTCACCGCCACCTGCACCGGTGAGCTGTGTGCAATCCGCGACGAGAACACCGTTTTCGAGAACGACGACACGGTGGTCTTCGGCATCTCGTGCGACACGACGGCGACCCTCAAGGTCTTCGCGGAGCAGGAGAAGTACGAGTTCGCCCTGCTCAGCGACTTCTGGCCGCACGGCGCCGTGACGCAGTCCTACGGTGTCTTCTTCGACAAGGGCGGGTTCCCGCTGCGCGCGACGTTCATCATCGACGAGGCGGGCATCGTGCGCTGGTCGGTCGTGAACAGCCTGGTCGACGCGCGTCGTACGTCGGACTACCGCGAGGCGCTGGCCGCGCTGTAGCCGGCGCTGCGCGCGACACGGCTTTACGGCAGCACGGCAGCACGGCAGCACGGCATCATGACGACATGGGCTGCCACGGATGCGGACGGCGCCAGGTCGACCCTGACTCGGGGCCGTCGGCGTGGCGGCGGGCCGTCGTGTCGGGGGAGCAGGTTCTCGTCTGCCCCGACTGCCAGGTGGATGACTGGACCGCCGCGCTGGACCCGTGCCCGTCGTGCGGATCCACGGCGCTGGTGAAGCGGCTCGGTGACGTGGTGTGTCGTGGTCGCGGAGTCGTCACCCCTGGCAGCACGGACCGCACTGCAGCCGCGCCGCAGCCTCCGGTGCGCGAGGCTTTGGCGCGCGACGTCGCCGACGCCCTCGACCGCGTCCTCGGTTGCGGCTGACTCGCGGGCCTCACGGCTCCGACCAAGATCAAGATGCGGGGCCGCTGATCCGGTCAGAGGCTTGCCCTACAGCCACGTCGTCGATGGCCCGAGACCTCGACGACGTGGCTGATTCATGCCCGGCCGGGTTGGTGAGGCCGCGGGCGCCCGGGTAACCTCGCCGCTCGGCGGACATCCGTTGTCACGGGCGCATAGCTCAGCTGGTTAGAGCACCTCCCTTACAAGGAGGGGGTCGGGGGTTCGAGTCCCTCTGCGCCCACACCTGGATTCGGTCGACTCCGGCCGGCGGGTTAGTGTTTCGAGGTGCCGTCCTGCCTCGTGTTCCGCCGCGGCAGTGGCGCTCTGCTGCTGGTC
>JANXWJ010000069.1 GCA_025351185.1 Candidatus Nanopelagicales bacterium
ATCAACCACCGCGGCTACGGACACCACAGCGCCACCGCCCTCATCGCGATGATCTACCTCTGCTGCGGCGGACTCACCATCACGCTGCCCACAGAAAGGTGAGGAGAACCCGAAAAGGGGTCAGTTTTCGCTCGGCGTTGACACCAACGACTTCCGGTCCGTAGGGCCGGGAGTCGTTGTGCCACAACGTATTTCAACGGATCTCCATGCGACCAAAAAGTCGACAAAAGCGTCGAAACATCCCCAGCTCCAAGGCTGGTGACATCAGGTTGGTAGCGCCGTCTCAGATGTCCTTGTGGCCCGTTCGGGGGCGCCTCGCTCCGGACGCCGGCGACGGGCGATTCCCGTTGCGGCACTTGGGCTAAGTCGTGCGTGCCACGGTCAAGGCGATCCCCTCCCGCAAAGTCCGCACCGGCCCCCTACCCGGAAGTTGAGGTCAGGGAACCTGGCGGCCTGCCAGATCAACGTCGACCGCTCCTGGCCGGTATCCCACGGGGCTCCCACGAAATCCGGGCGGATGAGGAAGCCCTGAACGGGGGCCGCCGTTGACCACAACACGCCCACAACCGCACCGCAACATCACCGGGGCTCGGCGGCGCGACACGGCATCGGACCGTCGGGTCACGCCGGCCTGAGGACGTCCCCCAACAAGAAAGCGGACTTGTTGCCTGGCCGGGTGATGACGGCCCCATCGGATTTCTCACCCCGTTGCGCGGTCGGGGACGATTCAGCACCCATCGGCACCAGTCCCTGGAACGCGTCGGAAAGTCGAGACAGCAGACTTTGCGGTGCTCGTGCCCCCGGACCCCGGCATCGCGCTCCAGACCGAGCCGAATCGCCCGCGTAGTCAATGTGAACGTCGAACGGCCTCCGGACATGGCCTGACGTTCTCAATGCCGAAGACCCCACCAATAGGTGAGGTCTTCGGCATTGTGACTGAGGCGAGAGATTCGGGGATCCGCTCAAACCTCCGCGGGTGCGTCGTCGGCGAAGGTCCCGGTGCGCTCGACGATGTCGGGGTGGCGGGCCTTGAAGGCGAGGAACCCGCCGACGCCGATGATCATGAAGACGATGAAGTAGTACGGGAGGGTGTTCAGCGGGCTAGGTGGGATGGGCCAGATATTGCGGTAGAAGACGTAGATCAGTGCCAAGCCACCGATAAGGCCATTGACCCAAGCTATCGCAACGCCCGGAGCATCGAGCTTCTTGAGGAAGAGCGGGGCCGCGAGGCAGATGAGGACGTAGGCGACCATGTAACCGAAGACGCCGACGGTGTCGATGTAGGTCGTGACGGTGAGCGGCGCGAGGCCGGCCAACAGGCACAGGACGACTGGGACGAACACGGGAAGCACGAGGACGAGGATGCCGCGCTGCGGAGTTCGGTGCTTGGGGTGGACCTGGCCGAACCACGCCGGCATGAGGCCGTCGTTGCCCCAGGAGAACAGCAGCCGGGCGCCGACCGTGATACAGGCGACGACGACGGCGAAGAACGACGCGGTGATGCCGGCATTGAGGATCGGAAGGAAGCCATCGAGGCCGTACTGCGTGGCCAGGTCGTCCATGGGAGATGCGCTCACAGCGAGCTCGGTCGCGCCACCCTTGAAGCTGGCCACTTGGGCGTAGGTGGCGAAAATGTAGAGCAGGCCTGCGAGGATCGCGCTCCCGCGGATGGCGCGTGGGATCGCGCGGAACGGGTCTTGGGACTCCTCGCCGAGTGATGCGGCGCTCTCGAAGCCAACGAAACCGAGGATCGCCAGAACGACGGCGAAGACCATGCCGTCCACTGTTGCCCCTGACAGCTTGAGTTGCGCGGAGTCAAATACGTTGCCGCTGCGGAACAAGACGATGAGCAGGACCACAACGATCACTGCGATGGAGATGAGCTCGAGGGTGGCGGATACTCTTGCGGCAAGTCGCACGCTGGTGACGGTGACCCAGGCCGCTGCGGCGAGCAGCACAGCGTCGAGGAGGATCTGGCCGCCGGTGCCGGTGAAGCCGTCGAAGCCGAAGTTGGTGAAGACTTCGGAGGCGAAGAAGCCGGCGCCGGCGAGGGATCCGGACGCGATCGCGACGACGCCGATGAACAGGGCCCAGCCGGTGAGAAATGACCCGGTGGCACCCAGCGATGGGCGCGCGAGGACGGTAAGAGAACCGGCCCCGGCCCGGCGACGAGCGATCACTGCGACGCAGTACGCGACGAACAGGATGATGACGGTGCCGATGGCGAACGACACCCAAGCGCCGTTGCCGGCGTAGGACGCCATGAAGGCCGGCGTGAAGGCGATGACAGCGCTGGGTGCGATGTTCGCGATGCTCTGCATCGCGACTTCGAGCGGCGACACGCTTCGACGAGCAAGCCCACCGGAGTGGTCTACGGGTGCTGAATTCACGCTTACCTCCTCTGTGCGGATCCGCGGCACGACGTTGCGCCGCAGTTGGGTTTGTGTCAGGGGGTTAGGAGCTGTCGTAGTGCGTGACCGGCCGCGAGGTCGTCGAGCGCATCCTGGGCCTCGTCGAGGGGTCGCCGGGCGGAGACCATCGACTCGAGGTCCAGGTCTCCGGCCATGAGCTCGTCGACGAGTCTCGGGATGTCGCGGCTGGGAACGGCGGACCCGTAGTTGCAACCCAGGATCCGCTGGTCCGCCTCGGCCAGCGCGAGCGGCTCGAAGCCGGCGCGCTGGCCGGTGGGCGGGAGACCGACGATGACGGCGGCGCCACCGAGGCCGAGGGCGGCGATGGCTTGTTCGGTGGTGACGATCTTGCCGATCGCGTCGTAGACGAAGTCCAGGCCGTCGGGGACGAGTGCGTGCAAGGCGCCGGCGACATCCAGGCCGGGAGTGACGAGGAGGCTGTGGGTCGCGCCAAGTCTGCTTGCCAGCACGAGCTTCTCCGGCAGCGTGTCGACCGCGACGATCACCGACGCGCGCTCTAGGCGTGCTCCCTGGATCACGGCCAAGCCCACTCCGCCGCAGCCGATCACGGCACACGTGGCCCCCGCGGGCTGCTGCGCGGTGTTGCGGACAGCGCCGACACCGGTGGCGATAGCGCAGCCGACCAGGGCGGCGAGATCCAGCGGCGCGTCACGGCGGATCTTGATCGCACCGGATTCGGGCACAACGACCCGCTCGGCGAACGAGGACACGCCCAGGTAGTGGTGCAACCGCTGCCCGTGGCGGGACAGGCGACTGGTTCCGTCGTACAGGACACCCTGTGTTGCCACCACGTTGGCGACCATCTGGCACTGCGCCGGTCGACCGAGCAGGCAGAAGCGGCAGACACCGCAGCTCGGCACCCAGGAGAGCACGACGTGATCGCCGGCGGCGAGATCCGTCACCCCATCACCCACGGCGGCCACGACACCGGATCCCTCATGGCCAAGCACCACGGGGAGGGGCACATTCCACTCACCGCGAACCACGTGGAGGTCCGAGTGACAGACCCCCGCAGCCGCGATCTCGACTGACACCTCGCCTGGCCCTGGCTCAGCGAGCTCTACATCGGTGATCTGCAGGCTCGTGCCGTCGAAGACCGCAGCTCTCATGATTGACGCCTCCGTGCGTGTAGGGAAGTGTTTTGTGTCACAGAACGAAGCCGGAGTTTTGCAGTACAAAACTCCCGGTGTCAACGATTTGCCGAAGGCTCATTCCGATCTTGAGATGCGCGGCGGCGTCGACCCGATGGGAAAGGATGGGGCCGTGAGTGCGAAGCGGGACCCGGCAGAGGGGATGCAGGACATCGGTCCGGCGCTGCGAGGCATCCGTCAAAGTCTGGGTTTCTCGCTCACCGCAGTCGCGGACGAGGCCGGGATCACCAAGGGATTCCTCAGCCTCGCCGAGCGTGGGCACACCCGCGTTTCCGTGCCGGTGCTGCTGCGCATCTGCGAGGTCCTCGGCGTTTCCATCGGGTCGTTGTTCACCTACCCCTCTGAACGCGTCCTGCACGGCGGCACACCGTTGTACATGGGCGGTGTTGATCTGCAGGAGTTCCTGCTGACCCCGGCGGACGAGCCCCATATCCAGGTCATGCGAACCCAGATGCAGCCAGGGGGAGGCTCCGACGGCGCCTACACCCTCGACACGGACTCCATCTTCGTGATCGTCACCCGTGGGCAACTCGAGCTCGAGGTCGACGGCGACACGATGCTCCTGAACACCGGCGACGCAACAACGTTCTCGGCTCGAAAGCCTCACAACTGGCGCAACCCGCTCCCGACTGAAAGCGAGGTCATCTGGGTCATCTCGCCCCCGATCCCTCACTCAGAGCTCGAACGATTCTGAGTCGAGCGAGGCTGTTCACACCTTCAGCACACTCGCGGCCGCGCTAGGCATCGCGTGGGCAGTCTTGAACCGTCATCACACTCATGATGTGGACGAGCTGGGGAGCAGGCTGCGCGATGGCCACGTCACGTGAACAGATCTCACTCACGCGCCATGTCAGCACCTGTTGCCCGTGCGCAGCGAGCGCCTGGATGACGTCGCGCTCGCTCACGGTGCCCGTCACGTGGATTCCGTCCGGGGAAATAGCCGCCGCACCGATGCGCTGGTCGGCCAGACACCGCCACGAAGTCATCGACCTCCAGCTCAGGCTTGATAGTGACCACAGTGTGGGCGAGATGAAGGCCGACAGGGTGCTGCCTCTCGCGCGTGCGAATGTGATGGGCGAGGAGAGGGGGCGGAAGGGGCGTGATTGCCAGCGTGCTCTGTGGAAGAAGGCCGAGGCCGATGCTGGCTACCGCGCCAGGGCCGACGAGCGTCAGGCTCGATATGAACGTCACTTCGGGGTGAAGCGATGATCGAGTTCGAGGTTCACTACGAGGGCCAGACTCTGGCCACCTTCGTCCCCGCAGAGGTGGGGCGTCTCATCCAGGCGCTCTGCGCTCCGGGGCGGCAGCCAGGGTCAGGTTGATGTCGCCAGAGGGCGTCTCCTTGGTCGCGTCCATTCCGGGATGTAGCGGTCAGAAGTAGCGAACCAGCATCACTTGTCCCGCAGCCTCAGCGGCACGCCATCGCCACCATGTGCTCGGTCGGAGCAGGTTCAGGGGAGGTCCGTCAGTCGCAGGACGTTCGTGTCGAGCGCGATGACCTCGTCGGCTCTCGTGGCGATGGATCGCCAGTCGTCGATGGCAGCCCGGAAGTAGCGTCCGGACAGTTGATCGAGCATCCCCGAGTCGAGGTCGGTGATCAGATCCAAGGACTTATCCATCGGAGTCCAGGTGTCCTCGTCATCCCACAGGTCAGCGAACACGTCGGCGGTCATGTCCGTCTTGACCATGCCGGGCGACATCGCGAACACCCGCACGCCAGCGGCGAAGCACTCTCCGGCGAGGGCCTCGGTGAACCTGTTGACCGCTGCCTTGCTCGCCATGTAAGCGGAGGTGAGAGTGCCGTCATTGTCGAGGCCGACAGGGAACGTCGCTGCCCCAGATGAGAGGTTGATGATCCGACCGCTTCCGCGCGCCATCATCGGGGCGAGAACCACGCGACTGCACAAGTAGGTGCCGCGCACGTTGATCTCCAGCACCTCCCACCACGTCTCCTGCGCCACATCCCAGGTGAGACCGCTTCCCCCGGAGATTGCCGCATTGTTGACAAGCAGGTCTGGCACCCCGTGCTCGACCGCGATCCGGCCGAACACTTCCTCGACGGCAGCCGGATCCCGCACGTCCAGCACGAAGGGGCAGGCGCCCGTCTCCTGCGCCACCTGATCGAGGTCGGATGATGTGCGGCCAATCGCCACCACAGTCATACCCGTCGAGGTCAATCGTCGCGTCAGTGCCCGCCCGATCCCACGGCTCGCTCCCGTCACGACTGCAAGACGATTCGACACGCAACCGACCCTAGGTGACGGACCGACCCGGGAGGTCCGAGTCGGCGAGACTGACAAACACCATGAGCGAGCCTTACCGGCACGCCTGGGCGCTCGCGTCTGTCAGGATCGGTTAGGGGCGAGCATGGGAGAGGCACGTGGCTGACGGATTCGTCGTACGCGAGGCCGAGACGGAGCAGGACGACGAGGCCGTCGCCGGTTTGATGACCGAGTACCTGGAGTGGGGGCACCAACGCCTGTCCGAGGAGTACGGCGTGAACGACCCTCCCGGCGATCCAGCGTTGGTCCGGCAGGGACTCGGGCAATACCGCTCACCCAACGGCCTACTGCTGATCGCCGAGTGCGACGGCGAGGCAGCGGGTGTCGGTGCGCTGCGCGTTCTGTCTCCAGGAGTCGCTGAGGTGAAGCGGATGTACGTCACGCCGCGCTGGCGTGGACGTCACCTCGGCGCGGCCCTGCTGGACCGCCTCCTCGACGAATCCGAGAAGCGCCGCGTGCACACCGTGCGACTGGACACGGCGCGATTCCTGGTCGAGGCCCAGCGGCTGTACATGTCACGCGGCTTCGTCGAGCGGCCCGCATACCCGGGCACTGAGATCCCTCAGCACCTCCAGCAGTACTGGATGTTCTTCGAACGCCACGACACCAGCCCACCCTCCGGCGCGAACGCCTAGCGCCTCGCGTGCGAACGCGTACAGCACATCTGCGCTCACGGCGCGGCTCCTGACGCGCCTGCCAGGATCGAGATTCTCTTCGTCATGACGCCATACGGCGGCGAGACCTTCGAGGATGCCAGTGTGAACGTCGGCGACAACGCCGTGCTGACGGTGAACTACACCCATGACGGCGAGAGGCTGTGCAAGCACTACTCCCCGTCCGGATGGCTCAGCTATGAGGTCAACTCCCCCTGACCAGGCGTTGTGTCCTTCTGCTCTCTGGACTTGATCCGCGGAGCAGACCGAGCCAGCGGAGTCCATGCCGCGCTGGTCGCAGTCACGACGATGCGATGCCTCTCGGGGTCAGTCCGCGAGGGTCCGGAAAGCCGAGGCTCGTGTAGCCGCGGGCTCGCTTGGTCAATGACGAGGCGAGGATCGGGACATCGACGTCGACGTAGTCGTGCACCTCGGCGGTCTCCTTGCCGGGCCAGGGGCGCAGGATCCGGCCGGCGTACTGGACGAGCCGACCCGAGAAGGAGATCGGGGCGGCGAGGAACAGGGTGTCCAGGGCGGGGCAGTCGAAGCCCTCCCCCACGTACGGGCCGGTCGCGACCACCAGCAACGGCCTGCCGCTGTCCTCGGGATCGAGTCTGGTCATCGCTGCGGCTCGTGCACGTGCGCCCATTCCGCCGACCAGGACGACTGGATCGTGTCCGCGTGCGGTGAGTTCCGTGGCGAAGCGGTCCACGTGCGCGGTCCACTGGGTGAGGACCAGGCAATGACGCCCGCGCCGCACCGCGTCGAGGACATCGTCGATGACGAGGGCTAACCGGTCGTCGTCAGCGACCAGGTCGCGGTAGACCGCGGCGATGCCTCCGGGGGCGAACGGGTCGGTGTCCCCGGAGTACCGGTAGGTCGTGTGGTGCAGGACCAGGCGTCGCTCGGGACCTGCCTCCGCGCCCGCGACCGGTAGCTGCCCCGCCGGGGTGGCCTCCGAGGTGATGGTGTGACGGACCGGGCCCAGCTGGAGTCCGATCAGGTCATCGAGACGGTCTCGCCGGTACGGAGTAGCTGTCAGGCCGAGCCAGCGGCTGGCCGGGATCTGCCGCACCACGTCTTCGAACGCGGCGGCCGGGACGTGATGGCATTCATCGACGACAACGAACCCGTATGACGACGTGACCTCGGCGACGTCGTCGCGACGGGCCAGCGTCTGCAGCATCGCGACGTCGATGACACCCCCGCGTTTGGTCCGGCCACCGCCGAGCTGCCCTGCCTTGATCCCGAGCAGGTCGCTGATCTGCGCCCGCCACTGGTCGGCGAGGGTCTTGCGGTCGACCAGGACGAGAGTGGGTCGTCCGATTCGTGCCATGGCTGCGCAGGCGATCACGGTCTTCCCGACCCCGGGCGGTGCCACGAGCACACCCAGGTCGTGCCCGGTGATCCCCTCGAGTGCGTTGGCCTGGTCGTCGCGAAGAACTCCGCCGAACTCGAGCTCGACGGGTGATCCGTCGACGCGCTCGTCGGTCAGGTGGAGCCGGGAGCCTTGCTCGGTGATCAGCGACTCCACGAGGGAGAACAGTCCGCGGGGGACGACGAGGTCGCCGGCGAGTGTCTCGTCGTAAGAGCGCAAGTAGCGCGGGGTGTCCCAGGTCGAACGTCGGAGCCGTTGTCGCTCGTCGAAGGCCGGGTTTCGCAGCGACGCGGCGTGCATGAGCGTCGAAGCCATCGCAGGGGTCAGGTCCTGCGCTGACACGGTCACCCGCGACCCGATGGTCACGTGCACGACGGCGGGCGCGGGTACCTGGATGCGCGTCGCCCTCGTGGTGATCGCACCGCTGACACCGACACCGACCACCGGCTCCCCCACCCGCGCGACCGCGCGCGTCAGTTCACGTGGCGTCATCCGGTCCAGGCTCGACAGATACGCCCACTGGTCCTCGTGCGGCTCCATCGTGGCGAGGTCGAGGAAGACCGTCGTCCCCGAGCGACGGCACCGCCCCTGCAGTGGTGCAGCGATCAGGTTCCCGAACCCACCCGTCGGGAGGACATCCTGCGAGGGGAACAGACGATCATAGGAAGACAGGCTCATCCGGCCTCTGATCCCCATCGCCTCCCGGAGCAGACCGATCCCCAACCGCCGAGCAACACCGGCAGGGACGGGAGCCGTGAAGAACGTCCACACGTGAGCACCGACGCCCGACCGCGACACCTCGAGCGCTGCCGGCACCCGATGCGCGCGGGCCGCCTTCAAGAACGCCAACGCGTCGAGCATCGATGAGACTCCGTCGAAGTCGGCAGCCAGCCACTGACAGGTGTCGTCACGCAGCAGCGGGTACAGACCGAGGTCAATCTCGCCAGCCAGGTGCGCAGTCACCACCTCGGCAGTCAACGGAAGGTAGGTAGTCGACCGCGGATCCATGCCGCGACGCCACCCGCCTGCGACCGCCGGCATCCAGCCCGACTTCGCCGTACGGGCGCTCTCCCACCGCACCGCGTATACATCGCGGCGAGCAGAGAACAGGTCGGCGAAGAACCCCACCTTCGCAGCCGGCGTCGACGACAACGACAGGGGTCCCGCAACTGAACCGAGCCCACCGATCTGCGTCGGACCGGGTGGTCCAGCCTCCGACGGGGAAAGCCGCAAGACCGCACTGAGCCGCTCGTTCTCCGCGCGCAGGCGCCGCACCTCCGCGCGCAGCTCCGCGAGTTCCGCCTCCACCCAGGAGACGCTAGCGACCACGCGCGTGGTCGGACCTAGTGGATCGACAACACGCTTGCCCAGGTCTGAACCTCTTGCCACCGCGCCCCCCTCCCTAACGGGGCTCGATGGACAACTCACGGGGGATTGGTCGCGACCATGGCTTCGCTGAGGGCGTCGGTGAGGGCGTGGTCGCGTTCGGCGCGGGCGTGCAGGTAGATCATCGCGGCGGCGGGGCTGGCGTGTCCGAGGCGTGCCATGAGCTCGGGCAGGGTGGCGCCGGCTTCGGCGGCGAAGACCTGGGCGACGTGGCGCAGGTCGTGGAACCGCACCGGCGGCACCCCCGCAGTCTCGAGCGCCCGGCGGAACGACGCATTGAGGTTCGACCGTGCCGGGTTCGTCCCGGTCGCGGTGGTGAACACCAAGGTGTCCCGGCCCGGGGCGACGAACTCGTCGAGATGCGCGGCGAGCGCCGTGGCCAGAGGTGCCGGCAGGGTGACCGTGCGCAGGGACGCCGCTGTCTTGGGCAGGTCGACCTCCATCGTTCCGGTGTCCGAGCGGCGCACCGCGCGCCGAACCCGGACCAGCGCCGGGGTGGCCGTCAGGTCGAGATCGGCGCGGGTCAACGCCAGCAGCTCGCCCTGGCGCAGCCCGGACCAGGCCGCGGCCAGCACCAGGGCCCGGTACCGGTCGGGCATCGCGTCCGCAACCGCGGCGACCTGGGCCGGGGACAGCAACCGTTCCGCGAGGTCCGGGACCCGACCCAACGCCCGCCTGGGTGCACCCGCCCCCGGGATCCGGCATGGCTGTGAGTCGATGACCTCGTCGAGGACTGCGGTGGCCATGGCGGCCCGCAGCACCCGGTAGGCCTGGGCCTGACGTGAGCGCCCATCGAACACCGACACCGGGCTCACGTCCCGTCCGCGAGCAAGCAGGGATGCTCGACGCGCTTCCGCGTCTTTGGCGAGGCGTTCGCCGAGGTCGTAGTGCCAGCGCCGGACCCGCTCCGAGGTCAACTCCACCAACGGCACCGACCCCAGCGTCGGCTCGATACAGGTCCGGAGCAGGCCCCGGTACATCTCCTTCGTGCTCGACTTCGCCGACGGGTGCTCAGTGATCCACCGCGCCACGTACTCCCCCACCGTCGGCGACGCACCCCGCCGCACCGGGGCCTTCCACACCCCGCGGACCAGGTCCGCGCGCTGCAGATCCACCCAGATCGACGCCTCGGTCCGCGTCGCGAACGTCACCGGGGCCGACACATACCGCCCGTCCGACCCCAGGACCCGCGCCCGGAACCGGCCCGACGGCAACCTCTCGATCGTCCCGAAAACCCGCCGCCGATGCTTCCGGGCCGGCTTCTGTGCCGCGATACGCTCGTCCTTCGACATGGTCCTGCCTCCTCGAGAGAGGGGACCGCGGCTCCCACCGCAATCCCACGCCTACTCCACGAGGTGTGCAGGAAAGGACCCCAACACCGAGTGCTGAGCACAAAATCTTCAAGATCAACATCTAGTTTGGACCCCTTTCAAGCTGACCATGCCGGTTCGATCCCGGTCACCCGCTCCAATCAAGGCCTGCCCCCAGGGCAGGGATCCGTTGCGGCACAAGGCATTACGACGGATCCAGCAACGACGGAAAAGTCGACAAAAGAAGCTAAACAGCCCCAGCCCAGAAAGCTGGGGCTGTCAGGCTGGTATTGCCGTCTGAGCTACCTTCGGTCTGGCTCCGAGCCATTCCCGACCCGCCGTGCATCGGAGCTAGTGGTGTGTCTCAGTTTTGGTTGACTGCTTGTTGAGGGTGACGCGTCCGCGTCGGACCTTCTCGAGGATGGAGTCGGCGGTGGCGGTCCAGA
>JANXWJ010000089.1 GCA_025351185.1 Candidatus Nanopelagicales bacterium
GTCACGGTCGTGGGCAGAGTCGCGGTCACGGTCGCGGTCGTGGGCACCGTCGCGGTCGTGGGCACCGTCGCGGTCGTGGGCTTCGGTCACGGCACTCACCTCCTCGAGCTCGTGCGGGCACATCGCCGCAGCTGAGTCTGCACAGGCACCGTACTGCGATGCTCGGGTTCGACCTACGGGGCGACCACGGCACGGGTCGGTCTAGTACGCCGGGAGGCTCGGGTCGATCTGGTTGACCCAGGCGAGGACACCGCCACCCACGTGGGTGGCATCGGCGAAGCCAGCGCCCTTGAGGATCGCCAGCACCTCGGCGGATCGAGCGCCGCTCTTGCACTGCAGGATGACCGGCTTGTCGCTCGGCAACGACTCGAGCGCCTTGCCGGTGAGGAACTCACCCTTGGGGATGAGCACCGCGCCAGGGATGTGCACGATGTCCCACTCGTTCTGCTCGCGTACGTCGATGAGCTCGAAGTCGCGGGTGCCCGCAGCGCGCTCGTCGAGCATCTCCTTGAGCTGCTTGACCGAGATGGTCGAGCCCGCAGCAGCGTCGGCCGCAGCCTCAGAGATCGTGCCGCAGAACGCGTCGTAGTCGATGAGTTCGGTGATCGCGACGGCGTTGGGGTCCTTGCGGATCCTCACCGTGCGGTAGGACATCTCGAGGGCGTCGTAGATCATCAGACGGCCGAGCAGCGAGTCGCCGATGCCGGTGATGAGCTTGATCGCCTCGGTGACCATGACCGAGCCGATCGACGCGCAGAGCACGCCGAGCACGCCACCCTCGGCGCACGAGGGCACCATGCCGGGGGGCGGGGGCTCGGGGTAGAGGTCGCGGTAGTTGGGGCCGTACTCGTCCCAGAAGACCGAGACCTGACCCTCGAAGCGATAGATGGAACCCCAGACGTAGGGCTTCTTGAGCAGCACTGCGGCGTCGTTGACCAGATAGCGCGTCGCGAAGTTGTCGGTGCCGTCGACGATCAGGTCGTAACCCGCGAAGATCTCGAGCACGTTGTCGTTGTCGAGGCGCGTGTCGTGCACGATGACGGTGACGTGCGGGTTGATCTCGAGCACGGACTCGCGTGCCGACTCCGCCTTCGAACGCCCGATGTCGCTCTGGCCGTGGATGATCTGACGCTGCAGGTTGGACTCGTCGACCGTGTCGAACTCGACGATGCCGAGGGTGCCCACGCCGGCCGCGGCGAGGTACATCAGCGCCGGCGAGCCGAGGCCACCGGCACCCACGCAGAGGACGCGCGCGTTCTTGAGCCGCTTCTGCCCGGCCATGCCGACGTCGGGGATGATCAGGTGGCGGCTGTAGCGGCGCACCTCGTCGACCGTCAGGGTCTCGGCGGGATCCACCAGGGGCGGCAACGACACGGTCTCTCCTCGTCCAGCGTGCTCACGGCTGCAGGCGTTCCAGCGTCACAACGGTGACACACACCCGGCGATTCCCCTGCACCGGCCCAGCGCGGTTGCGCGTGCGCCAGACTGGTCCGATGACAGCACTGCGTCCGCTCATCGGCATCACCTCGTACGTCGAGCAGGCCAGGTGGGGCGTCTGGGACACCCGGGCCGCCCTCGTCCCCTACGCGTACGTGCAGCAGGTCGAGGCCGCGGGTGGCCGGGCCGTGCTCGTCCCCCCGTCGCCCGGGCCGGGCGAGATCCTGCGGGTCCTCGATGGCCTGCTGCTGGCGGGCGGCGCCGACCTCGACCCCGGGCTGTACGGGGCCACCGTCCACGCCGAGACCGCGGGACTGCGGCCCGACCGCGACGCAGGCGAGACCAGCCTGCTCGACGCCGCACTCGCGGAGGACCTTCCGGTGCTCGGGATCTGTCGCGGCATGCAGCTGATGGCCGTGCAGGCTGGCGGGCACCTGCACCAGCACCTGCCCGAGCTGGTCGGCCATGAGGGCCACCGCCCGTCCCCGGGCGTCTACGGCGAGCACGGAGTACGCGTGGACGCCGCCTCCCGCCTCGGCGCGATCCTGGGCGACCGGGTCGAGGTCCGCTCGTACCACCATCAGGGCGTGACCGACGCGGGCAGGCTGACCGTCAGCGCGTGGGCCGAGGACGACACGATCGAAGCGGTCGAGGACCCAGGGCACCGGTTTGCGATCGGCGTCCTGTGGCACCCCGAGGTGGGCACCGATCCGCGGATCTTCGAAGCGCTGGTCGCGGCCGCGAAGGGCGCCTGACCAGCCGGTGTGCACGATCCTGATCGCCTGGCAGTGGCGCCCCGACGTCCCGATCGTGCTCGCCGCCAACCGCGACGAGCAGCTGGGCCGGGCGACCGACCCGCCCATGCTCCTGCACGACGACCCCGCGATCTGGGGCGGTCGCGACCGGGTGGCCGGCGGTACCTGGCTCGCCGTCGATCCCGCGGCGCGCCGTGTGTGCGGCCTGACGAACC
>JANXWJ010000106.1 GCA_025351185.1 Candidatus Nanopelagicales bacterium
CTCGAGCCGTGCCCGATGTGTGCCGGAGCCGCCTGGTTGGCCCGCGTCGACCGCGTTGTCTTCGGCGCATGGAACCCTGAGTACGGCGCAGCCGGTTCGCTCTGGGACGTCGTACGCGATCGCCGGCTCAACCACCGCCCGGAGGTCGTCTCTGGCGTGCTCGCCGACGAGTGCAGCAGCCTGCTCGACGACTTCTTCGCGACCCGCCGCGCCGAGCACTGACCCGGAGGTCGCTGACCTGCCCGATGCCCGCGGTGCCGCGATTTTCGACAGGGCCACCACCCCTGTACATTTCTCGGCGGTGGCGTGTCCGAGCGGCCGAAGGAGCACGCCTCGAAAGCGTGTGAGGGGAGACTCTCCGTGGGTTCAAATCCCACCGCCACCGCCAGCCGACCGAAGGGCGCCCCAGAGGGGCGCCCTTCGCCCGTTCTTGCGGCGGCGCGCTCATGCAGAGAGGAGCCCGTCGCGCCGTAGGTGCCGCGCCACGACGGCTCCCACGGCCACCGATGGCGCTGGCCGCCGGATGTGGGAGGAGCGACTGCAGTCCCCGAGCCCGCCCGCGCCGAAGGCGCGCCGTGGCTCGCCGCCCTGCCGCTCTACGACGTCTCCGGCGCCAGTCGCGCGCTCGACCGGCGGCTCCGGACGATGACGAACGCTGGTCGCGGTCGTACGCCGCCACACCGGCCCCTCTACAGTCGGCCCATGGCTGATCTGCTCCTCGGTGGTCGCATCGACCCTGCGACCGGTTCCCGTTGGACCGACGACGCTACGACGTCGATCAACGCATCCGACCTGACCACGCACGCCGTCATCGTCGGCATGACGGGGTCGGGCAAGACGGGGCTCGGCGTCGTGCTCATCGAAGAGGCGCTGACCAGCGGCGTACCCGCCCTGCTCATCGACCCCAAGGGCGATCTCACCAACCTCTGCCTCATCTTTCCCGAGCTCGTCGGCAGCGAGTTCCGGCCGTGGGTCAACGAGAGCGACGCGCAGAAGGCGGGGCTCGACCTCGACGCCTTCGCCGACGCCCAGGCGACCACCTGGAAGGACGGCCTCGCGGGCTGGGGGATCACGGCCGACCGCCTCGCCGCCCTGCGTCAGAAGGTCGACTTCACCATCTACACGCCGGGCTCGAGCGCGGGACGTCCGATCAACATCGTGGGATCACTCGACGCACCTCCGGCCGACACCGATCCCGAGGTGATGAGCGACGAGATCGACGGCTACGTCACCAGCGTCCTCGGGATGCTCGGCATCACCGGCGACCCACTGTCGTCGCGCGAGCACATCCTCATGGCCAACCTCATCCAGAACGCCTGGTCGCAGGGGCAGAACCTCGACCTGTCCACGCTGCTCGCGCAGGTGCAGCAGCCACCGATGCGCAAGCTCGGCGTGCTCGAGCTCGACGTGTTCTTCCCGCCGGGTGATCGCATGGCATTTGCCATGAAGCTCAACGGTTTGCTGGCCTCGCCGTCGTTCTCCACCTGGCTCACCGGTGACCCCATCGACATCCAGAAGATGCTCTTCACCGAGGACGGCGAGCCGCGCTGCGCGATCATCACCACCGCGCACCTCGACGACGAGCAGCGCCAGTCGGTGACAGCGCTCGTGCTCTCGAAGCTCGTGACCTGGATGCGCGCCCAGAGCGGCACGTCAGACCTCCGCGCCCTTCTCTACATGGACGAGGTCGCGGGCTACCTCCCGCCGACCGCCAACCCGCCGACAAAGCGACCGATCATGCTGCTGCTCAAGCAGGCGCGTGCATTCGGCCTCGGTGTCGTGCTCTCGACCCAGAACCCCGTCGACGTCGACTACAAAGCACTGTCGAACGCTGGCACCTGGCTCGTCGGTCGACTGCAGACCGAGCAGGACAAGAACCGGCTCGTCGACGGCCTCTCGAGCGCGGCGGGCAATGTCGACGTCGCCCAGGTCAGCACGATGATCGGCAACCTGGGCAAGCGACAGTTCGTGATTCGCAAGGCTGGCAGCCCGACGCCCGAGATCCTCACGACCCGTTGGGCTATGAGCTATCTGCGCGGCCCGCTCGACCGCGCTCAGATCACCCAGGCGCTGCGGTCCGGTGTCGCGTCCGGGCGTAGTCCGGCCGCAGCATCCGCTCCTGCGCCCGCGGCACCCACCCCCGCTGCGACGGTCGACCCGGCCGCCCCCGGGCTCGGATTCCCTCCGCCGGCAGCACCTGTGACCACCGCTCTGCCGACCGGTCCAGCGGCGGTGGCGGGCGACGACGAGACACCCGTGATGCCCGCCATCGCACCGGGCATCCCCATCACCTTCGTCGATCCCGCAGCACCGTGGCTCGCGAGCGTCGGCGGCGTGCCCGGTGGTCAGCACCTGCGCGCCGCCGCGGTCGCTCGCATCGACCTCACCTTCGACGAGGGCACCGACGTGGTCGCCCAGCAGGAGTACGAAGCGGTGCTCATGCCTCTCGTGCAGGTCCCTGACCCGCGTGCCTTCGTCGCGGTCGACTATGACGACCGCGACCTCGCCGCCACTGCGCCGTTCGGCGCGGTCTACGGACTCGTCCCTGCAGAGGCGAAGTCGAAGACCTACTGGACGGCGATGCAGAAGGCGCTCGTCGAGGAGGTCGTCCGCTCGAAGAGCACCGAGATCTTCGTCAACACCGACCTCAAGGCTACGGGTCGTCCCGGCGAGACCCGCGAGGACTTCATCGCGCGCTGTCACACCCTGACCGACGGCGCCGCCGACAAGGCGATGGCCGTGCTTCGTACGAAGTACGAGGCGAAGCTCGCCACCGCACGGCAGAAGGTCAGCGATGCGCAGATCAACGCGCAGTCGCTGCAGATGGAGTACGACTCGAACTTCGGTCTCGCCGCGACGTCGATCAGTGTGCTCGGCAGTCTGCTCGGCGGCCGGCGGAGCCGTTCCTCGATGGCGGCGGACGCGCGTCGTCAGTCTGCAGCGAGCGCAAAAGTCGGTGCAGCGCAACAGAAAGCGACGGCGCAGTCCCAAGCCTTCACCACTCTCGAGGCCGAGCTCAACCAGGACGTGATCGAGCTCGACACCGCCTGGAGGGCCAAGGCGGAGAACGTCACCAGCAAGGTGGTGCCGCTGGAGAAGGCCGACGTCGTGGTGCGCGACTTCCGCCTAGTCTGGATCCCCGTCTCCTGAGTCCAGCCGCGCCGGCCGACCTCGATGATCCGTCCGACCGACCGACCGACGTGCCGAGTGCCCCCGCGGTCAGACGGACCACGTGGGGACAGGATCAGTCAGGACTTCGCGGGTGATGCAGGAGGTGTCGGTGACACCGCGCCGCGTGCGCCCGAAGGTCCGGTGCTGCCGGTCGCCCCGACCGCGCCCGTCGCTCCGGGGGCGCCCGGTGCTGCGCACCCGTCGCCCGACGCGACCGGCACCGGCTTCGCGAGTGCGGCCGTGACGGTCTTCTGCGGAGCGACGACGGTGTACTTCGCGCCGAGGACTACGTCGATCGTGGCGTCGGCGCGGGCGTCGAGGGTGAGCGCAGATCCCGGTAGGTAGAAGCGCATGAGCAGAGCGTTGTCCTTGCCCTTGGGCCCGTACCGGACCTCGCCGACCGAGGTGAGCGACTTGCCGAGCGGGTCGTTGGCGATCGTACCGATCATGAAGCCGCGCAGCCTGAGCTCGTTGGCCGTCTTGCGCGCCAGGCCGGCGCGGGTGGTTGCGTTGAAGACGTTGGTCTTCACCGTGCCCGGCTTGGGCAGCACCAGGCCGGGGCGCACGGTCGTCGTCACGCACGGCCCGGGTGTCAAGGAGCCGCTCGCTGTGGGGCTCGGCGCGTCGTTGCCCTTGAGCAGGCGCACTGCGCCGAACGTCGCGGCGAACAGCACGCCCATCATGAGGAGCACGATGAATCCGGTCGCGACCGGATGCCGCTTACGAGGCCCGTCGCCGCTCGGTCCGAGCACCGTTCCCGAGAGCATGCTCATGGTCGCGCCACCCCCGTGGACGTCGTGGACAGCCGGGCGAGGATCGCCGGGTCGTCGAGGTCGAGAATCCGCGCGTGCAGGACGGGCCGGCCGTGGAGCGCCGTGCGCAGTGCTCGGTGCAGGCCGTCCTCGAGATAGAGCTGCTTCTGCCACTGCACGACGTGCGCAAACAGGTCGCCGTAGAAGGTCGACTGCTCGTCGAGCAGCGCCTCGAGGTCGAGCGTGCGCTTGGTGGTGATCAGGTCGGCCAGCCGGATCTGGCGCGGCGCGCACGTCGCCCAGTCCGCGGGTCCGAAGCCGTGCTCCGGATACGGACGCCCGTCGCCGACCGCCTTGAAGATCACCTCCGCGAGTCTACGTGCGGCACTCCACGAGAAGCCGTCCAGGCCGCGCGGTCACGCCCGCGAGTTACTGCCGGAATCCCTGGTTGTGCCGCGATCAAACCGGGGATTCGGGCAGTAGCTCAAGGGCTGGGGTGGATGTGCGGAGGTTCTTGGCGCGGTGAGGAGGGGCTCGCGTAGAGTTGTTGACGACCCCCCGTGTGGCGTCACCCCGCTGAACTCCCCCAGGGCCGGAAGGCAGCAAGGGTAGGCAGGCTCTGGCGGGTGCGCGGGGGGTCACTTGTCTCCGGGCGCCCACCCCGCCGACACCCCACGGGCTCCGATCCGCGCCCGCGGGCGCGTCGGTTCGAAGCGTCGGGTCTGCTCGAGCGTCTGACGGCGTCCCGACGCGTCGATGCACCCGCCTGCCGCCCGCGGATTCGGCGTACGGCCTCCGCCCCCGTATCCTCCCCTGCGGAGGATTCGCCTAGTGGCCTAGGGCGCACGCTTGGAAAGCGTGTTGGGGGAAACCTCTCAGGGGTTCGAATCCCCTATCCTCCGCCGACCGAGGGCGGGAGCGCAGTGCGCTCCCGGCCTCGTCGTCTCCGGCCACCGGATCTTCTGCCGTCCGCGAGCCTTCCCGCGCTGCTCAGCGGCCGCGCGATGTCGGCCATCGCCCGCCCAGTGGGGCGCCTCACGTGCGCCTAGCGCACGTGAGGGCACATTCATCCCGGATCTGGGGTCGGCCACCGCGGCACGGTTAGTCGGGCGGACCCCAGCGCTCGGCCACGGAGTAGCACGCCGCGGACCACGCCGTGATCGCAGCATCGACGTCATCGACCACCACCCGCACTGCACCCATCGGCCCAGGATGGCCGAGGGACGCACCAGATGCGCCGGATTTTCACCGGTCACGCCACGACTCGCACGAGCCGCCAGCACCACCGGACCAGCCACGGACACCCCGCTGACCAGGGCCTCTCGGGGAGGGCCTGACTCCGCGGAGTCGGTGTCGGTCGGGGCGACTAAGGTTCCGGTCATGTCGTTGGCCCTCTACCGCACCTATCGCCCGGGGCGGCTCGCCGACGTCATCGGCCAGGAGCACGTCACCGTGCCGCTGGCCCGGGCCATCGACACCGGGCGCGCGCACCACGCCTATCTGTTCACCGGCCCGCGTGGCTGCGGCAAGACCTCGACCGCGCGCATCCTGGCGCGCTCGCTCAACTGCGAGCAGGGTCCGACCTCGGACCCGTGCGGCCACTGCCAGAGCTGTCAGGACCTCGCTCCCAACGGTCCCGGCTCGATCGACGTGGTCGAGATGGACGCGGCGAGCCACCGCGGCATCGACGACGCCCGCGAGCTCCGTGAGAAGGCGATGTACGCCCCGGCCGCGAGCCGCTACAAGGTCTACATCATCGATGAGGCCCACCAGCTGACGGTAGATGCGGCCAACGCGCTGCTCAAGCTCATCGAGGAGCCGCCGCCGCACCTGAAGTTCGTGTTCGCCACGACCGAGCCCGACAAGATCCTCGCGACCATCCGCTCGCGCACGCACCACTATCCCTATCGCCTCGTCAGCGCCCGGCGCCTGCAGGAGCACCTCGCCTGGGTGTCGGAGCAGGAGGGCGTGCCGGCCCAGCCGGAGGCGCTCGCGCTGGTCGCCCGGGCCGCTGCCGGCTCCGTGCGCGACGCGCTCTCGATCCTCGGCCAGCTCGTCGCCGGGACCGGCCCCGAGGGACTCACCTACACCGAAGCCGTGGCGCAGCTCGGCTTCACCGACGCCTCGCTGCTCGACGAGGTCATCGCGGCGCTGGCCGACGTCGACGGTGCCGCGATGTTCTCGGTGGTCGACCGGGTGGTCGAGGGCGGGCTCGACCCGCGGCGCTTCGCCACCGACCTGCTCGAGCGCCTGCGCGACCTCATCGTTCTCCAGGAGGTGCCCGACGCCATCGAGGCCGGCCTCATCGACGCTCCCGACACCCAGCTCGCGGCCATGCGCGCCCAGACCGAACGCCTCGGTCTCGCCCAGCTCTCCCGAGCCGCTGACCTGGTGAGCACCGGCCTCTCCGAGCTCAAGGGCGCCACCGCGCCGCGGCTCCAGCTCGAGCTGCTCTGCGCCCGGCTGCTGCTCCCCGCCATCGACGACTCGCAGTCCGGTCTCCTGGCCCGTCTCGACCGCATGGAGCACCGGGTCGCCTACCTCGGTGATGCGCCGGCCGCCGCGACCCCGCGGTCGGTCAGCACGCCGGCTGCGCCCGTCGCTCCCGCTCCGCAGGTGGCCCCGATCGCGCCGGCGTCCGCTCCCGCCCCCATGCCGCATGCGGCACCGTTCGCTCCCACTCCGGATGCTCCCGCCGCTGTCGCGGCCGAGCAGCGGCTGGGGGAGCCCGTGGCGGGTGGCCCTCCCGTCCGGCCGGCCCTGAGCCGACCGGCACCGAGCGTGGCTCCGGCCGAGACGTCGGCCGGAGGGCCGCCCGCGCCTCCGCGCCTCTCGACCGTCGCACCCACCACCGCCGCTCCCGAGCAGTCCGCGTCCGAGCAGTCCGCCCCCGCGGAGTCCGCGTCCGAGCCGTCCGCCGCGACGGGCGAGGGCCCGGTCGAGCAGGAGCCCGAGACGCCGCGCGACGACGCGCCCCCGGCGCCCGTACCCGATGCGCCCACAGCGCAGAGCGCCGCGGCGTCGGCCGTCCCCGCGCCGGACGCGGCGCCGGTCGCCGGTGACCTCGGTCCCGTCGCGTCGCTGTGGCCGGCGGTGCTCGAGGCACTCAAGTCCTCGAGCCGGGTCGCCCACACGTTGGCCGAGGGCACCTCGCCGATGAGCCGCACCGACACGACCGTGGTGGTGGCACACCCCGACAAGTCGCGGCTCGACTACCTCCGCAACAACAAGGGCCACCTCGAGCTGTTGCGGCTCGCGGTGCTCGACGTGTGCCGCCTCGACGTCGAGCTCGACTTCGTCCTCGACCCGGCGCGCGCGGCGGCACCGACCCCGACTCCCGTCGCGGCACCCGCCCCTGTGGCGGCGCCGGCGGAGAGCGGCGCGTCCGCCCGTGAGCGCGCAGCCACGATGGTCGCCGAGGAGAAGGCGACCACGGTCGCTCCTGTCGACGATGTCGTGAGTGTCGACGACCCGGACGCCGATGGCGACCTGTCGGGTCTCGCGCTCGTTCAGCGCGAGCTCGGCGGCACGATCATGACCGAGTACGACAACGGCTGAGAGCGGTAACCACGCGTGTACGAGGGGATCGTCCAGGACCTCATCGACGAGCTCGGGCGACTGCCCGGCGTCGGTCCCAAGAGCGCGCAGCGCATCGCGTTCCACCTGTTGCAGAGCGATCCGGTCGACGTACGCCGTCTCGCGCAGGTCCTGCTCGAGGTGAAGGAGAAGGTGCGCTTCTGCATCATCTGCGGCAACGTCGCGGAGGAGACCGAGTGCCGGATCTGTCGCGACCCGCGCCGTGACCCGACGATCATCTGCGTGGTCGAGGAGTCCAAGGACGTCCAGGCCGTCGAGCGCACCCGGGAGTATCGCGGTCGCTATCACGTGCTCGGCGGTGCGATCAGCCCGATCGAGGGCATCGGCCCGGACGACCTCAGGGTCAAGGAGCTGATGGTCCGTCTCGCCGACGGCACCATCACCGAGCTCATCATCGCCACCGACCCCAACCTCGAGGGCGAGGCCACCGCGACCTATCTCGCCCGTCTCATCAAGCCGATGGGCCTGGCCGTGACGCGCCTCGCGAGCGGCCTGCCGGTCGGTGGCGACCTCGAGTACGCCGACGAGATCACCCTCGGGCGCGCGTTCGAGGGACGTCGACGCCTCGACGTCTGACACGCTGTGCCCATGACCGACACGACGCATCCGTCCGAGGGCGACCTCGCCGAGATCGCACCCGCCGACCTCGCGGACATCGCCGACGACATGGCTGCTGCGGCCGCCCAGTTCATCAACGTGGTCGAGGCGGTCGCTGCGGCCAACGAGCCCGACGGGTCGATCGCGATCCTGCTCCTCGAGCTCTCCGGCCTCCTGGCGTCCGGCGCCCCCCTCGGCGCGATCGTCGATGTGGTGCCGCACGAGCGGTTCGAGCCCGACGCCGGCGCTGAGCCGGCGGTCGACCGCCTGCGTGACGCCCTGCGCGACCTCCTCGGCCCGGCCGACGAGTATGCCGAGGTCTTCGACCCGTACTCCGGCCCCGAGGTCGTGACCGCGCGACTGTCCGACGACCTCGCCGACATCGTCGCCGACCTGCTGCACGGCCTCGCCCACCACACCGCCGGGCGCTCGCTCGAAGCGCTGTGGTGGTGGCAGTTCTCCTACCTCAACAGCTGGGGCCAGGGGGCGTCCGCTGCCGTACGCGCGATCCAGTCCCTCATGGCCCACGTGCGCCTCGAGGTCCCCATCGACGTCGACGCGGCCGACCCCGCCTGAGGTTTGCCCGCGACGCGCCGGGGTAGTCGGGGCACCGGAGGGCGGCCTCGACGTTCAACTGCAGCCTGAGACGGTCGATGAGCACAGCAGCAGCCACCCAGGCGGCTGCCTGCGCGAGCGACGCGGTGCCGACGCCCAGCAGGGCGGTGTCATCGCCGGACCCGCACCGGTATGAGCAGTGAGGTGGTCGGACAGATGAGAGCAGCACGTGTCGCCGTGGCGCTCGCCACCGCTGTGTGCGTGGCCGCCCTCTCCGGACCGGCGTACGCCGCTGCAGCACCAGGCCCGGTCGCCCTCGACGACGCGGTCTCCGCCGCGCAGGACACCACTGCTGTCACGGTCGACGTGCTCGCCGACGACACCCTGGTCGGGCCGGCCACCCTCGCGGTCGTCACCGGGGGTGAGCCCCAGCACGGCACGGTCGCGCTCACGACGGTGACGGCGGGCGACGAGACCCGCCCGGCGTTCACCGTCACCCTCGACACCGGGTGGTTCGGCGTCGATGCCTTCCGCTATTCGGTCACCGACGCTTCGGGGCTGACGGCCCAGGCGACGGTCACCGTGACGGTGCTGCCCGACCCGCCGCTGGCCGTCGACGACGTCGCGACGGTGGCGCCCGGCGCCTCCGTTCAGATCGCGGTGCTCGACAACGACAGCGACCCCTACTCCGGCCGCCTCACCGTGGCCGCCGTGATGGCGCCGGCGCACGGCACGGCCGACATCGTCGACTCCGGCCGTGCGATCACCTACTCGCCGGTTCTCGGCTGGTCAGGTGACGACGTTTTCGACTACACCGTCCACGCCGCCTCCGGGGCAACCGCGACAGCACGAGTCACCGTCACGACGCTCTCGTCCACGCCGGGTCACACGATCGACCTCGCCGTGCCGGCGTCCGTCCCGGTCCTGCACAGGGTGACGCTCACCGGTGCGGTCACCCCCGTCGACGGTGTCGTCCCCACGGTGAGCGTGCAGGTCCGCATCGGTGTGGTGTGGACGACCATCGGCACCCCCGTCCCCAACTCGAGCGGCGCCTTCGGCGTGCGGTGGACCCCGACGGCTCCCGGTCGCGTGGCGCTGCGGGCTGTCGCGCAGTGGGCCGACGGCTCCCTGGCGCAGTCCGCTGCCACACCCCTGACCATCGCTGCCGTCGTCGATGCTGCTGTGTCGGGCCCGCTGGCCCGCACCGAGGTGCCGTGGTCCTACCGCGGCGGGTGCCCGGTCGCGCCGGCTGCGCTGCGCCGGCTGTCGGTCAACTACTACGACTACTCCGGCGTGATCCGCCGGGGCGACATCATCCTCGTCGCCCGCGCGGTGCCCGCTGTCCAAGCGGTGTTATCGGCGGCGTTCGCCGCGAGATTCCCGTTCAAGCGGATCATCCCGAGCGACGCCTTCTACTCCAACGGCCGCTACAGCCCAGCAGCCTCTGATGTGCGCGCCATGGACGCCGGCGCCACCTCCGCGTTCAACTGCCGCAAGGTGACGGGCAACCCCAAGAGGGTCAGCCAGCACTCCTACGGCAACGCGATCGACGTCAACACCTTCGAGAACCCCTACGCCACCATCAGCCGGATCTATCCGGTCGCAGCCGCCCACCGCTACTACGTCTACCGCCGCAACCACCTGCACGATCCCGGGGTCATCTATCCCGGCTCCGTGGTCGCGAAGGCGTTCGTCGCCCAGCGCTGGGCCTGGGGTGCACGATGGGCACACCACGACTACCAGCACTTCAGCCAGAACGGCGGGTGACGCTCATGACGTCGATGACGACACGCGTCGCGCCCGTCGCCCTGGTCGTGACCGCTGCGCTCATGCTCGCCGCGTGCGGCGGCGCGTCCAGTCCGAGCGCCGGTGACCCGACGACGTCCGCCGCCTCGGCGACGAACGCAGCGGCTGGGTCGCCCGCTGCGTCATTGTCGGTGTCCGCCTCGCCGTATGACCGCACGGCGACTCCGGCGACGAGCAGCGGACCGTTGGGTGCGGCGACCCTGCCGAAGGCGTCAGCGCTCGGCCGAGGGTGGACGGCGTACATCGACTCGGGAAGCGCTGAGGACGGCTACACCGGCAACGGCACGCCTGTGGTCGCACGCAACGTGCGCGACGTGACCGACGCGATGCTGCCGTTCGGATGCCTCGACGCGACCTACGCGACTCCGCTGCCCGTGCCGCTGCACGCGCTCGAGGCCGACTATCGGCACACGAGCGGCAAGCACGCGGTGGGCCTCGCCCTCGACTACGGCACGCCCGCTGCCGCGACCGCGTTCGTCACGGCGTACGAGAAGGCGCTCACTGCCTGCGTCGCAGGCGCGGGCGCGACGACGGCTGTGACCGTCGGGCAGCCTCCGGTGCCCGGCGCGTTCGTCACCGTGCAGACCGACACGCTCGAGGGCACCTTCTATCGCGAGCTGCTCGTGCCTGCGGGCCGGGTCGTACGCATCCTCGACATCGAGGGAGCCACCACCCCGACCGCCCCCTGGCCCACCATCGCCGCCGCCTTCCCCTGACCCCCCACCCCCAGACCCCCCACCCCCAGACCTGGCGTGATTCGGGGATCCCACCATGCGGACGCGGGTGAGAGGCGATATCTGCTCCCGTAGGATGAGCGCGCCCTGTCAGCGTGGACGGTCGCACCCGATCAGCCAGGTCAACCAGTGAGGCGGCTCCCGCAGTGGGACTCGTGGTCCAGAAGTACGGCGGTTCCTCCGTCGCTGACGCAGCGAGCGTCAAGCGCGTCGCCGCGCGCATCGTCGAGACCAAGCGCGCCGGCCACGACGTCGTCGTGATCGTGTCCGCCATGGGCGACACCACCGACGACCTCATCGCCCTCGCCGAGCAGGTCAGCCCCAACCCCGCCGCCCGTGAGCTCGACATGCTGCTCACCGCCGGCGAGCGGATCTCGATGGCCGTGCTCGCGATGGCGATCCACGACCTCGGGATCGAGGCCCGGTCCTACACCGGGTCGCAGGCCGGGCTCATCACCGACTCCGCGCACGGTCGCGCGCGCATCATCGACGTCACCCCCGGGCGCATCCAGGCTGCGATCGCCGACGGCGCCGTGCCGATCGTCGCGGGCTTCCAGGGCGTCGCGCAGGACACCAAGGACATCACGACACTCGGCCGCGGGGGATCCGACACCACCGCCGTCGCCCTCGCCGCCGCCCTCGGCGCCGATGTCTGCGAGATCTACACCGACGTCGACGGCATCTTCACCGCCGACCCGCGCATCGCGCCGAAGGCGCGGCAGGTCCCGTACATCACCTACGAGGAGATGCTCGAGCTCGCCGCCAACGGCGCCAAGGTGCTGCACCTGCGGTGCGTGGAGTACGCCCGCCGCTTCGACCTCCCGATCCACGTGCGTTCGTCGTTCTCCTCGAAGACGGGCACGTTCGTGGTCTCCGACATCTCACGAGCCCAAGGGGACGCTGTGGAGCAGCCGATCATCGCCGGAGTCGCGCACGACATGGGCGACGCGAAGATCACGGTCGTCGGGGTGCCCGACAAGCCCGGAATGGCAGCCGGCATCTTCCGCGCGGTCGCCGACGCCGAGGTCAACCTCGACATGATCGTGCAGAACGTCTCCGCCGCAGCCACCGGTCGCACCGACGTCACGTTCACCTGCCCGCAGGCGGATGGCCAGAAGGCGCTCGCGGCGCTGGAGAAGGTCAAGCACGAGATCGAGTTCGAGGACCTCCGCTACGACGACGACATCGCCAAGGTCTCGCTCGTCGGTGCCGGCATGCGTTCGCACCCGGGTGTGTCCGCGACCTTCTTCCGGGCGCTGTCCGACGCCGGCGTCAACGTCGAGATGATCTCCACCTCGGAGATCCGCATCTCGGTCGTCACTCGCACCGAGTCCGCCGCAACCGCCGTACAAGCCGTGCACACCGCCTTCGGCCTCGACGCCGACGGCGAGGCCGTCATCTACGGCGGCACCGGCCGCTAGCCAGCCCGACCCTCCCGCTCAGACTGATCGTGTGGCTGTTTCCCGGGGCGGGAAACCACCACACGATCAGTCTGAGCAGCGGGTTACCGTGGGGTTCTGCACGCATGAGGAGTGAGTGATGGGTCGCAAGGTCACGGTCGCTGTCGTCGGTGCCACGGGTCAGGTCGGTGCGGTCATGCGCCGGCTCCTCGACGAGCGCGACTTCCCGCTCGACACCGTGCGCTTCCTCGCCTCGGCGCGCTCCGCCGGCACCACGCTGCCCTGGCGCGGCACCGACATCGTGGTCGAGGACGCAGCGACAGCTGACCTCACCGGCATCGACATCGCGCTGTTCTCCGCGGGTGGTGCGACGTCGAAGGCGCTGGCCCCGAAGTACGCCGCCGCGGGCGCCATCGTCATCGACAACAGCTCGGCCTGGCGCATGGATCCGGATGTACCGCTCGTGGTGAGCGAGGTCAACCCCGAGGCACTTGCCGACGTACGCAAGGGGATCATCGCCAATCCCAACTGCACGACGATGGCCGCGATGCCGGTGCTCCGGCCGCTGCACGCGGAGGCCGGCCTGCGCCGCCTCGTCGTGAGCAGCTATCAGGCAGTGTCGGGCAGCGGCCTCGCCGGCGCCGAGGAGCTCGAGTCCCAGGTGCGTGCCGCGGTCGAGCAGGACATCCTCGGCCTCGTGCACGACGGTGCGTCGGTCGACCTCCCGGAACCCAAGAAGTACGTGCGCCCCATCGCTTTCGACGTGATCCCGCTCGCCGGGAACATCGTCGAGGACGGCTCCTTCGAGACCGACGAGGAGCAGAAGCTCCGCAACGAGAGCCGCAAGATCCTCGGCCTCCCCGACCTGCTCGTGAGCGGCACCTGTGTGCGCGTGCCCGTGTTCACGGGCCACTCGCTCTCGATCAACGCGGAGTTCGACCGACCGCTGTCGGTCTCGCGCGCGCTCGAGCTGCTCGAGTCGGCGCCTGGTGTCGAGGTCACCGACGTGCCGACGCCGCTGCAGGCGGCCGGTACGGATCCGTCCTACGTCGGCCGTATCCGGCAGGACCCCGGCGCTCCCGACGGCACCGGACTCGCACTGTTCGTGAGCAACGACAACCTGCGCAAGGGTGCGGCGCTCAACGCCGTGCAGATCGCCGAGCTCGTCGCGGCGGCGCTGCCGAGCGCGTGAGCGCGCGCACTGACCGTCTCCGAGCTCGTCATGCTGTCGACCGGGTGAGCGAGCCGGCTGCGACTGGATCGGCAACGGGGCAGCGACGTTGAGCATCATCGAGCCCGACGCCGCACCGCGCGCACGTCGGCGTCATCCGGTGCTCTCGACGTTCGCGGCCCTGCTGTGCGTCGGCGTCGCGTTGCCGACCATCGCCCGGGCGCTCGGTGCCGAACCCGGCGTGCTCGCCATCGCGACAGCGCTCATGCCGTTCGTCACGGTGGCGGCGGTCGTCACGCTTCTGGTCGCGTTCGTCTCCCGCAACCGCACGGTCATCGTCGTGGCGGCAGTTCTCGCCGTCGTCAACGTCGCCTGGCAACTTCCGCTGTACGTCGCCGACCCGGGTGACCCCGGCACGCCCGTGCTTCGGGTGGCCGCCTCCAACCTCAAGTTCGGCAGTGGTGACGCGCAGGCTGTCGTCGACCTCGTACGGTCACAGCGCGTCGATGTCCTCGCGCTCGAGGAGCTGACGCCCGACGCCGTACGCCGGCTGCACGACGCCGGGCTCGACGACCTGCTGCCGTATTCGATCGCGCGCCCGGACCCGTCGTTCTCAGGCACCGGTCTCTGGTCGCGGCTCCCGCTGCAGAACACGCGGGAGATCTCCGGACTCGCCGCCCACGCGGTCGCGGGCCAGCTGAGGGATCCGACCGGGAAGGTCGTCACAGTGGTGGCCGTGCACCCGCTGGCCCCTGGGCCCTATGACCACAGCGGGCGCGACGAGGACTACTCCGTGCTGCGTGCCGCCCTCGCCGCGATCCCCGGACCGGTGGTGGTCGCCGGCGACTTCAACGCCACCCGCGACCAGGCGCCGTTCCGCGACCTCGAGTCCGACGGCTTCCGCGACGCGGCCGACCAGGCCGGGGCGGGCAATGTTGCGACCTTCCCCGCCAACCGCGGCGCACGTCCCGTCGTCGCGATCGACCACGTGGTGGCCCGCGACCTGGCGCAGCGCGCCACCGTCTGGGTCGCCGTCACCATCCCCCGCAGCGATCACCTCGCCGTCGTCGCCACCTACTCCTGAGCGTCTCGGGCCTGAAGTCTCGACAGACCGCCCGCACCTGAGGGTGACGCTCTTTCGAAGCGTGGTCGATGCGAGTGATGGATGTCAGGTGCGGCCGGCGCCGAAGAGGGCGGCGGAGGTGTGCTTGGCTCCGTTGACAGCGTCGTCGACGGTTACGGCGAACTGCCGTCCGTCGCGCAGCACCAGCACGATCCCTGGTCCTCGCCGGATGACCGCGGCGGAGGCTCGAGGGTGTGGGAATCGGGTGTTCTGGGGGTACGTCGGGCCGGGTGTCCCTAGGCTGCGCCGGTGCGCCTCATGCTGCTCGGTGTCCGAGGGTCGACTCCTGCGCCCGGCCCCGACTTCGTGCGTTACGGCGGGCACACCTCGTGCGTCGCTGTCGTGCCCGACGGAGGCGAGCGCCCGACCCTGGTGCTCGATGCGGGCACCGGCCTGCGTGAGCTCAGCGCACAGCTCGGGGGAGCCGCGTTCCGCGGCAGCATCCTGGTGAGCCACCTGCACTGGGACCACGTGCAGGGCCTGCCGTTCTTCGCCGCAGGTGACCGTCCCGACGCCGAGGTGTCGTTGTACGTTCCCGCGCAGAACGGCCGCAGCGGACGCGACCTGCTCGCTGCGTCGATGGCACCGCCGAACTTTCCGATCACGCCCGAGGGGCTGGAAGGGGCATGGAGCTTCCGGGCGATCGACGCCGGGTATCACACGGTCGAGGACTTTCGGATCCGCGCGACCGAGGTGAAGCACAAGGGCGGTCGCACGTTCGGCTATCGCATCAGTGACGAGACCGGCTCCGCGGCCTACATCCCCGACCATGTGATCTCGGCCGGTGTCGGTGACGAGGTGCGCGACCTCATCCACGACGTGGATGTGCTGCTGCACGACGCCCAGTTCGTGGAGAGCGAACGACAGTGGGCCGACGCCTACGCCCACTCGACCGTCGAGGACGCTGTCGCGCTGGCCCGTGAGTGCGGCGTGCGCACCCTCGTGCTGTTCCACCACGGTCCGGCGCGCACCGACGACGCGCTCGACGCGATCGCCGCGACCTACGCCGACGACGTGACCGTGCACGTGGCACGTCAGGGCGACGAGATCGACGTACGTCGCCTCGGAGAACTCCACCGCTGACCTCGATGTCGCCGCGGTCACCGGTGCCGGTTGATCGCCACGCCACCCAGGTCGGCGTTGCACTGGGTCAGTGCAGGAGGTGGCCGGCCTCGTCGAGCAGAGCTCGACCAGCGGCTCGACCGGACTCGACCATCCGATCGAGCTGGTGGAACTCGAGCAGCCCGACACCGCGCGAGGACGGTGTGACCACGACGGCACCCACGGCGAGCGCGGCGTCGGTCGCCCCTCCGCTGCCGATGAAGATGGTGCGCATCAGGGTCTCGCCGAGCGCCGGAATCCGCACGGGCCGAGGCGGTCTCGGCGTCGCGTCGGGTGCCGGCGCCGTCGGTGCCACACCCGCGCCCATGCCGATGTTGACCGCGACGATCGGGCCCTCGTCCCGCTCGGTGAGAAGGCTGACCGGCAGGTTGTCGAGGATGCCGCCATCGGCGAGCAGCCGCTCGCCGTCGCGTCGCGGTGGGAACAGCACGGGCAGTGCGATCGAGGCCATCACGGCGTCGACGAGATCGCCACGTCGATGTGCATACGACGTACGCGACTGCAGGTCGGTGCTCACACAGCGGAACTGTCGCGGCAGCTCCTCGATGTGCACGGTGCCGAAGTGGCGGCGGAACAGGCGCTCGGTGCGCCGACCCTTGGCCACCGACACCATCGGGAACGTGTAGTCGTGGAACGGACGACCGCGCACGAACTCCTGATAGCAGGCCGCCTCGATCTCGTCGGGATCCATACCCGACGCGTGCAGTGCCGCGATGATCGAGCCCTGACTCGAGCCTGCGACGCGGTCGACGACGATGCCGGCGTCAGCGAGCTCGGCGAGGATACCTATGTGCGCGAACGCACGAGCGCCGCCACCGGCGAGCACCAGCCCGACAGACCGGCCGGCGAGACGCGCACCGAGCGGACGCAGCGCGGCGCGCAGGTCGAGGCCGTCGCTGACCGTGACCTGATACGGGTCGATCCCGTCGGACCACGAGCGCACGATCGCGCCGGTCGTCCGCGACGGTCCGACGAGCACGAGGTCGCTGTCGGTGCGCCCGAGCGGAGGAGCATCAAGGGGCGCCTGGTCGGCGCGTGCGACGACGACGAGGTGGTCGGCCTGGCGTACGCAGCGCTCCCACCATTCGTCGCCGGCCTCGTCGGCGACGAGCACCACCCGGTCGTTGTCGCGCTCAGCACGCTCGAGCCCGTCAGGTCCGATCGTGCCCGGGAGCGCGACGGTGAGGCTGCGACTGAGCTCGGTGGCGAGCTCGTCGGCGACCTCGTGCGCCGGAGCACCAGGGCCGAGCGCGACCACCGCGATCACCCTCGGCTGCGGCGTGCGGGCACCGTCGGTGGAGGCATGGTGAGCATCGCGCAGCTGCTCGGCGAGCACGACCGTGAGTGCCGACTGCGCGGTCGGATCGGCGGCCAGAGCAGCCTCGAAGGCTGCATGCGTGACCTGGAGCAGCGCGCTGTCGCGGCGCGCCCTGACCGATGCTGAGCGGTTGCCCCCGGTGAGCAGCGACAGCTCGCCGAGCACCGCCCCGGCTCCGAGCTGGCGCACGACGGTGCCACCGGCGATCACGTCGAGGCGCCCGGCGGTCACGACGTAGAGGTCGTCGGCCACATCCCCCTCGTGGAACAGGAAGTCCCCGGCCTGCACAGTGACAGGCGTGGCCCCCGCCTCGAGGCGGAGTCGGGCGCTCTCGGGCAGCCGCGAGAGCAGCGGCGCGGCGGAGAAGGTCGTCGCTGCAGCGGCCGAGACTTTGTGGGGGAGGAGGACACTCGCCGGTGCACTGTCATCGAGACCGTCCTCGACGCGCAGATCGACCGTCACCCGGCCGAGGAAGAGAGCAATGACCGCGGTGACCGCGAAGCAGAGTGCGGAGAAGACCCAGCCGTGGCGCAGCGCGTCGACGATGCCGGCTGGAGCCTGCGCAGTGGGTGCGCCCACGATGATGACGAGGATCGCGATGCCGAGCACCGCACCGATCTGACGCGCACTCGAGTTGACCGCCGACGCCGTGGCGAACCGCCCCCCGGGCACTGCCGCCAGCGCCGCGCTCCCCAGCACCGGGAGCGTGGCGCCGACACCGATGCCGCTGAGGAGCTGACCGGGCAGCCAGGTTCCGAGGAAGTCCGGCGTGACCTGGACCTTCGTGGCATACCAGACATAGGCCAGCGCCCAGATGACCGCGCCGGGGATGATCACGAGCCGATAGCCGCGCTTCTGCGCGACCGGCCCGAGCACCGCGGCAAGGACGGCCGCGACGAGCGCGCCGGGGACGACCGCGAGGCCGGACGCCAGGATGCTGTAGCCCCAGACGTATTGCAGCCACAGGATGTTGCAGAGCAGGTAGGCATAGAAGCCGGCACCCGCGACGATCGTCGCGACGTTGCCGACTGCGAAGGACCGGATGCGCAGCAGCGTCGGGTCGAGCAGCGGTGCCGGGTGCCGACGCGAGCTCAGCACGAAGAGCACGAGCGCGACCGCGGCGCCCACGAAGCAGGCCACCACCTGCGGGCTGATCCATCCCCAGTCCCCGCCCTTGACCAGGCCGAGGGTGAGGAGCCCGAGCATGCCGGCCGACAGTCCGGCACCGACGAGGTCGGGCATCCGTCGACGTCCCGGTGCGCGGCTCTCGACGAGGAGTCTGCGCCCGGCCCAGAGGGCGGCGACACCGAAGGGGATGTTGACGAGGAACGCCCAGCGCCAGCCGCCCGCCTCGACGAGTGCGCCGCCGATGGGTGGGCCGAGCCCCGACGCGAGCGCCGCGGACGCGCCCCACAGACCGACGGCGTGGGATCGGCGTACGAGGGGGAACGCCTCGACGACGAGAGCGAGGGAAGCCGGAACGAGGATCGCGGCTCCCAGTGCCTGCACGACGCGCGCAACAACGAGGATCCCGACCGAGCCGGAGAGGGCGCAGAGGGCGGAGGCGATCGTGAAGACCAGCACGCCGGTCGTGAACGCCCAGCGTCGGCCAAGAAGATCGGCGAGGCGGCCGGACACGACGAGGAACGCGGCGAACGTGATGCTGTAGGCGTTGAGGATCCACGACAGGTCTGAGATCGAGGAGCCGGGGAACGACGCCCGGATGTTGGGGAAGGCGACGTTGACGATCGTCGCGTCGAGGAAGGCCAGGAACGCGCCGAAGGATGCGACGAGCAGCACCGTGCGCTCGGAGATGCGCCCCCTGCGTACGAGGGCGGAACGGGCCTCGAGCGTCGTCGCCATGGAACCCTTTCGTCTGCGCTCACGGTCCGTGCCGATGGCAGCACGGGCGGACCGGGCCGCGGTGTTGTCCCAGGTCAGAGCCGATGACATCGCGTCACGGCAAGCGTCGTCACCCTAAGGCGTTCGCGTGCACCGCGCCGGTGCTTCGACTGCTCTCGTCCTCGCCAGAACCGACCATGGAACGGCCGCAGAGGGAGTCGACGACCATTTCTGTGAACACTCCCGACTCCCCGGCGGCTCTTGATCAGCGCGCGATCGGCCGGGCCGCGTCGGGCAGGTCGACCGGTGCCCTCGACACCTCGACCCGCCCCGGTGGACGTTCACAACTCAGCAGCGTGCACCAGATCTTCTTCCAGTGCACTGGCGGGAACTCTGCCGTTCATCCCTCGTTGGTCCCGTGGGCCTGGCTCGGGATTCTCATCGGGGACCGCTTGGCACGGTCACGCTTGCCGGACGTGACCACTGCTGTTCCGGGGCTTTGCTCTAGTCACCTAGTTGGTCTGTCGCGTTGTTGGTGCCTGCGCTTGAGGCTGACTCGTCGGGACTCTGCTCAACGCTGGTCGTAGGCGCGGCTGGTTCCGTTGGGCGAGTGCCTGCGGGCTCGTCTGCTGGGGCCGGGTCGGTCCCAGGCGCTTCGGTGACCTTCGTGGGTTCTACCGCGGGATCGAGCGAGGAGGGATCGTCCACGATTCCTGTGGGCGATGGGTCATCCCTAGCCTCGGGGCTAGATCCGCTGTGAGCGGGCGGTCGGGCGGTCGTCGTCGGCTTCTGAGTGGGATGGGGGCCAGTGAGGCCGGGGGGGGTCTGGGTGGATGCGGAAGCGGGCGTGCGAAGCGGGTGACGGCCGTTCGGGTCGTCGGTCACGAGGTGAGTGACGCCCATAGCGGCCGCACTGCTGATTGCTAGGGCTCCGGTGGCGAGGAGAACTTTGAGGCCGAGTCCGACCCGTGCGGCGATCGGGATGGCGCGAAGGCTCGTAGCGGTACGGGGTGTGCGCCGGAGGGGTCCCATGAGTTGGTGGAGGGAGTCAGAGGGTTGTGGACGCTCCTGGTCGGCCCACTCTCTGAGCAGGGTCTGGGCGTCGTTGCGAGCCGAGTTGACCATCACAGCTCCGTCATCGTGGAGAGGACCGTTGGGGTTACGCCTTGGCCCGAACCTGTGGCGGGTGGCGTAGCGCCGCGTCCGTCGGTCCGATTGCTGTGTGGGGCCAGCGTCGTGATGGTCGCGGCCCTTCGGGAGGTGGCGATGGCCCGGTGGTAGAGCTGTTTGACTGCACCGGTGGTCCGTCCGGTGGCCTTGGCGACATCGGTGATCGACATGTCGGCGAGGGTGCGCAGGAGCAGGACTTCGCGTTGGTCGTCGGTGAGCTCGGCGAGGAGCGCGCGGATGGTCGGGTCGATGCCAGCGTCCAGGACGGTGCTCTCCGCGCTGACCGAGGCTCGGGTGTCGTTCTCGGGGGTGTATTCGGTGTCGTCGGTGCGGCGGCGGCGACGATCGTCGACGGACTTGTGGTGGGCGATGGTGAACAACCAGGAGCGAAAATCGGCAGCGTTTCCGGTGAATCTTGCCAGGGAGCCGAATGCGGCGAGGAAGACTTCGCTCGTGATGTCGTCCACGCTGGAGACGCCGCGAGCTCGGAGGTAGCCGGCGACCCGAGGGGACAGTGCTACCCAGATCCACCCGAAGGCGTCGGTGTCACCGGCGCGCGCTGCGTTGACCCAAGCCTCGAGGTCGTCGTCTTTCCCGGCTGCTCGCGATGGGCGGCGCAGGGGCGAGGCTCCTCGCGGCGTTCCCACGGGGCTCCTCCTCAGGTCATAGCCGACTCCAACCTGATGTCTATCGGCAGGGCGCACGGTGTAGTTCAGCGGGTTGCACGGGAAGGATATCCGGCTCGACGGCGGTATCGGCCCTGACGCGGCAGGCGGTTGGGTCCGGCACCGGGCCTGCCGGACCCGTTCTAGACTCGGGCAGCGTCTCACCTGAACGGCCTAGTCGCGAGATTTGCTCGCCGCACCCGTAACCCCTGTTGTTCATCTACCGATGACGTGATCAGTCCCCGGTGAACCGCCGGGCTGTCGGAAGGGCGTGCGGTGCTCCGAGGCCTGCGAGTCTTCCGATCGGCGTGGTGGCCCTACAAGGGCCGGCTCACGGCCGGGGCGATGCTCGTGGTGCTGATGGCCCTGTTCCAGGTCGCTGCTCCGTGGCCGTTGAAGGTCATCATCGACGACGTCGTGAAGCAGAAGACGGCGCATCACAGCTCCGAGGCGATTCTGGCGTTCCTCCCCGACGGGATCCGCACGGACACCGGTCGCCTGTTCCTGGTAGCGCTGACCGCGATGGTCACCCTCACCGTGCTCTCCGCCATCGCGGACTACCTCAGCGAGATCTGCCTGGAGGGCGTCGGGGAGCGGGTCACCGCAGACCTGCGTCGGCAGGTCTATCAGCACCTCCAGCGTCTGTCGTTGGGCTTCCATGACCAGCAGCGCACCGGCGATCTGGTGACGAAGGCGACCGCCGACGTCGGCTACGTGGAGTCCATGATCATCGCGGTGCTGTCGGTGGTCCTCCCGAGCGTCACGGTGATCACGATGATCGTCGTGGTGTGCCTGCTGATCAACCCGCTGTTCGCTGTTGTCGCGCTCGGGGTCACACCGTTGCTGTTCGGGCTCACCGTGCACTACCGGAGCAGGATCAAGCGGGCCGCCGCCACGTCGCGCCGCCGGGAGAGCGACATCGCGGCGGACATCACCGAGACCTTCGCCGCCGTGCGGGTGATGCAGGCCTACGGTGCCGAGGACCACCACCTCGACCGGTTCGACCAGCGCAACACCGCCCGTCTCGCTGCAGGGTTGCGTTCGGTGAGCCTGAAGGCGACTCTCGGTCCGCTGGTCGATGTGGTCACCGCACTGGGGACGGTCCTGGTGCTCCTGATCGGGGTCGACCAGGTCCGCTCCGGTCAGCTCACCATCGGCCTGCTCGTGGTCTTCCTGGCCTACCTCAAGGCGGTCTATGACCCGATGCGGTCCCTGGCCAAGCTCACCACCGTGGTGAGCCGGGGAAAGGCCAGCCTCGAGCGTCTCCGTGACCTGCTCGATGAGGAACCACAGATCGTGTCCCGCAGCGGCGCCGTGGCCCCGATCCGGGCGCACGGAGCCATCGAGTTTCAGTCGGTGGCCTTCGCCTATCCCGGGCGCGACGCAGTCCTGCACGAGGTGTCCCTACGGATCGACCCCGGTGAGGTCGTCGCCATCGTGGGTCCGACAGGTGCCGGGAAGTCGACGATCGCCGCACTGCTGCCACGGCTCTACGACGTCACCTCGGGCCGGGTCCTGCTCGACGGCGTCGACGTCCGCGACTACGACCTCGGGTGGTTGCGCGCCCAGATCGCCCTCGTGCAGCAGGACGCGGTGATGTTCAACGGGACCGTCTACGACAACATCGCCTACGGATCACCCCATGCCACCCGCGAGCAGGTCCTCGCTGCTGCGACGGCAGCCTACGTCGACGAGTTCGTCGATCAGCTGCCCGCTGGATACGACACCCAGGTCGCCGAGAGAGGGATCAGCCTCTCCGGTGGGCAGCGGCAACGGATCGGAATCGCCCGTGCACTCGTGCGCGACGCACCAATCGTGGTCCTTGACGAGCCGACCTCTGGCCTCGATGCGATCGCCGAACGGTATGTCCTGCGCGGGTTGGAGCAACTGATGGTCGGACGCACGGTCATCGTGATCGCGCACCGGCTCTCCACCATTCGTCGGGCCGACAGGATCTGTGTCCTAGACGGTGGTCGGGTCGTGGAGCAGGGCAGCCATGACGACCTCGTCGGCGCAGGTGGTCTCTACGGACGCATGGATCAGGTACTCCGCGACGGTGGTTCGGCCTTGAGCTCGTCGTCCGAGCGTGACTCCACGAGAGCGGTGGCGCAATGAGTAGGCAGACCCGGCGGGTGTCGGGAGCTGTGGTGTGGCGTGACACCGCTGAGGGCCCCGAGGTCCTCCTCGTCCATCGGCGCGCCGAAGGTGACTGGGCACTGCCCAAGGGGGGCGCCCGCAGAGCTGAGTCTGACGAGCAGACCGCGGCACGCGAGGTCGAGGAGGAGACCGGGTTTATCTGCGAGCTGACGACGGAACTGCCGAGTGCGTCCTACCTCGATGCCAGCGGTGTGAGCCGGACCGTGCGCTACTGGGCGGCGGTCCCCATGTCCGGTGAGTTCTCGCCCAACCACGAGGTTGACGAGGTGTGTTGGCTCACGCCGGCCGCGGCAGTTACCAGGCTCTCGGAACCGCGCGAGCGGCCGATGGTCGTGGCACTGGCGCACCTGGTGGCGCAAGCCAGCACCAGCACCGCAGGGGGGCTGCACCGCATCACGCGGGTGATCCTGCTGCGCCGTGCCGCTGTCGTCCCTCGAGCGTGTTGGGACGGAACCGATGATGATCGCCCGCTGCGCGAGGAGGGCCGTGGCGAGGCCGAGGGAGTGCGGGCTCTAGCGAGCCTGTTCGAGATCGGAATCGTGCTGTCCTCCCCGGCGCGCAGATGCGTGCAGACCGTGACGCCGCTCGCGGGCGCGCTCGGTGTCGAGGTGGACATCCTCGACTCCCTCGTCGACCGCGACCCCGTGGCCGCGTTGCGTGTGGTCCGCTCGGTGCACCGCGACGGCGTCGTCCTCTGCACTCACGAGTCCGTGATCCGTGGCGTGCTCGAAGCCCTGACATCCACCGACGGTCTCGTCCTCGAAGACCGGATCCGGCGTCGCCGGGCGTCGGCGTGGTGCCTGGAGTTTGTCGACGCCAGGTGCGTGGGCGCCACCTACATTCCCTCCCCGGACATCACCCCAGGGCTGTTCGAGGACTGTCTCGTGGAGGACGCGTCATGATCAGGCGAGCGATTGTGATCGGGTCGACCCTGCTCGCATTGATCGGTGTGTGGGCTGCGGTGCTGCTCGCCCCGACCCACCCCGACACCGCTACCGCGTCCAGCATCACCGTCGGCACACCGACAGCCGAACCAGGCGGGTTCTCAGTCCTGCCCGCGGACTCGGCGGCCGCACCACAACCGGCAGGCGAGGTCACACCCGCTGCAGCCTCAACAACGCCGCCGCCCAGTGCGCCGTCCCCGACAAGTAGCAGTGCGGGACCGTCTGCTGCGACGAGTACCTCGAGTGCGGCACCAGCGAGCACCCCGTCGATCACAACACCAGCAAGCTCCACACCAAGCCCACGTCCCAGGCCTGTGCCCTACCTGTTCGCCCCCAGGGCGACGGCCGTCGGGGCTGCTCCTACCGCCGAGCTGCGGTTCAGCGACCTCACGCTGCGCGCCGGACAGCAGATCCTCGCCGCGTTCACCATGACCAGCCCTGGTGCCATCGTCTTCGACGCGCACACCGCGACCAGCTCCGCTGGCTCGGGGACCTACCCGACAGCCGCGCTCCACGCCTGCGTGGAGTTCACCGGTGAGGCGCCGTGTCACCCGGTACCTACCCCGCAACCGGGTTACTGGTCAGTGACCGCCGCCGACCTTGCCCAGCACCACCAGTACCGACTCCGGATCCTGGCCACGGCCACCAGCGCGTTGCTCGCCGGCGTCCACGTCGGCTGGCGTGGACCGGGACAGCTCGTCGTGTCCGGGGTTCGCCTCCCCGGGGGCTGCCAGGCAGCAGTCGGGAAGGGCTACGTCGCCGGCTGCGGCTTGAAGTACAAGGTCCTCGCGTCCGGACCCGAGCAGTTCTCCACCACCACCTCGACCAGCGGTCTCCAGCTCAGCATGAAGAACACCGTCACCAACGCCAAGGTCTACTCCGGACCGCTGGGTTCCCCGCAGCAGCTCCAGATCCCGGCCGCCGGGGACTGGAGCGGTCACCTCTACCCCACCGACGGAACACCCGTGAGCGACCTCACCTTCACCATGGCCTGGCACTAGGAGCCCCGATGATCCACCTTCGCTCACCCCAGCCGGCCACCGCCCGCGCGATGTGCGCCGTCACAGCCCTGACCCTGGCCGCGGCGACCCTGACAGTGACCGCGGCACCCGCGTGGGCCGACACCATGCTCCTGCCCGCAGCCACCAACGCGGCGACGGGAACCGCAGCGAAGATCAACGACATCAAACTCACACCCGGCAGCCTGTACTACGAGGATGACCGGGACTCGCTCTCCGCGACGACCCCGATACGCTCTCTGTTCCGTCGGGCCGCATCACAGAGCGCCGGGCTTGTGAGCGTCGGAGCGGAGATCCCGATCGCCTCGCCGGTCGGGACGTTCCTGTCCGCCTCGGGCGATCGTTATGCATACAGCAACTCCGCCAACACCAACCTGACCATCGTCGGGCCCGGCAGCAGCAAGCGCACGGTGGCCCTGTCCCCGAGCACGACCACAGACGTCAAGCTCTCCGGCTCCTCGTTGCTGATCTCCACGACCGTCGGGGACACCCTCACCGACCTGGTCACCGGCGCTGCGCAGACCCTGCCCGCCAACACGAACCTCTTCGGCCGATACGCGGTGTGGTTCAACGCCGACGGCTCAGTGGACCGCCGCGACCTGACTGCCGCCACAACCCTGCAGGTTCGAGCCCCCGGCGTCGCGAGCCCCTGCATCCTGGCCGTCCCCTGCACCACCGCTGCGGCGAAGACCTCGGCGAAGGTGTGGGGAGATTGGGTGCTCTGGCGCTTCGACTGCGAGACCAAAGCCGTCAACATCTTTACCCACGTGACTCTCAGTCTCCCCTGCAGCAAGGGCACCAGCGTCGGCAACGACGTGGCAGTGTCCAAGGACACGGCAGTTCCCGCGAACCTCGTACTCCAGGACCTCACCGTTTCGACTTCGACACCGCCCGTGCCCACGACCACGCTGGCCAGCGACGTGAAGAAGTTCAGTCTCGACGACCGGCTCGTCGCCTACTCCGACGCCACCACGAACGCGCTCTCCGTCGTGTCCATCACTCCCACCACAACCACGGGATCTGCCCGTTTGCTCACCGCCGATGCTGCAACAGCGATCTCACCCAACGGCGACGGCAGCGGGGATGCCTGGACCCCCGAGCTGGACTTCACCAAGGCCTTGGACTCCTGGAACGTCACCATCAGCGACTCCACCGGGACTGCCATCCGCCACCTCACCTCCGCCGCACCCGCCACGACCGGAACCGCGCGGCCAGTGTGGGACGGGACGGACGACGGCGGCGCTGCCCTGCCCGACGGCGCCTACACGTGGGCGCTCATTGGGGTGGCCGCCGACGGCGACGGCGGAACCGTCGGCGATGACGGCACCCAGCACGGCCTGACCGGCACCATCACGATCCAACGCACCCCACCCACCGCCACGGTGACCAGTCCGGCGTTGAGCACCTCGACATCCGCCGCAGCCAGCGTTTCCGTCGCGTGGACCCCCAGCGCTGCGTCCATCCCGGGGAACAGCGCCAAGTCCTACGACATCCGCGTGGCAGCGAACCGCTCCACCACCTACACGACCTGGCTCACGAAAACCACGCTGCGCACCGCGACCTACCGCGCCACCCCAGGCACCACCTACCGGTTCCAGGTCCGAGCATGGGACAACGCCGGCAACGTCGGCCCCTGGAGCGCGACCAGCACAACAGTCGTCCCCGTCGACGACCGATCGGCCGCGATGAAGTACTCCGGAACCTGGACGCTCAGCAGCGCCACCTCAGCGTTCCTCAAGACGGAGAAGGTCTCGGCAACCAAGGGTGCGAGGCTGACCCTGGTCGCCACCATGTCTGCGATCCGGATCATCACGCGAACATGCGCCCTCTGCGGACGCTTCACCGTCATGATCGACGGGCGCGTCGTCGCCACCATCGACACCCGCTCGACGGTCACCCGCTACCGCCAGCTCGTCTACAGCAGGACCCTCTCAGCGACACCCGGAAGACACACCCTGGCCCTCCTCGTCGCCGGAACCCCTCGACGTCCAAAGATCTATCTCGATGCCGTGGGCGCGCTCCGCTGAATCCATTCCGGGGCTCTAGCCCCGTACCTACGCCTTGATCCGGGAGGCCGCGGACGCGAGCTTGTCGACCAGGGAGCGCGGCCGTCTGGTCCGGGACCTCGCGGCCCGTGAGCACACCGGTCCGTTCGGGGAACGCCTGCTGGTCTCGCGGGTCACCCTGGACCGCTGGATCCTGACCTGGCGCCGCGGCGGCTTCGACGCGCTGCTGCCCTCGACCCGCCACTGCGACCCGAGGACGACAGCGGCGGTGCTGGAGTTGGCGGCTGCGTTGAAGCGGGAAGTCCCGGCCCGGACGGCAGCACAAGTCGCGGCGATCCTGGCGGCCAACTCCGGACCCGACAGTCCGGTGCCGTCGGCCCGGACGTTGCAGCGGCACTTCGCCCGACTGGAGCTGGGCACCCGCCCTGATGGGCTGCCACCGCGGGCATTCGGCCGGTTCGAGGCGCAGGCGCCGAACGACCGGTGGACCGGCGATGCCCTGCACGGGCCGGTTGTCGCGGGCCGCAAGACGTTCTTGTTCGCGTTCGTCGACGACCACAGCAGAGCTCTCGTCGGCTACCGCTGGGGTCACAGCGAGGACACCGTCCGGCTCGAAGCCGCGCTCCGCGCCGGCTTGGCTGCCCGCGGTGTCCCGAAGGTCGTCTACCTGGACAACGGCTCGGCGATGGTGAGTTCCCAGCTGCTGCGGGCCCTCGCGGTCCTGGGGATCAAGCTCACCCACTCCAAGCCCGGTCAGCCCGCCGGGCGGGGGAAGATCGAGCGGCTGTTCCGGACCGTCCGTGAGCAGTTCCTCGTCGAGCTCCAGGCCCCCGACGCGCTCACCGCCGTGACCGACCTGGCCGCCTTGAACGAACTGTTCGCCGCGTGGGTCGAGACCGTCTACCACCGGCGCGAACACACCGAGACTGGACAGACGCCGCTCGTGCGGTTCCTGGCTGCTGGCCCGCCGCCTTTGCCGTCCCCGCAGCTGCTCCGGGAGGCGTTCCTGTGGTCCCACACCCGGCAGGTCACCAAGACCGCGACGTTGAGCCTGCACGGCAACACCTACGAAGTCGATGCCGCCTTGATCGGCCGCAAGGTCGAGGTCGTGTTCGACCCGTTCGACCTCACCACCCTGGAAGTCCGCTACCAAGGACGGCCGATGGGCCTCGCGGTCCCACACCGGATCGGCCGGCACGTCCACCCGAACGCCCGCCCCGACCTGCCGCCGCCGGTGGCCTCACCGACCGGGATTGACTACCTCGCCCTGGTCGCCGCGCAGCACCGCGCGCAACTCGCTGCCCGGATCAACTACACCGACCTGCCCACAACGGGAGCAGCTCGGGCCACCGCAGACGGCGAGGACGCCGACCTCGACGCCGAACTGGCGTCCTTCGCCGCACTCCACGACCAACAGGCCAAGCAGCTTCCCAGCAGCGAGCTGCCCGGCCAACTCGACCTGAGCGACCTCACCGATGACCTGACCGAAGGACCCTGATGATCGAGAACCTGCAAGCGCACTACGGCTTCACCCGCTCCCCGTTCGGCAAGGCCCTGGCCCCGCAGATGCTGCACCGGCACAACGCGCACGGCGAGGCGGTCGCCCGGATCGGCTGGTGCCTGACCGAGAAGGCCCTCGGGGTCATCACCGGTGAGGTCGGCGCGGGCAAGACCGTCGCGGTCCGCGCCGCACTCGCTGGCTTGGACGCCAGCCGCACCACCATCGTCTACCTGGGCAACCCCGCCGTCGGAGCCCGTGGCCTCTACGCCGGGATCGTCCTGGCCCTCGGCGGCACCCCCAGGTATCAGAAGTCGATGCTCATCCCGCAGACCGCGGACCTGCTCGCGGCCGAGGAACACGAACGAGGCCGCAACGTCGTCATCGTCCTGGACGAGGCCCATCTTCTCGGCGTCGACCAGCTCGAAGAACTCCGCCTGCTGAGCAACGCCGAGCTCGACTCTCATAGCCCGTTCGCCTGCCTACTCGTCGGGCAGCCCACCCTCCGCCGACGGATCAAGCTCGGGACGTTCGCCGCCCTCGACCAGCGGATCGCCTTGCGTTACGCGATGAACGGCATGGAAGCCGCCGAGACCAAGAGCTACCTGGCGCACCACCTCAAGCTCGCCGGCCGCAGCGACCCGATCTTCAGCGACGACGCCGCCGAGCTGATCCATCAAGTCAGCCGCGGCCTGCCACGCGCGGTGAACAACCTCGCGATCCAAGCCCTCATCGCCGCCTTCGCGACCAACAAGAGCATCGTCGACGAGACCTCAGCACGAGCAGCCGTCACCGAGGTCACGACAGACTGACGACCAAGCCGACACCCTGACAACGAACCCCGCCGGTCTCCGACCGGCGGGGTTCTCCCTTACCTACACCCAACGTCAACGAACGTGACGCCGCCCTCCTCAACGAACGTGGCGGCCTACAGCTGGCCCTCCAGGCAGGTGTGCACCCCAAGATCGTCCAGGAGCGGCTCGGCCACTCCACCATCGCGATCACGCTCGACATCTACAGCCACGTGACCCCGCGATGGACGCCGAGGCCGCCAACACTGTGGCCGCCCTCATCCGCGAGCAGAATTGAACTGTCCGGGCAGATCCGGCACGTGCCGGTGACCACTGCGGACGTCTGCGCAGTTCCTGTGACCGGTTATGTGACCAACGGGCCGTTTCGGCCCCGAATTACACCAGCCGGTCCCTCTGACCTGCAGAGACACCGGCTGGATTGTGTCGGGGTGGCGGGATCCGTCGCAGGGTGACGGCCTGCGGCCGTGTCGGGCTCCTCCCGAATTCCGAGCGTCCGACATAAGACAGAGGGTCGGCCCTAGTGGGTCGACCCTCTGTCTTATGTCGGGGTGGGCGGGATTCGAACTCCAACAAGGGGTGTTTTCTGGTGCTGGAGAGTGGTGCCCTGTGATACATCGTTGCAGGTCAGAGGGTTTTGGCGTCCACGGAGGGTCGGGCGGTTCCACCCGTTCCCAAAGTTTCCGTGACCATTTCCGTGACCACTCCCGACACCCTGGCGGCGCTCATCGCCCGCGGTCGGCCTGCCCGCGTCGAGCAGGTCGACCGGTGTCCTCGACACCTGAACCCGCCCCGGTGGACCTTCACAGCACCGGATCTTATTTAGGTTTATGCTCTAACCCTAAATAAGGGGTCGGTGTGGGCAGGTACGTCGAGCGGGTGTGGTCGGGCAATCCGTCCGGTGCCACGCGCGCCGAGCGCGCCCCGTGCTGGTTCCGAGCGTACGTCCCGGACCCGCTGGTGGGCGCCGAGGTGGACGAGTGGCCGGCGCGGGCCGACGCGACCCGGGCCGACATGGCGGCCGTCGTCTCGAGCGCCGTCGCGGCGATCGGGGGCGCCGGCGCCTCGACCATCGAGGGGCCGCACGACGGCGACGACCCGCCCACCCGTTGGTGGAGCCGCCCGGTCCAGCAGCTGCTGCGTCCGCCGACGCTGCCGGTGACCAGCGGTACCCCCGCGGGTCTGGCGCGACCCCACCCCCGCGTCTCGCGGGCAGCCGCTCGACGTCCGCTCCGTCCGCGTGCGGGTGCTCACCCCGCTGACACCGAATCGTGGACAGCCGGGCCCGGAAGCCTCACGCTGGTTCGACGGCGCCCTCGCGTCGGCTGACCGAGGGGACCGTCATGACCGCGTCGCTGCGCTCGTCCGTCGTACGCCGAGGTCCTGGCGGGTCGCTCCGCGGTCCGTCAGTGCGCCGCGTTGCCCTCGCCGGCACCGCGCTCCTGCTCGGGTTGGTCGCCCCCGTGGCGGTCGCTCCTGCCGCCTCGGCCGCAACGGTGCTGAGCACGTGCGACGAGACGTCGTTCCGTGCCGCGGTGGCCGCCGGCGGCACGATCACCTTCACCACCAACTGCCTGCCGATTACGCTCACCGGCGAGATCCTGATCCCGGCGGGGCTGTCGGTCGTGGTGGACGCGACAGGCGTCGGCGTCACGCTCGCTGGGCAGGGACTCGGCGTCCCCGACCCGCACCGCCTCTTCCACGTGACCGGGGGCCACCTCGAGCTCATCCACGTGACCCTCTCCTTCGGCGCGGTCCGCGGTGCCGCCGGCACGTTCCAGGGCGACGGGACCGCCCCGACCCAGGTGACCAACGGCGTCTCCGGGTCGGACGGGACCGGCGGGAAGTGCAGCCCGGACCTCAAGGCCACGCCCGGCGGGGACGGGACGCCCGGACAGCCCGGCGGGAACGGGACGGCCGGGCTCGCGGGCGGCGCGGGGTCCGACGCCGAGGGCGGAGCGATCCGCATCGCCTCGGGCTCGGTCACGTTGACGGGCTCCACCCTGACCTCCAACGCGGTGGTGGGCGGGGGCGGCGCGGCCGGCGGGGTCGGCGGGCACGGCGCGGTCGGCGGCGTGGGCGGTGACGGCGGGCGCGGGGCGCCGGGCGGCACGGACTCGGTGACCCAGAAGGAGTGCCTCACCGGCGGCGCGGGCGGCGCCGGGGCGGCCGGCGGGACCGGCGGGACCGGGGCAGCCGGCGGAGCGGGCGGTCACGGCGGGAGCGCGCGCGGCGGCGCGGTCTACGTAGCGGCCGGAGCCTCGCTCGTCCTGGACAAGGCGACCATCTCGTCGAACTCCGCGACGGGCGCGAGCGGCGG
>JANXWJ010000113.1 GCA_025351185.1 Candidatus Nanopelagicales bacterium
GCCGCAGCCACCGTGGGCAGGTGCTCGGCGTCGAGACGCTCGAGCAGGCGCCACGCCGTCGGCATCGACGCGACCGCCCCGAACAGGTCCACCCGATCGGTGAGGACCCCGATCCCCGAGACCGCGTCCGCACCATCAGCGACCGCGACCGCCAGATCGGTGAAGACCCGCCCCGGCGCATGCAGCCACGGCCCCCGATAGGTGTCGAGCAGCGCCGTGTTCACCCCAGCGACCAGGCCCGAGAGCTCCGCGGTCTCCCGCAGCAGACCCACCCCGGCATGCGACACCACACCAGTACCGTCCGCACTGACCGCGACCCGGCGCCGACCTCGGATACTCTTCACCTACGGAGTGCCTTCCTGTGACGACTACTGAGACCTTCGACAAGCCCAGTATCCGTTGCAGGACAGGCACTTCCGTGCATTCAACCCCGTGTCACACACCACACCCGTGAAAGACGCAGGTTAGTAGGCAGCGCGATACCTCGTGAGAGTGTCCGCGGCATCCTCTCCAACCGTCAGCTCATGCTCCAGGTACTTGACGCCGAGATACGACTCGAGCATCGTCGGCGACATCCAGCTCCTGACCTCGGCGTCCTTGAGCAGCAGGTCGATCGCTTCTGGAAGCGAGCCCGGAAGTTCCCGGATGCCCATGCGTTGGCGCTCGGCCTCGCTGAGCTCTGCCGGGTCCACGTCACAGGCGACTGGCAGCTCCAGACCATCACGAATTCCAGCTAGTCCAGCGCGTACCAGTGCCCCCAGCACCATGTACGGGTTCGCAGACGCATCCGGCGGTCGCAGCTCCAGGTTGAAGCCCCTCTCGCGAGCCGTCGGATCCGTTGATGTGGACGGGCAAATGCGGATGCTCGCCTCTCGGTTCTGGATCCCGAAGGCCGCGTAGCCACAACTCCAGTGGTGCGGCCCCAGTCGGTAGTACGACGCGGGGCTCGGCGACACCAGCGCACACATGGCCGGCATGTGACGGACCACGCCGGCGATGAACGCGCGCGCCACTGCGCTGGCACCGCTCGGATGGGTCGGGTCGACGGTCGCGTTACGGCCCTCGGCGTCGAGGAACGAGAAGTGCACATGCGCACCGTTGCCGACGCCGTCGAGGAAGGGTTTCGGCGAGAAGGATGCTCGCAGACCCAGCCTACGGGCGCATTCACGGATGACTTCGCGTGCGAGGACCGCGTTGTCGCCTCCAGCAAGACCGCGTGACGGCGCCACCGTCACCTCGTACTGCCGGACGCCGTACTCCGGTTCGACCGTCTCCGGCGTCAGCCCGCTGACTTCCAGTGCCAGGGCGATGTCGTCAGCGAGTCGGGCGACGTTGCGCAGCGCTTCGACCGAGAACGGCGGGGCTGCGGGAAGATCACCGGTGATGAGGAACTCGTGCTCGAAGGCGGAGAGGAGCTCGAGCCCGGTCTCCCCACGGAGGTCGTCCAGCGCGCTTCGCAGGAAGTTGCGAGTGCAACACTCCCAGTAGGAGCCGTCGGCGTTGAGGGAGTCGCACAGGACCAGCTCGAGCGCAGGACTATCGGGCCAGATGTCGACGACCGTGTGGGTGGCCGGGACCGGGGTCTGACGAACCTCCGACATCGGACCCCATGGGTTGGGCGCGATGTCGGCGAACGGGGTGAGCGCCTGGCCGGCCGCCGCCCAGCCCAGCCCGGTCTCGAGGCGGCCCTGGAACTGTGATCGGGGCACGGCACGACATCGCGTCACTCCGACGTAGTCGCTCCAGGCCAGCATGACCAAACCGTGCTCGGACATCGATTCCTCCCTGCCTACTCGTCGCCACCGACGGGATCGCCGAGGTACGCCGCACGCACCTGGGCATTCTGGGCGATCTCCTCGGGTGTACCGATCGCGATGGTCCGACCGGTTTCGAGGACCTGGATGCGGTCGCACAGCCGCATGATGAGGCGGAGGTCGTGGTCGATGATGATGACGCCGCAGTTCTCCTCGGCCGCGAGGTTGCGGATGTCGCGGAGCAACGAGTCGGACTCTTCCTCGTTCATCCCGGCTGCCGGCTCATCCATGAGGATCACCGCTGGAGCCGTGGCCAACGCCCGAGCGATCTCCAGCCGTCGTTGCTGACCGTAGGACAGCGTGCCCGCCTCAGCGGCTAAGACATCGGCCAGGTTCAAGCGCGTCAGCAGTGCAAGGCCCGCCACCGCCTCGGAACGAGGGGGTGCGCTGATGTTGTCCAGGACGGAGAGGTGCTCGAACAGGCGGATGTTCTGGAAGGTGCGCCCCAGACCCGCCCGGGCTCGTGAGTGAACGGTCGTGCTCGTCACTACGACGCCGTTCAGCAGCACGTCCCCCGCATCAGGGGCAGACACGCCGGACATGAGGTTGAGGAGGGTGGACTTGCCGGACCCGTTCGGTCCGATCAGCCCGAGGATCTCTCCGCGCTCGACCTGGATGTCGATCCCGTCGACCGCGCGAACGCCGCTGAAGGAGCGCGAGAGCCCGCGACCCTCCAGAACGATGCCTGCGCTCATTGACGGCTCAGCGACTATGTCGGGGGCTGTGGTGGCATTGCCCCGCACGCGGACGCCCTGCGCCCAGCGCCGCAGCGGTGCCACCAACTCCTCGATCTCAGCACGGCCGATGATGCCCTCCGGACGCCAGATGAGCGCAAGGATGATCAACAGGGCGAGGACGAACTGGACCGTCCCGGTGATCCGCGGGAGCTCGAAGCCCCCGATCCTGAATCCTTGCTCGACGCGTGAGAAAAGCTCGGTCACGAGCAGAACCACTCCTGCGCCCACCACCGCCCCGAGGACGCTCTCCCGCCCACCGACGACCAGCATGGCGAGCAGGGCGAAGGTGGTGGCGAACCCGAACTGACCAGCGTCGAACGCGAGGACATTCAGAGCCCAGATACCACCCGCGGCACCCATCAGGGCCGCGGAGATCACCCACAACAGATAGCGATTGCGCCGGATGTCGATGCCGATCGACGCGGCGGCGAGCTCGTCCTCCCGGACCGCGCGACCCTCCAGTCCCAGGCGACTGGCCCCAAGAACGCGAACCACCACGATGAACACGACCGCCACAGCGACCGCGATCCAGGGGCTCATCGAGCGCGGGACACCGAAGATGCCGGTCGAGCCACGCGTCCAGTCAACGGCGTTCAGCAGAACTGTGTAGGCCGTGATAAGGAGAGCGAATGTTGCCATGACCATGGCAGAGGTCGTCATGCGGACGAGGACCACGCCCATCAAGGCGGCGACGACGGCGCAGACCAGCACCGCGAGCCCGACCGCTAACGGCCACGGGAGCGTCGTGTCGCGGACGAAGGGGGGCGTGCTCGGCAGCTGGGAGCGCTTCAGTGTGGCTGGGATGGTGAACAGAGCGACAGTGAAGGCACCGATCCCCATGAACGCGGCGTGGCCGAACGAGAGGATGCCGGTGGTGCCGACGAACGACTGCAGCGACACGACCAGCATTACGTTGATGCAGAGGACCACCGCGGTGCTGGCGAGGGACTTGCTGCCCGACAGGGCCAGCACGGAGACGACCGCGACGAGCAGCAGGCCGGTTACCAGCGCGCCCATCAGCCCGACGCGCAGTCGCCCGTTCACACCTTCACCTCGACGGCCTTGCCGAACAGACCTTCCGGTCGTACGTAGAGAAGGACTGAGATGGCGACCAGTGCGATAGCGAACTGGAACGGCACGACACCGAGCGGCAGGTAGGCCTCCAGAAACACCTCGAGAAGACCGAAGGCGAACCCTCCGACGACGGCCCCAACCGTGCTGCCCAGCCCACCCAGGACGACGGCGATGAACCCGACCAGGATCGGCGTGGCACCTGTCGAAGGCGTCACAGTCGCGGTGCGCGAGATCCACAGGACGCCGGCGATGCCTGCCAACGTCCCGGACAGGGCGAAGGCCAGCAGGATGACGCGCCCGGCAGAGACCCCCTGCAGGCGGGTGGTGGTCAGGTCCAGCGCGGCAGCCCGCATGTGGAGGCCGGCGCGGGAGCGCCGCATGAATACGGCGAACACCGCGAGCGCCACGATGGCGACCACGAAGGTGATGATGGTCAGCGTGCTGATCCGCAGGGTGCCCAGCACGATGGTGTTGCTCAAGGCGTCCGGAAGCGGTATCCCCTTCGCCCGAGGGGAAACTGCTTGACGGAACACTCCTTGAAGGACTTCGGAGAGCGCGAACGAGGCGAACAGCAGGGTGACGAAGCCTGCCCGCTGCAGGGGCCGGAACACCAGTTGCTGCATGAGCACGGACGCCACCGCCGCAGCGATCGCTCCCAGCGCCGCGGCCGCCGCGAACGAGAGGCCTGCCTGGGTGGCGAAGTACATCGTGTAGCCAGTGATGGTGATCAGCTCGCCGTAGGCGAAGTTCAGGATCCCCAGGGTCCCGTAGATCATCGCCAGTCCGAGGGACAGGACGGCATAGATGCTGCCCAGCGACAGACCGTTGAGAAGCTGTTGGAGGAACTGGCTCATCGCTGTGTCCCGAAGTAGTGGCCAGCGATGTCCGACTCCGCCATCTCCGCCGAGCGGCCGGAGGCCTTCACCGAGCCGGCGGCCAGCAGGTACGCACGGTCGGACATCGCCAGTGCCCGCCGCGCATTCTGTTCGACCACCACGGAGGTGACCCCTTCGTCGCGAAGCCCCACGATGAGTTCGAAGATCTGGTCGACGATCCGGGGCGCAAGCCCGAGAGACGGCTCGTCGTACAGGATCACCCGCGGCGCGGCCATCAGAGCCCTCGCGATCGCGAGCATCTGCTGCTCACCGCCGGACAGGGTCCCGGCCGCCTGCCGGCGCCGCTCGCCGAGGATGGGGAACCGCTCGTACGCGCGGTCCAGCTGATCATGTAGTGCGGCGCCGCTGTCCGGCGATCCCATCCGGAGGTTCTCCTCCACGGTCATCGGACCGAAGATCTGCCGCCCTTCGGGAACGAGGCGCAGGCCACGGCGAGCCACCCGCTCCGGAGAGCCCGATTCGACAGGTGCGCCGGCGAGGTGCACCTGTCCTGCCGTCGGCTTGTGCACACCCGCGATCGTCCGCATGAGCGTCGACTTGCCAGCGCCGTTCGGGCCTAGCACGGCGACGATCTCGCCGGGGTTGACCTCGATCGACACATCACGAAGTGCCGTCACGGCTCCGTACCTCACCGTGACTCCGGCCACGCGGATGAGCGGCTCCGACATCCGCGTGGCCTCCCGTCGACTGAGTTCCAACCCGTCCCCTGGTGATGTGCTGTCGCTGCGGCCCGCTGAACGTCAGGGGGCTGGCAGCGTGGCCGGGAACTCCGGAGCAGGCAGGCAGGTGAACTTGGTCTTGACCATCTTGATCAGGGCGACCGCCTTCTTGACCCGCCTGGTGTCGGGATCCATCGTCGACTGCCCGGTCACGCCCGTGTAGCTGACGGACTTGAAGCCGTCCATGATCGCCTGCTTGTCGGCCTTGCCGGACTTGGTGATGACGTCGGCCAGGATCTTGATCTCGTCGTAGCCCAGTGCGGCCACGACGGAGCTCGGGTCCTTGCCGTAGCGCTTCTTGTACGAGGTGTAGAAGGCCTCGATCTTGGGATCGGCCGAGGCGGGGCAGACACTGGCGCTGTAGACCATCCCGTCGATCGCCTTGGCACCCGCGTCAGCCAGCGAGGGGTCGAGGTTGCCATCCGTGGAAAGCACGGGCGTCGTCACTCCTGCGTCGCGGAGCTGCTTCATGAAGACCTGCGTGTCTGGCGGGTACATCGGTGTGAAGATCACGCTCGGTTGAGGGTTCACGTTCGCGATCTTGGTGACGAGTGCGGAGAAGTCACCTGCGGCAATCTTGTAGGACTCCTCGTTGGTGACCTTGCCGCCCCCGGCCTCGAAGATCGACTTGAAATACTTCGGGAGGTTCGCCGTGTAGGGGTAGTCCGGCGACGCCACCGTCAGCGCCGTCGTGTAGCCCTGGTCCAGCGCGTACTTCGCCACCGTCGCACCCTGAACCGTGTCGTTCATGATGAGCTGGTAGGCGCATGTGCCCATGTCGTTGACGAGGACGGGCGAGGTGCCGTCACCGGTGGAGATCGGGATGCCGGCAGCGCAGGCCAGCTGCCCCTGGGCCGTGACGACGTCTCCCGTCGAACCGATGAGGTAGAGCGCGCCGTCGTCGATCATCTGCTGGGTGACCTTGCTCGACTCGGCGGGGTCGTTGCGCTGGTCGACGACGTCGAGCTTGAGCTGGCTTCCCAGCACCCCGCCCGCCTCGTTGATCTCGTCGACCGCCATCTGCGCCCCTTCCTTCATGGGCACGTCGTAATACGCATAGGTGCTCGACAGATCGGCGGGAAAGCCCACGACGATGGGGCCCCCGGAACCCGTCACCCCGCCGGAAGCGGTGGAGCTAGAGCCTGGATCGATTGATCCGCAGGCAGTTACAGCCAACGTCATGCATGCGATCACGGCCAGAGCAGGGCGAAAGCGCAGTCTCATGAGACCTCCAGAAGGGATGCTTGGATATATAACCTACGTTCCGCTTGCGCTGTCAAGAGAAGGATCCGTATCGTCTGTTACGTGCAGGTCACGCTCGCGGACCGGATCCGCGAATCCCTCCCGGGTCTGCCGCGTGCCGAGAAGCGCGTGGCCCTCGTCGTGCTGCGCAACTATCCGGTGGCGGGCCTCGAGACCGTTGCACGGCTCGCGGAGACAGCCGAGGTGAGCGGCCCGACCGTGATGCGGCTGTGCGCGCGGTTGGGCTTCGAGGGATTCCTCGACTTCCAGCAAGCGCTCCTCGTCGAAGTGGCCGACCGCACGGCGTCACCCCTCGCGCAGTTCGATGCCGCCAGGCTGCGGCAGGACGACGCGATCGACAGGACCCGTGCCGACCTCATCGACGCGCTCGATGCCTCGTTCGCTCACCTCGATCGCACGACCTACGCCGCAGTCGTCGACCGCATCATCTCGGCGCGAAGGATCTTCACCACCGGAGGACGCTTCACGGAACTGCCCGCACGAGCGCTGGCGATGCACCTGGAGATCCTTCGCGACGGGGTGCAGCATCTGACCCCGGAGTTACGAGTCGGCTACTTGCTGTCGGTCAGGCGCGGAGACGTCGTGTTCGTCTTCGATGTTCGCCGGTACCAACGCTCGACCGTCGAGTTCGGTCGCGAGGTGGCCCGGAAAGGTGCCCAGGTCCTGCTCGTGACCGACCCATGGCTCAGTCCGCTGACGGTGGACGCCTCGCTGGCCCTCAGCGTCGGCGTACAGGGTCCGAGCCCCTTCGACACGCAGGTGCCGGTCATGGCCCTCGTGGAGGCCCTCATCGCCTCGGTCACCGAGGCTCTGGGAGACAAGACGCGCAATCGGCTGGCCGAGTACGACCGAATCTGGGACGAGCAGAGGTTCCGCTACCCCGACGCCGACTCCGCAATCCAGGAGGACCAATGAGCAGGATCCGCGAAGCCTCCGAAACAGTGAGGCTCATCGACCACCACTGTCACGGACTCGTGCGCGAGGACCTGGACCGACCTGCGTTCGAGCTCCTGGCCACCGAGTCGGACTGGAAGCAGCCAGCGGGACAGACCATCTTCGACTCACCCATCGGAGTGGTGTTCCGCGCGGAGTGTGCCCCGCTCCTCGGACTAGCCCGACACAGCACCGCTGAGGACTACTGGGCAGCACGGGAGCGACTTGGCCAGCAGGGGGTGTCCGACATCCTGATGCGAGAGACGGGCATCGGCTCCCTGATCGTCGACTCGGGCTTCCGCAGCACGACTATCCTCGGCGTGGACGAGATGCGCGAGCGGTTCGGGTATCACGCGCACGAGATCGTTCGGCTCGAAAGCGTCGCAGAGTCGATCGCCGTCTCGACGACCGCGCCGTCCTTCGCAGACGACTTCGGAGCTGAGCTCACCCGCCGGGCAGCGACAGCGGTCGGCTTCAAATCGATCATGGCCTACCGGTACGGCCTCGACTTCGACCCGGATCGGCCGACCGACACCGAGGTTCGCGAGGCCGCCGACGAGTGGCTCTCGCGCGCCGACCGGGAGCGCCCGCGGCTCGACCACCCGGTCCTGCTCCGCCATATCCTGTGGACCGCGGTGGACCTCGCGAAACCGATCCAGTTCCATGTTGGCTACGGCGACTCCGACATCAACCTCCACCGCTGCGATCCCACACAGATGACCGAGTTCTTGCGCCGGACAGTGGATTCGGGTGCGCAGGTCATGTTGCTGCACTGCTATCCGTTCGTGCGTGAGGCCGGATTCCTCGCCCAAGTTTTCCCGCATGTCTGGTTCGACACCGGTGTCGTCCTGAACTACACCGGGCCTTCGTTCCGCACAGCAATTGAACACGCCCTCGAACTCGCGCCCTTCAGCAAGCTGCTGTTCTCCTCCGACGCATTCGGCCTACCGGAGCTGTACTACTGCGGCGCCCTGCTGTGGCGCTCCGGACTGGCCGACGTCCTGGGCAGGTGGGTGGGCCAGGACCAGATGTCCGAACGTGACGCGCTTCGCTACGTCGAGATGATGGGTCGCGGAAACGCCCTGCGCGCCTACGGATTGGCCGACGAATGAGCCGTTGGACCAACGCTGATGTCGGCCGGGCCTTAGCCGCCTTGGAGGCAGAGTTGCCGGCGGCCATCGAACTGCGGCACGAACTGCACTCCCACCCGGATCTCAGCGGGTCCGAGGGACCGACCACCCTCCGTCTGCTCGACGCACTTGATGCGACAGGCTCCCCCGACGTCCACGGTGGGCGGGTGGTGCGCATCGGCGGCGACGGCCCGGCCATCGGTCTCCGGGCTGAGCTGGACGCCCTCCCGTTGGTCGAGCAGACAGGACTTCCCTGGGCGTCCACCAACGGCGCCTCGCACGCCTGCGGACACGACGTGCACATGGCAGCTCTTGTCGCTGTGGTGCGCGCGTTGCGCTCGGTTGATGCGCCTCTGCCGGTGGTGGCCGTCCTCCAGCCTCGTGAGGAGGCGGTCCCCTCCGGCGCCGCCGATCTCGTCCGATCCCAGGCCCTACTCTCGGAGTCCGTCGGCGCGATGATCGGTGTGCATGTGCAGCCGCGCCTGGCGGCGGGCACCTTCTCGTCCATGGCAGGTGCGGTGAACGCGTCGTCGGATGACTTCCGGATCGTCCTGCGCGCGATGGGTGGGCATGCCGGATACCCGCATGTGACTGGGGACCCGGTACTGGCCGCGTCGGAGGTTGTCGTCTCCGTGCAAGCCCTCGTGTCACGGCGCGTCAGTCCGCTCAACCCTGCCGTCGTGACGGTCGGCTCGATCCATGCGGGGCACGCACCGAACGTGATCCCCGACGTAGCCGTCCTCGAGGGCACGATCCGGACGTTCGACAGCGCAGACCGCAAGCTGCTCGGCAGCAAGCTGCGCCAAGTCGTAGAGCGGGCAGCGGCAGTCCACGACTGCTCCGCGGAGTTCGTGCTCAACGCCGGCGAGCCCCCCCTGATCAACGACGGGCCGCTGGCCAACGCAACAGAACGCTGGATCGGTTCCCTGACTGCCCGTGTACCGGTGGACCTGCGCTCCTGCGGGTCCGACGACTTCTCCTACTACGGGGAGATGTGCCCATCCGTCATGGTGTTCTACGGGTTGGGTGACGCAGAACTTTCGACACCTGGACTGCATCATCCAGCCTTCGCTCCTGGCGACGACGAGGTGCGCGGCATCGCAGAGTGTCTGCTCGCCGGCTACTTCGCGGGGTGTGAGCTCCTGCTTGGTGCCCCCGCGGACACATGATGCTGAGCTGCTCCCGCGTCGTCACGCCGATCACCAGTCCAGACGATCGCACGGCGCTCATCCTCCGAGATCCCAGGGAGACGACGTGAGATCGCTCCTCGACCGTGACGACGCTGCCCTTGCCGGCATATCCAAGCTCCGCTTCTTCCCGCTCGCTGTGACCGGCGGGTCAGGTGGATGGCTCGTCGAAGAAGGGGGCCGACGCGTACTGGACCTCAGCGCGGGATGGACCGCTGCGGGACTGGGCTACGGGCACCCTCGGATCGTCGAGGCCGTCACATCGGCGCTTCGCGATCAGAGCGGTGCCAGCGGGCTGTCTGCGGTGAACCAGCACATGGTCGGCCTCGCCGAGGACCTTCGACGGATCACACCCATCGCCGCGGCAGAGCAGGACCGCCGCGTCTACCTCGGCAACTCGGGAACGGACGCCAACGAGGCCGCCCTGCGTTCATGCCGCCTTGCCACCGGACGACGCCGCATCCTGGCCTTCCACGGCGGCTACCACGGCGGACTCGGCGTCGCCATGGGCGTGTCGGGGCTGTACGTCGATGCCGGGATGCCCGGTGACGCCGACTCGAGGCTGCTGCACTTCCCCCGACGTCCCGACGAGGTCTCGTCAGTCCTGGCTGACCTCGCCCAAGAGCTGGACGCAGCCGACGTGGCCTGCTTCATCGTCGAACCGATCCAGTCCGATGGCGGCATCGTGATCCCACCGGCTGGGTTCCTCAGCCAAGCCGTCGGCCTGTGCAGGGCCGCTGGGGTCCCGGTGATCATCGACGAGGTCAAGGTCGGCCTCGGCCGCACCGGCCTGCTGCATGCATTCGAGCACGAGGGCATCACGCCCGACCTGGTGACGTTCGGCAAGGTCATCGGTGGTGGTCTGCCGCTCAGTGCCGCGGTGGGTCCCAAGTCCATCCTGGACGTGGCCGCGGCCATGTCGCTGCTGACGACTTCGGGCAACCCTGTGTGCGCGGCAGCCGGTCGGGCGGTGCTGGCCACGCTCGAGCGGGATGAGCTGCCACAACGCGCCGCGGTGGCAGGAGCGCGCATGCTCGAGGCGTTGAACGCGGATCGTACCCCCGGACAGGGTGACACACGTGGCCGCGGACTCACCATCGGCGTCGACGTGCTCGACCCGCTCACGGGCGAGCCCTCGCCCCATCTGGCGCGCAAGGTCGTGTACCGCGCTCACCAGCTCGGCGTCGTCGTGTACTACGTGGGTGGTCACGTGCTCGAGGTGACTCCGGTTCTGTCCATCCCCGACGACGAGATCGACTTCGGGGTCGACGTGCTCCACACCGCTTTCACCGACGCCGTCAGAGGCGTCGTCTCCGATGACGAGGTCGCCCCGTATGCCGGCTGGTGACCCTGCTCACCGTGTGTCGGCGAAGTCGACCGCGACATCGCTCTAGCTCCTAGGAGGCAAGCCCGATGGTGATCTCGACGGACGCGCGTCACCGATCGCTCTGGTTGAGGGAGGCGGGAACGGACGACGTGCTGCCCGCCCTGACCGGGACTATCCACTGCGACGTCGCCATCATCGGGGGCGGGTTCGTGGGACTGTGGACCGCGATCCGGCTCAAAACCCTCGAACCTCAGCTCGACGTGGTGATCCTCGAGTCCGACGTCTGCGGTGGTGGCGCATCCGGACGCAACGGCGGCTTCGTCCTGTCCTGGTGGCCTAAGTTCTCGTCCCTGGTGGCTCTGTGCGGCGAGGCTGAGGCTCTCCGGCTGGCTGTCGCCTCCGAGGAGGCCGTGTCGGAGATCGGGGAGTTCTGCCAGGCGTACGCACCTCAGGCGGAGTTCCGGCGGGCCGGCTGGCTGTGGACCGCCACGACCGAGGCGCAGGACAAGTCCTGGACGGACGTCGTGACGCGCTCGAACTCGGCGCGGCCGGGGACGTATGTCCAGCTTCCCGACGACGAGGTCGCCCGCCTGTCCGGGAGCGTCAATCACCTCGCCGGGGTCCTCGAGCCCCGCTCGGCGACCGTCCACCCGGGACATCTCGTACGTGCACTTCGGCAGCGTGCCCTCGACCTCGGGGTTCGCATCCATGAAGGCAGCAGGGTCCGCAAGATCTCGCGCAAAGGTCCACCGCGTCTGGAGACAGACCGCGGAGTCGTTCGAGCCGATCGCGTCGTGCTGGCGACCAATGCCTGGGCCGCGGGTCTGCGCGAACTCCACACGCGCCTCTTCGTCATCTCCAGTGACATCGTCGCGACGGCGCCGATCCCCGACGAGCTCGACCAGATCGGCTGGAGGACGGGGCCGGCTGTGACCGACTCCCAAACGCTCGTCTGCTACTACCGCACGACGGACTCCGGTCGAGTCGTCTTCGGAAAGGGCGGATGGGCCATCGGGCTGGGCGGCTGGATGCCACCATCGATGGAGCGGCACCGCGGCCGGGCCGCGATGGTGACCCGCGACCTTCACCGCTACTACCCATCGCTGCGGCACGTCCCCATCACCGATGACTGGGCCGGTCCCATCGATCGCACCGCCAACAGTCTTCCGATCCTGGACTGGCTCAACGCGGAGAAGACGATCGCCGTGGGAGTCGGGTGGTCGGGTAACGGTGTCGGGCCGAGCGTGGTGGGATCGAAGATCCTGTCCTCCATGGTGCTGGGACTCGATGACGAGTGGGGACGGGCTGGCTTGGTCTCAGCCAAGACCAAGCGCTTCCCACCGGACCCCATCCGCTACGTGGGCGGTCACGTGGTACGTGAGGCCATCGTCCGCAAGGAGCGGTCGGAAGCACTGGGGCTGCCCCCGAGCCGGATTGCCACGGCGCTCAGCAACCTCGCCCCGAGCGGACTGGAGGACAAGTCCTAGACCGAGAGGCAGTCTCGCCATCGTGTCGCGAGTCGGGGGGCGCTCGAGTTGCGGGCGTGGGCCCCAGCCCTGATCAGCCACTGACCTGCGGAAACAACCAAGCCGACCCTGCCCATCGGCGGATCGGCTTCATCGTGATGCTGTCTGATCCGTCGCAATGCGGTGCCAGCGCCGGCAAGCGTCTGACGGCACCTAGAGCCACAGCCCCCCACGACGGGGCACTTCCCCGCGTGCCGTTCAGATGGACGAGGAGCGGGTTCCTCAGGGCGTCGAGCCCGAGGACGGCGATCCCAAGTCCGTCGTGCCCCGTTTCTCATTCAGGGGGAAACGGGGCACCACGGCAGTTCCCACAGTAGTGAACCCACTTTCGGGTCGACGGCGTTTGACGACCGTGGCGACCACCGTTCATCGCGCAGCGTCTAGCTGACGACGTGGTGCCACGGTGGGACCGGATTCATGTCCACGACGGAGACGGGTCCTTCGCTTCCGCCTGAATCGGAAGCGAAGGACCCGTCAGACCTGCTCACGAGACTGGGGAAAGTCGTGTGCCGGTCGCAGTCATCCCATCCCAGATGAACGGTAGACAACTGCCATCACTCTAACCCAACTAGTCAGATGTGGCTTGACTTTGAGTCGTCTGTTTCTGCCATCTACCCGAGTCAGTGAGCGACCACTATCAGCAGCAGTGCTCCGGGCCGGAGACCACCGGCGACGGTCCGGCCATCGCCACCACGGGCGCGATGGGGAATAGCGCCAGCGACCCACACGTAAGTACCAGCGTGAGACGACGGACGATGCGCTGGGTTCGACGAGACATGAATTCCTCCTGAGGTGTTTGACCACCGGACTTGGTGGTCATGACGACCCTTACCACCTCTGACAGATCTAGTCATCTTTAGAGCGGAAAGATTGCTACCATCGTCGACACCGGCAGCAATCGCCTGGCAACCGATCGACTAAGCGGAGGCGCGGGTGCGCCAACCTCGCGAGAACCCAGGGATCGACGTGGCGCCCTCTCGACCCGATGACTTCGGTCCTCGTCTACGCCGGATGCGGATGGCAGCTGGCCTGTCCCAGGGCCAGTTGGCCGGTGACTACGTGCACTCCAGCTACGTGAGCCTGCTGGAGACGGGGCAGAGACTGCCATCGCCAGACGTTCTCACCGTGCTCGCCGGACGGCTCGGTGTCAGCGTCGCCGAGCTCACTGGTCAGGTCAGCCGCGACCTCGAAGCACCAGTCGCCCTGGCGGAAGCAGCCCTCGGGCTGGGGCGACCTGCGGCCGCGGTCGACCTGCTCGAGCCTCACCTGGACCGGATGGTCCCCGACCGGTTCATCACCGATGCGCTCGCCGTCCGCGCTGCCGAGACGCTCGCCACCGCCTTCGAGCGTGTCGGTCGACTCGATGCGGCGCTCGCCTTGCTCGAGGGTCTGGCCGGCGCGCAGCGACGCAGTCCTGGACGCTGGCCGGCCATGGCCGTCTCGGTCGCCCTTGTACGGTGCTATCGCGACTCGGGTGATCTCCAGCGGTCGATCGACGTCGGTGAAGATGTGGTCTCGCGACTAGCCGGGCTCACCACGATAGACCTCGAGGGCAGCGCCGACCTCGTCTCCACTCTCGCGAGTGCTTACCTGGAGCGCGGCGACCTCGCGCGGGCGTCTCTCCTTCTCGACGACGTCGTCGCGCGCACAACCCGGAGCGGGTCAATCGCTGACCGTGCACCGGCGTTGTGGAACGCTGCGATCACCGCCGTCGAACGCGGGCGTGCCGCCGACGGGTTGCTGCTCGCCGAGCAGGCGGCCCAGTTGCTCACCCACAGCGGCAACCTGAAGTCTCGGGCCCGAATCCAGGTCACGCAGGCGTGGGTCCTCCTGGCCCAGACTCCACCTCAACCAGAGCGCGCTCGCGACCTGCTCCGCGACGCGCTACCGCAGCTGCGTCAGTATGCCAACCAGCTGTCTGTCTGCAGCGCACAGACCGAACTGGCCAGGTGCGAGGTTCTGCTCGGGCGTCCCGCGGTGGCCGTCCGACTCGCTCGGTCGGCGCTGTCCCATCTGACCCAGGAGCAGCCACTCGAGCGGGCGCGTGCCCTGGCGGTGCTAGCGGCCGGGCTGCTCGGCGACGGAGACACGGCGGCCGGCGTTGTCTGCCTCGACGAGGCAGCATCGCTGCTGGACCAGTCCACGGCACGCCGCCAAGCGGGGTCCGTGTGGCGGCAGCTGTCCGACGTGTACCGCCAGCTCGGGAACCTTGACCGCGCACTCGATGCCGCCGATCGTGCGCTCAACGCGTTGGGTGCACCCGCCGAGCCCATATCGGCCAAGGCCGTGACCTCGTCGTCGCCTCAACTCTCAACGAGCGAGCATCCCGTCCTGAGCTAGCCACGCCGTCGCGTCCGCGTCGGGAACCTGATTCACGCACGATGGCGGGTGCTGCCGAACCCCGGCGAGCGGCGCCGGGGTTCGCCCAGAGCACCCGAGCACCTCAATCAGAGCCAGCAGCACGATCCACGGCACCGGTTCGGTCAGCGTCGCCTGGAACGCCACTCGATCTCTCGCCCGCGCACCGGTCTGCACCGCGAAACCGAACTCACAGGCTCGGGACGACGCGACCTGAGCTGCCTGCGCTGGACCGTCGTAAGAGATCGAACCGCTGACCTTGAACGTCATGGTGCCGCTGGTCCGCTCTCCTTCACGAGCCCAGTCGAAGCCGGAAGATGCCCGCGCCCAACGGATGCCGACGGCAAATACCCGGGTCCGCCCACACCCACCGGGCACGGCGCCTGACACGACCGCGATGCTGTCCCGGGAAACTGATCGGTGTCGAAGGTGAGAGGTCGGGTCACGGCAGCAACGAGACCAAGGGCAAGGAGCGGGGGTACGACGACCCGCAGCATCTGACGGTCGAGGGACACGGGAGACCTCCAACGGTAGGACTCCCCAGTCCACGTTGACCATCGACGCGGAGTGGTGCGACTTGAGGATCCGACTCGCTGTTTCGCAAGGCAGCATCACTCGCGCAACTCAATCAACAGGTACCCTGGAGTCGCACTCGCCGGGGAGCCCACCCAGGGCTGACGAGTGCAGCAGCGGCGCCAGGCTAACCCCCCCCAGCGCCGCCGACCCCGGGCAGGGCCTTCGCTACCGATTCAGGTCGTAGCGGAGGCCCTGTTGGGTTGGTTCGGCCTCAGCGTCCAGCGACGCCGGCGGATAGGTGCAGCGGCGGGACACCAGGCAGACAACTTTCGCGACGCTTCGAAGTTCGGGGCCGATCGAGACGTCTGTCTTCCAAACCCCTACGGATGGGCACGTCTCGAAGGAGATCTCATCATCGGCCTTGAGCGCTCGGCGATCGGCACACTCGTCGACCGCACGATTCGGTTCACGATCCTGGTGCACTTGCCCCGCGAGGACGGTTATGGCGTCATTCCGCGAACAAGGAACGGACCTGCCCTCGCCGGTTACGGCGCGATCTCGATGAAGAACGCCCTGGCCGCGACGATCTCCTCGCTGCCGCAACAGCTGCGAAGGTCGCTGGCGTGGGACCGAGGAAAGGAATTGACCCAGCACGCCCAGCTGACACGTGCGACAGGCATGCCCGTCTACTTCGCCGACCCGCATAGCCCATGGCAGCGAGGCACGGACGAGAACACCAACGGCCTGCTAGGACAGAACTTCCCGAAAGGCACCGACCTCGCCCGGTGGAGCACCCGAGACCTCGATGCCGTCGCGGACACCCTCAACAACAGGCCTCGCAAGACCCTGGGCTGGAAGATCTTCCGCTGGGCCACCCGGTACAACACCCGCAGACGCCACTCCTGGTGCCGCCAGCAAGCCCCGAACACCTACGAACAGCAGACCGCGGCTACGCTCCCGCAAGCCGCCTAACCAATCACCCCGCGTGTCCAGACTTGGGGTCAAGGCCCCTCGTCTGTCGCCATCCCTTCCGATACATTCACGCACCTGTTGCCGGGGGTCGGAAGCGAGGCGGCAGCCAGGACGTGATCGCTCGTGCCGCGTGGAACCGAACCTTCCC
>JANXWJ010000124.1 GCA_025351185.1 Candidatus Nanopelagicales bacterium
AGGAGCATCACTTCGGTATCGATGACAGCGCTTACGGTCTCATGCCGTGCGCTGTGGCCCGCGTCACGTCTGTCGGCCCGCGGGGTCGCAGCCCCTGTGGATTGGGTCACAAACAGGGGTGGGAAGGCATGCGGCTGTAGGCGAATCGCTGCAATCAGGGCATCCTTACGGCACTGTTGGAAGGGGCAGAGAGTGCCCCTGACAGTCTTACCTCCTGCGATAGGACACCGTGGTCATGTCGACGATTCCCGGCCTTGAGAACCCGCCCACCCGCAACAAGAAGCTGCTCGAGTGGGTCGAAGAGATGGCCACCCTGACGCAGCCCGACCGCGTCGAGTGGTCTGACGGCTCCCAGGAGGAGTGGGACCGCCTGACCCAGCTGCTCGTCGACGGTGGCGTGTTCACCCGCCTCAACGCGACCACGCGCCCCAACTCCTTCCTCGCGCGCTCCAACCCGAGTGACGTCGCCCGGGTCGAGGACCGCACGTTCATCTGCTCACTGCACGAACAGGACGCCGGTCCCACCAACAACTGGGCCGACCCGGTCGCGATGCGGGTCACGCTGAAGGGCAAGTTCGCCGGCTCGATGCGCGGCCGCACGATGTACGTCGTGCCGTTCTCGATGGGCCCGCTGGGCTCGCGCATCTCCCAGCTCGGCGTCGAGATCACCGACTCGCCGTACGTCGTGGTCAACATGCGGATCATGACCCGCATGGGCAAGCCGGCCCTCGACCTCATCGGCGAGGACGGTGACTTCGTCCCGGCGCTGCACTCGGTCGGGCACCCGCTCGAGCCGGGCGAGGCCGACGTCGCGTGGCCGTGCAACGACGACAAGTACATCGTGCACTTCCCTGAGAGCCGCGAGATCTGGTCCTACGGATCGGGCTACGGCGGCAACGCGCTGCTGGGCAAGAAGTGCTTCGCGCTGCGCATCGCCTCGGTCATGGCACGCGACGAGGGCTGGCTCGCCGAGCACATGCTCATCCTCAAGCTGACGCACCCCAACGGCGATGTGAAGTACGTGTCGGCAGCGTTCCCGTCGATGTGTGGCAAGACCAACCTCGCGATGCTCGAGCCGTCGCTTCCCGGCTGGAAGGTTGAGACCGTTGGCGACGACATCTGCTGGATGCGCTTCGGCGATGACGGTCGCCTCTACGCGATCAACCCCGAGGCCGGCTTCTTCGGTGTGGCCCCGGGCACCTCGCTCGACACCAACGCCAACGCGATCAAGTCCCTCGATGCCAACTGCATCTACACCAACGTCGCGCTGACCGACGACGGTGACGTGTGGTGGGAGGGTCTGTCCGACGCCCCCGCTCACCTCATCGACTGGAAGGGCAACGACTGGACGCCGGCCTCCGACGCCGCAGCCGCCCACCCCAACGCCCGCTTCACCGCGCCAGCCGGGCAGTGCCCGTCGATCGCGCCGAACTGGGAAGACCCTGCAGGAGTGCCGATCTCGGCGATCCTGTTCGGCGGTCGTCGTGCGACCAACGTGCCGCTGGTGGCTGAGGCGCTCTCGTGGGAGCACGGTGTCTTCATGGGCGCGACCATCGCGTCGGAGAAGACCGCTGCCGCTGAGGGCACCGTCGGCGAGCTGCGCCGCGACCCGTTCGCGATGCTGCCCTTCTGCGGCTACAACATGGCCGACTACTGGGGTCACTGGCTCTCGATCGGCAAGGCCACCGACGCCGACAAGCTCCCGAAGATCTATCAGGTCAACTGGTTCCGCAAGGACGACCAGGGCAACTACGTCTGGCCCGGCTTCGGCGAGAACTCGCGCGTGCTCGCGTGGATCGTCGACCGCCTCGAGGGCCTTGCCGACGCCGTCGACACCCCCATCGGTCGGCTGCCGGTCACCGGCGGCATCAACGTCGAGGGGCTCGGCATCTCGGATGAGGTCATGGCCGACCTCTTCGAGGTCGACGCTGTCTCCTGGCTGCACGAGGCCGACCTCACCGCCGAGTACTTCACCAAGTTCGGCGACAAGGTTCCCGCCGCCCTCTACACCCAGCTCGACAACATCAAGACCCGTCTCCAGCAAGCCTGACTCACCCGCACCCCCACACGAAGGCCCGCTCCCCCCCAGGGAAGTTCTTGACCTCTCAGGACAACAACTGCCCTTGAGGGGCATTTTCTGACCACAAGCTGCGATCTTGGTACTCCGAGATCGCACTCGTCCGCGCCGCTGCGGCCACAGCCGCGGCTTACGACCACGTCGACGATCTGCACCCGAGCCGGGTGAGCGTCACCCGTCGCGCAACGCCTTGAGGCGCGGGCGTACGTCGAGGAAGTAGTACGCCGCCGCGATGACGCCCACGAGCCCGAGCACCGAGCGGCTGCTCAGCAGGATGCTCACGAGGATCGCTGTCGCCAGTACGCCGAGCCAGACCGTGCGCGACCCGCGCCCGACCTGGCGGAACTCGTCCTCGGTGCGCCCGATGACGTCGGCGATCGCGAGGATCTCGACGAGGAACAGCATCACCGACGCGATGAGCAGGAGGACGACCACGGCACCACCGTAGGCCGTCGGCGCCCTGCGCTCGACGCTGCCCTGACCAGCGCCCGGACAAGATCAGGGTGCTCGGTGCCGAGGTCCTCGGGCCGACCCTGTGGACGACGCACGTCTTGTCCACAGCGACGCAGGCACGTGGGAGCCCGGCGGTCGTCTCGGTGACGACCCTGTCGCCCATGCGCGGATCAGCGACATCGTCCGACGTCTCACTCGACCGGCTCGGACTCTTCACCGCACCAAGTGGTCGAGAGCGGGTAATCGGCGAAACAGCTGAGGAAGCGCCTGCGCGACGGGCACTGGGTCGTCATGCTCGGGTCAGTCCTGGTGGGCGGAGGCACGCCGGTGACCCCCAGGACGATCGCGCGGGCGGCGTCGCTCGCCGCCGGACTCGACGCGGCGGTCAGTCACACGACATGCGGTCGGATCATGGATCTCAAGGTGCCGTCGGATGCCGAGGCGCACGTGATCGTGTCCTGTGAGCGCCGGGTGCGGATCCACGGGGTGCGTTCGCACCGCTCTGCGCCACAGTCTGCTGACGGTCGAGGACCTCCGTGCCGGTCGGGTCGGCACCGGCCAGCGTCATGGCCTCGCGCGCTCGTGGTCGGTGCTCGCCGACGTCGGCCGGGGCGCGCACTCGGGGGCGGAGGTGAAGGTCCATCGGCTCCTGCGTGACGCCGGGATCTCGGGGTGGATGACGAACGTGCCGCTCCACGACGACGCAGGACTGATCGGCGTGGTCGACATCCTCTTCCCTGGCCAGCGGCTGGTGATCGAGATCGATGGCCGGGCCGATCACTTCGACGAGCGCGCGTTCCAGCACGACCGCTCACGTCAGAACCGTCTGATCGCGAGGGGTTATCGGGTGCTGCGATTCACGTGGGACGACGTCGTACGCCGACCCACCGAGGTCATCGCCACGCTCCGGCACGCCTTGTCGCTCGCGGCCGCCTGAGCACCTCGCCGAAGTCACCCGAATGCCGGCGCGCAGGCTCCGCGGGCCGAACAAGATCACGACTTGCGGTCAGAGAGTGCCCTTGAGGGGCAGCTTCTGACCTTGGAGGTCAGGAACTTCCCGGGGTTAGCGGGCGAGGGTGGCCACGAGGATGGACTTGATGGTGTGGAGGCGGTTCTCGGCCTGGTCGAAGGCGATGTTGTAGGGAGACTCGAACACGTCGTGGGTGACCTCGAGGCCGTTGGTCATGCCGGTCTTCTCGGCGATGTCCTTGCCGACCACCGTGTTCGTGTCGTGGAACGCAGGCAGGCAGTGCATGAACTTCACGCGCGGGTTGCCCGTCGCGTCGAGCACCGCCTGGTTGACCTGGTACGGCGTCAGCAGCGCCACCCGCTCCGTCCAGACCTCCTTGGGCTCACCCATCGACACCCACACGTCGGTGTGCACGAAGTCGACGCCGTGGACCCCGGCCGCGACGTCGTCGGTGATCGTGATGCGTGCACCGGAGGTCGCGGCGCGCGCCCTTGCGATCGCCTGGACCTCCTCGCTCGGCCACAGGGAACGCGGCGCGACTATACGTACGTCTGCGCCCATGATCGCGCCCATCACGAGCAGCGAGTGACCCATGTTGGACCGCGCGTCGCCGAGGTAGGCGTAGGCGATCTCGGCCATCGGTCCAGCACTACTGTGCTCGATCATCGTGAGGAAGTCCGCGAGCATCTGGGTCGGGTGCCAGTCGTCGGTGAGCCCGTTGTAGACGGGCACGTCAGAGAACTCGGCCAGCGTCTCCACGGTCGACTGCGCGGCACCGCGGAACTCGATCGCGTCGAACATCCGCGACAGGACCCGCGCGGTGTCGGCGGCCGACTCCTTGTGCCCGATCTGCGAGGAGCCCGGGTCGAGATAGGTCACGCGGGCGCCCTGGTCATAGCAGCCGACCTCGAAGGCGCAGCGGGTGCGCGTCGAGGTCTTCTCGAAGATCAGAGCGACGTTCTTGCCCTGCAGCCGCTGCACCTCGGTGCCGCTGTACTTCGCGCGCTTGAGGTCGTGCGCGAGGTCGAGGAGGAACTGCAGCTCGGAGGTGGTGAAGTCGACCTCCTTGAGGAAGTCGCGGTTGTGCAGGTTGACCGGCATGACGGGCACTCCAGGTTGTGGGGGTCGGGCGGCGCGGCACGCCAGGTCAGACGACAGCGTCTCGCGCGATGGGGCAGCTCATGCAGCGAGGTCCGCCGCGACCACGTCCGAGCTCGGAGCCCACGATGGTGACGACCTCGATGCCGTTGTTGCGAAGGAACGTGTTCGTCGTGGTGTTGCGCTCGTATCCGAAGATCACCCCAGGAGCCACGGCCAGGAAGTTGTTGCCGTCGTCCCACTGCTCGCGCATCGCACCCATCTCGTCGATCGGGGTCTTGAGCACCCGGATCTTGTCGACGCCGATGGCCTCAGCGACGATGGCGAACAGGTCCGTGTGCTCGGTGACTCGGTAGTCGCCGCCGGAACCGATCGGATCGAGGGTGAAGCAGCGCAAGGTGTCGGGCAGGAACGGGTAGACGCTGAACGCATCGCGGTCGATCATCGTCATCGCCGTGTCGAGGTGCATGAACGCTCGCGTCTTGGGCAGCTCCACCACGATGACCCGGGTGACGCTGCCGTGCGCGAAGTACTGTCGGGCCAGGAACTCGATTCCCTGCGGTGTCGTGCGCTCGCCCATGCCGATCATCACGGCGCCGTTGCCGATGACGAGCACGTCGCCGCCCTCGACAGTCGCCGGCTCGTGGTTCTCGTTGTCGTTGCCGTAGTAGAAGTGCAGCCCGGCATCGCGGAACATCGGGTGGAAGTTCCACACCGTGCGGGAGTTGATGGTCTCCCGCTTGCGAGCGGCTTTCGCCATCGGATTCACCGAGAGCCCGTCATAGACCCAGGCGGAGTTGTCGCGTTGGAAGAGGTGGTTGGGGAGCGGGGTGAGCAGGAAGTCGTTCGGGTTGAGGTACGCCATCAGGAGGCTGGCGTCCTCGCCGGCGTCGAGGTCGTGCCGGAGCACGCCACCGATGAGGGCGTCGACCACGGTCTCTGCCGGCGCCTGCGCCACGAGCTCGTCGAGGCGACCCTCGAGCTTGGGTCCGAAGCGCGTGGCGGTGGTGAAGACCTCCTGGAGGAACTCGCGCGCACCGGGCTGGTCGATCGCGGTCGCGAGCAGGTCCGCGAAGAGATGCACGACCACGCCCTTGGCGCGCAGCTTGTCGACGAAGGCGTCGTGTTCTTCGCGCGCGCGCGACGCCCACATCACGTCGTCGAAGAGCAGGTCGTGGACGTTCTGCGGGGTGAGGCGGGACAACTCGAGACCCGGCCGGTGCACGATCACCTGCTGCAGCTGTCCAACTTCGGAGTCGACATGGAACGTCGTCATCGGGGGTGGTGTCCTCTCGGGTTGCTTCGCGACAGTGTTCAGGCGTGATAGGCCGGGACCGGCTCGGGCTCGGTCATGTGCGACCGCTGCGCGAGGTAGACCGGGATACCGAGCAGGAATGCGCCGCCGGCCAGGATGAACGGTGCGTAGACCTCGAGGAAAGCCTTGTCGGCACCGGTGTTGCGCGAGTAGTAGACGAACAGGATCGAGACGATGAGAGCGACGATCGCGACCACCAGGTCACGAACGAACCGTGGCGTGTGCGTGGGCCGGTTGTCGGCGATCCGCCACTTGATCTGGGCGAGAGCCGAGAAGGCGTATGGGATCGCGGCCGTGATGCCGCTCATCAGCACGAGGGTGTTGAACACGGTGAGGCCGCTGGTGCCGACGTAGGCAATCACCATCGCGACCGATGCGAGCACCGTGGACGAGATGATCCCGAACGCGGGGACGCCCTTGGCGGAGAGCTTGCCGAACACCGCAGGGAACAGGCCGTCCTTCGCGGCGGCGAGCGGCATCTCCGCACAGATCATCGTCCACCCGTTGAGGGCACCGAAGCCCGAGATGATGACGGCGACAGCAACGGCGTAGCCGGCCCACGACGAGCCGTTGCCGACCATCGCGTCTGCCGCCTGGCTGTACGGAGTGCCCGTCATCTCGGCGGCCGGGACGATGCCGAAGACGGCAGTCATCGAGAGCAGGTAGACGGCTGCGGTGGCCAGGGTGCCGTAGATGGTCGCCTTCGGGACGTTGACGTCGGGGTTGCGCACCTTGGCGGCGGCGACGGACGCGGTCTCGACCCCGAGATAGCTGAACAGGCACAACGCCATCGCGGCGCCGATCGCTCCGGCGTTGGTGTCTCCGCTGGTGTTCCACGGCGTGAAGTTGCCGGTCTTGATGAAGAAGAGGCCGACCGTCGACATGATGACGAGCGGGACGAACTTGAGGATCGACGTCCACAGCTGCACGGCGCCCATGTTCTTGACACCCGAGAGGTTGATCGCCGCAGGGAGCCAGAGGCCGACGAGCCCGATCACGATCGACCAGCCGTTCAGCGCGCTCTTGTTGATGAAGACCTCGACGTAGATGACCCAGCCGACCACGATCGCGGCATTGCCGGACCACGCGGTGATCCAGTAGAGCCAGGCGTTGGAGAAACCGGTCAGGTTTCCGAACGCCGCGCGGGCATAGGCATACGGGCCACCGTCAGCGGGCAGGCGGCGCGTCATTGCGGCGAACATCACTGCTAGCGCCAGCGCCCCGATCGTCGTGAGCACCATCGCGACGAGGCTGATGGGTCCGTAGGCGGCCAGCGAACCGGGAAGGTTGAAGATGCCAACACCGATGATGCTGCCCACGATGAGGGCGGTGGCCTGCGGAAGGCCGAGGGTGGAGGTGGTGGGTTCGCTCGTGGGGGGCGAGGGGATCGTGCGGAGGTCATCGCTCATGGCGCACTCCTTCGAGGTGACACCACGATCCTCGTCCTTTCTGCCGGCGGAAGCGAACGTACTTCGAGAACTCGTCCCACTAATCCGAACATGCGACAAGGACCGCAGCGGTGCTGCCGCGGTCCTCGTGGTGGAACGTGCCGGTTTTGGTGAACGTGCCGGTGTCACAGCGCCGGTCGGTCGGCGCTGGACGGCAGGCGCCGACCTAGGTGGTCGTGCCGAGTGCGGTGGTGCGGATCAGTCGGTGAGCGCGTCGGCGGCGGCACGGAGGCCGGCACCCTTCTCGCGCCCGTAGTCGGTGAGGGCGCTCTTGACGTAGATGCGCTCACGCTCTTCTTCGGTGAGTCCACCCCACACGCCGTACGGCTCGCGGGCCCGGATCGAATAGTCGGCGCACTCGAGACGGACGGCGCAGCGGGCGCAGACCGACTTGGCGGCCCGGTCACGGCGGACTCGGGACAGACCTCGCTCGTTCTGCGGATGGAAGAACAGGGCGGTGTCGGCCTCGCGGCACGCACCGTGCTCCTGCCAGTCCCACGTCGCGTCGAGCGGAACTTGCGCCAGCGGTTGCTGTGGCATACCTGCCTCCAGGTGCGGTGTTGCTCCGTGCCCCCACCCGGTTGCGCTCCGCAGATTCCGTCTCCGGAGAGCACTACGCCCAGTGGTCAAATCCTTACAGAAAGTCAGCCTACGCCGACATGGGCCAAACGGGGGGTGTGTCGTCGCCGGATGACGTGATGTGCCTCACGCGTGTCGTCGAGGCGGTCGAGAGGGCATCCTGGGGGCGTGACCCTCGAGCCCCTCGACGTCCGTCCCGCCCGTCCGCTGGCCGGCCGGCTGCTGGTGGCGGCCCCTGTCCTCGACGACCCGAACTTCGCGCGGACCGTGATCCTGCTGCTCGACCACGACGAGGAGGGCAGTCTCGGGCTGGTGCTCAACCGACCGTCCCACGTGCCGGTCGGCGCCGTGCTGCCGCCGTGGGACGGGCGCACCACCGGGACCGACGTGCTCTTCACCGGTGGTCCGGTCGCCGACGACAGCGCACTCGCGCTCGGCCTCCTGCCCGGGCCTCACGACGGTCCAGAGCCGGACGGGTTCCGCCGGGTGGCCGGGCCGTTCGGGCTGGTCGATCTCGATCTCGATCCCGAGGAGTCGCTCGGCGCGCTCTCCGCCATCCGGATCTACGCCGGCTACGCAGGGTGGGGTTCTGGCCAGCTCGACGACGAGGTCGACGAGGCTGCGTGGTACGTCGTCGACGGCGGCCCGGACGACGTCTACGACCACGATCCGCACGACCTGTGGCAGCGCGTGCTGCGCCGCCAGTCCGGTGACCTCGCCTTCGTCGCCACCCCGTCGACCGACCCGTCGCTCAACTGATCACCGGCCCCTCCCGACGCCGAGAAGGCCGCTCCGCGCGTGCGTGGGCCGACCGCGCACCGCGAGATCCCGCAGCGTGCCGACCGGTCGTAGCATGGCGCCCATGACGACGCCGTTCGAGCCCCTCACGCACCCCGAGCCCGACACCGGACTGGGCACTCTCGTCGAGGACCGACCTGACACGCAGTTCAGCGACGGCGACCACGAGCGCTTTGCGCACTACGTGAAGAAGGACAAGATCGTCGAGTCCGCCGTCACCGGCACTCCGGTCATCGCCCTGTGCGGCAAGACGTGGATCCCGGGTCGAGACCCGAACAAGTTCCCGGTGTGCCCGGACTGCAAGCGCATCCTCGACGAGGTCTTCCCGTCCAAGGACGACAAGGACGGGTCCTGACGCCCGGAGAGGGCGTCGAGCGCACCGACCTCGACCGGCTGGGGCCGGCGGCGGCCGACCAGGACGGTCGCGTCGCTGAAGCTCCGCACCGCACCGACTCCTCGATCCACAGCAGCGCAGCGAGGTCCGCCGACCCAGGATCCGCTGAGCCGGGGCCTGCTGTCCCGACTGCCGCTGATGACGGTGAGGGGTTGTTCAGCCCGCGCTATCGCGCGATGACCTTCGGCGTCATGACCGTCATGACGATGTTCGCGTTCGAGGGTGTCGGGGTCGCGACGGCGATGCCGGTCGTGGCCCGGTCCCTAGACGGCCTCGGAGCGTATGCCTGGGCATTCAACGGCTACGTCGTCGCCAGTCTGGTTGCGATGGTCGTGGCGGGGGAGTGGTGCGACCGTGCCGGCCCCCGCGGCCCGTTGCTGGTCGGGGTGTCGGTGTTCGGTCTCGGGGCAGTGCTCGCCGGGGCGGCCTGGTCGATGCCGGTGCTCGTCTCGGCACGCGCGCTGCAAGGGCTCGGTGGTGGCCTCTCGGTGGTCACGGTCTATGTCATCATCGGCAGGGCCTTTCCCGGACACCTGCGGCCCAAGGCTTTTGGGCTGCTAGCTGCTGCTTGGGTCCTGCCGGCGATCGTCGGGCCGCTGATCTCGGGCTTCCTCACCGACTACGTCACCTGGCGCGCCGTCTTCTGGTTTGCCGTGCCGTTCATCATCCCGCCGCTCATCCTCCTCGTCCCTCGGCTGGACCGGCTGGGCGGCGGTGTCGGTGATGCGCCACCGCGACGGGGGCGGATCCGCCTCTCGCTGGTCGCGGCGGCAGGTCTCGCGCTGCTGCAGGAGGCGGGCACCCGTCGGGGCACGTCGGGAGGCGTGCTGGCGGTCGTGGGGCTAGGGCTGCTGTTCCCTGCGCTCAGCCGACTCCTGCCACCCGGGGCGCTGCGGTTCGCCCGGGGCCTGCCGACGGTCGTCGTCATGCGAGGCCTGCTCGCCGGCGCGTTCTTCGCGAGCGAGGCGTTCGTCCCGCTGGCGCTGCGTACGGTCCGAGGTGTCTCAACGACGCAGTCGGGCCTCACCCTCACCATCGGCGCGATCGCCTGGGCGCTCGGCTCTCAGGTGCAGGGTCGGCTCTACGGCAAGGTCCCGCGCCACCGTCTCGTACAGGTCGGAGCGGCGATGGTCGCGGTCTGCATGGGCACCCTTCCGCTGTCGCTGCGCGACGGGATCCCGTTCTGGGTGGCTGCCGTCTCCTGGTTCGTGGGCGCATCAGGCATGGGCCTGTGCTTCGGGGCCATCGGCACCCTCACCCTCGAGCTGTCCGAGCCCGAGGACCAGGGTGCCAACGCTGCGGCCCTGCAGGTGTGCGACTCGGTCGGCTCGGTGCTCCTCGTCGGGATCGCCGGAGCGATCTACGCGGCTGCACTCGATGCCGATGCGGTCTCCGCCTCGACCTTTGCCACCATCTGGCTGGTGATGGCAGCGGTGGGTGCGGCCGGCGCCGTGCTTGCCGGCCGGATCCGCCGGCACGCGGCTCCCTGAACCCGGACCCGGGTCCCGATCGCCATCGGATCCGGCGTGTCGATAGCACGGCACTGGCGTGACACGCACCACCGCCCACCCCGGCATGTCGTCTCGCCAGAACTCCTAGAGTCCCTCTCCTATGTCCCCCGCGTCGAACCTGTCACCGGCCTATCCCGCCCGCGCCCCGCGCGGGACCGCGGAGCGGTTGCGCGCGTGGCAGCAGGCAGCGCTCGACGTCTATCTCGCCCGTCAGCCCCGGGACTTCCTCACCGTCGCGACGCCGGGCGCGGGCAAGACGACGTACGCACTGCGGCTGGCCTCCGAGCTCCTCGACCGACGGGTCGTCGAGCGGATCGTCGTGGTGGCACCGACCGAGCACCTCAAGACCCAGTGGGCCCAGGCCGCGGCCAAGGTCGGCATCCCGCTCGATCCGGAGTTCTCCGGCTCACGGGGCACGACCAGCAGCGACTACCTCGGCATCGCGGTGACCTATGCGGGGGTCGCTGCCAACACGTTGCTCTATCGCCGTCGCGTCGAGGACCGCAAGACGCTCGTGATCCTCGACGAGGTGCACCACGCGGGCGACTCGCTGTCGTGGGGCGAGTCGGTCCGCGAGGCCTTCGAGCCCGCGGCCCGTCGCCTGGCGCTGACGGGCACGCCGTTCCGCAGCGACATCAACCCGATCCCGTTCGTCACCTATGCCCCCGGCCACGACGGCATCCCGCGCAGTGCCGCCGACCACGTCTATGGCTACGGCGACGCACTGCGCGACCATGTCGTACGGCCCGTCATGTTCCTCGCCTACAGCGGCCGCATGCGCTGGCGCACCAGGGCGGGCGACGAGGTCAGCGCGGTGCTCGGTGCCGACCAGGCCAAGGACGTCACCCAGCAGGCCTGGCGCACCGCGCTCGACCCGCAGGGCGAGTGGATCCCGCAGGTGCTTCGCGCGGCCGACCGACGCCTGACCGAGGTTCGCAAGCACGTGCCCGATGCCGGTGGCCTCGTCATCGCGAGCGACCAGACCAAGGCCCGGGCCTATGCCAAGCAGCTCGAGGCGATCACCGGTCGCAAGCCGACCGTGGTGCTGTCTGACGATCCGAAGTCGGGTTCGAAGATCACGGCGTTCTCGGAGAGCAACGACCGCTGGATGGTGGCCGTGCGCATGGTGAGCGAGGGTGTCGACGTCCCGCGTCTCATGGTCGGCGTCTATGCCACCTCGACGTCGACGCCGCTGTTCTTCGCCCAGGCCGTCGGGCGCTTCGTCCGCGCGCGCAAGCGTGGCGAGACCGCCAACGTCTTCCTCCCCAGCGTGCCGCTCCTGCTGCGTCTTGCCGGTGAGCTCGAGGAGGAGCGCGACCACGTCCTGGGCCGAGCATCGGACGGCACCTGGACCGAGGAGGACATCCTCGTCGCCCAGGCGCTCGCCCAGCGGGACACACCCGACCAGCTCCTCGACGATCAGCTCAGCTTCGAGGCTCTCGAGAGCGAAGCGACCTTCGATCGGGTGCTCTTCGACGGCGGCGAGTTCAGCGGTGGCACAGCACCGGGAAGTGACGAGGACGACGACTTCCTCGGCATCCCCGGTCTTCTCGACGCCGATCAGGTCACGGACCTGCTGCGCTCCCGGGGCAAGCGCACGGAGCGGGCGAAGGTCGCTCCTGTCGTCGCCGTGGTCGACGTCCCGGCGCTCAAGCGCCAGCTGAACGACTGCGTGAAGGCCTACGCCCGCCAGTCCGGCAGCTCACAGGCGATCGTGCACGGCGATCTGCGCCGGGTGTGCGGTGGTCCCGAGGTCGCGCGCGCGAGCGCCGCCGAGCTGCAGGCCCGCATCGAGAAGATCCGTGCCTGGGCGGTCGGCCGGCGCTGACGCGGGCGGCCGCCGCGAGACGCGGCCGGACCGGCGCGACCGGTGTCGGCTGGACCCGGTCGGCGTCCGGCCCGATGGTGCGTGACGCGCCTCGACGCAGGGGGATCTCTCGCCAGGGATCGTGCCCACCCCGTGACCAGCGGCGCTCGCGAGCACTGGCACAATGTCCCGCGGTGCGGGGCCGTCCCGTGCCTCCTGCGGAGGTTCTCATCGTGCGTCGTTCGTTGATCGCGCTCGCTCCGGCTGCCGCCCTGCTGCTCGCAGCGTGTGGCTCGTCGTCGGGCACCAACACGTCCAGCACGGCAGCCGCCACGACGTCGGCCCCGACGTCGTCGTCGGCCTCGCCGTCCGCCAACCCGTGCGCCCCCGACCAGCTGCAGACGCTGGCCGCCGGCAAGTTCACCGTGGCCACCGGAAACCCGGCCTTCCCGCCGTGGGTGATCGACGACAAGCCCGAGAGCGGCAAGGGCTATGAGTCGGCCGTCACCTATGCCGTGGCCAAGCAGCTCGGCTACGCCGACGCCGATGTCACGTGGATCCGCACTACGTTCGACAGCGCCATCGCACCCGGCCCCAAGAAGTTCGACGTCAACATCCAGCAGTTCTCCATCAGCGAGGACCGCAAGAAGGCTGTCGACTTCTCGTCCGGCTACTACGACCTCACGCAGGCCGTCGTGTCCTACAAGGGCAGCCCCATCGAGAAGGCGACCACCGTCGCCGCGCTCAAGGATGCGAAGCTCGGAGCGCAGCTCGGCACCACGTCGCTGCAGGCCATCACCGACATCATCGCGCCGTCGGGCAAGCCCAGCGTGTTCAAGGACAACGCGACCGCAGTGAGCGCACTGAAGAACCACCAGATCGACGGACTCGTCGTAGACCTCCCGACTGCGTTCTTCATCTCCGGCGCCGAGATCCCCAACGGTCTCATCGTCGGTCAGCTCCCCAACACGGCTGACCAGAAGGAGCAGCTCGGCTTCCTGCTCGCCAAGGGCAGCCCGCTCACGACCTGCGTGACGCAGGCGGTCGACGCGCTGCGTGCCGACGGCACCCTGGCGAAGCTCCAGGAGACCTGGCTCGCCAACCAGGGCGCACCCGTCCTGTCGTGACACTCGATCCGACGTCCGGGGACGCGCCCTTCGCGTCCCCGGACGGATGGCGGCCGAGCGAGCACGAGCTGGCCCGTCGGGCGGCACGGCGCTCCCAGTCTCGACGCGGCATGTCGATCGCTCTCGTGTCGTCGGTCGTGGTCATCGGTGCGCTCGGGACGGTTGTCGTCACGTCGTCCGGATGGCCGGTCGTCCGTGACACGTTCTTCGACGTCCCCTACGGGCTCGAGGTCCTGCCGATCATCTTCGACGGCTTCAAGCTCGACCTGTTGCTCGTCGCCATCGCATCGGTGTGCATCGCGGTGCTGTCGATGATCGTGGCCCTCGTGCGTACGTCGCGGTCGCCGGCAGCCGCGCCGTTCCGCATCCTGGCGACGGTCTACGTCGACTTCTTCCGTGGCACCCCGCTCATCCTGGTGATCCTGCTCATCGGTTTCGGCATCCCGGCGCTCAACCTCCCGAAGATCTCGAGCCTTGACGTCGCTGTCCTCGGTACCGCAGCGATCGTGCTCACCTACACCGGCTACGTCGCTGAGGTGATCCGCTCCGGGATCCTGTCGGTGCACCCCAGCCAGCGGGCAGCGGCACGCTCGTTGGGCCTGTCCAACGCCCAGACGATGCGGCATGTCGTTCTCCCGCAGGGTATCCGGCGGGTCATGCCGCCGCTGCTCAACGACTTCGTGTCGCTGCTCAAGGATGTCGGCCTCGTCTCCATCCTCGGTGTCACCGAGGCGATCCAGCAGGCGCAGATCGAGACCAACAAGTCGTTCAACTACACGCCCTACGTCGTGGCGGCGCTGCTGTTCCTCATCGTGACCATCCCGTTGACCCGGTTCACCGATCGAGTCCTGGCGACATCGATCTCACGGCAGAACGCGCAGGGCACAGCGTGACCTCGACCGTCGGCGGTCCGCTGCTCGAGCTGCGCGCGGTGCGTAAGAGCTTCGGGACAGAGCTCGTCCTGCGCGACGTCGACCTGGTCGTGCCCGAGCACACGGTCACCGTGCTCATCGGCGCCTCGGGCTCCGGCAAGTCGACCCTGCTCCGCTGCATCAACCAGCTCGAGCTCATCGACGACGGCCTGGTGCTCTTCGACGGCGTCGACCTCGCCGACCCGCGCAACGACGCGGACGAGATCCGCCAGCGGATCGGCATCGTGTTCCAGGCGTTCAACCTCTTCCCGCACATGTCGGTGCTCGACAACATCACCCTGGCGATGCGCCGCGTGCACAAGGTGCAGCGCGCGCAGGCGGAGGCGGCTGCCCTGGAGCTGCTCGGCCGATTCTCCCTGGTGGACAAGGCATCGCAGTATCCCGACCGGCTCTCTGGCGGTCAGCAGCAGCGGGTCGCGATCGTGCGGGCGCTCGCCGTGTCTCCCAAGCTCATGCTCTTCGACGAGGTCACCTCCGCCCTCGACCCGGTGCTCGTCAACGAGGTCCTGGCGGTCGTACGTGACCTGCGCAAGGACGGCATGACAATGGTGATCGCGACGCACGAGATGGGCTTCGCGACCCAGGTGGCAGACGAGGTCTGCTTCCTGTCAGGGGGTGTCATCGTTGAGCGGGGAGCTCCCGACCAGGTCATCCACGCTCCAACCGACCAGCTGACTCAGGAGTTCCTGCGCCGCGTGCACGAGGCCGGCCGGCTCTAGACACAGCCCGCCCATCACCGACCGTCGGGACACGGTGCGGACGAGTTGTCTCAGCATCCCCCGGACGGTGACGCTCTGCTCCTACTCTGTGACACGGTGACACGGTGAGACGGCCACCGGGCCGTGCACGGAGGAGGAACTGCTATGTCCACGCCTGACACCATCAACGAGCGCGAGACGCTGGCCGCCATCGGGCGCAGCTGGACGCTGCTGCTCGCGGTCGGAGTGCTGACGCTCCTGCTCGGGCTCGCCTGCCTCATCTGGACCGACAAGACCGTGACGGTGCTCGCGGTGCTGTTCGGCATCTACCTGCTCGTCAGCGGGGTGTTCCAGGTCGCCCAGTCGTTCTCGCACACGATGAACCGTGCTCTGCTGGCGATCTCGGGCATCCTCGGCATCATCCTCGCGGTCTACATGTTCAAGGCCATCTCGCACGACCGTGAGGCCGAGCTCCTCGCACTGTTCATCGGTCTCGCGTGGCTCTTCCGCGGCATCACCGAGCTCATCATCGGTCTGCAGGCCAAGGGAGTCGAGGGTCGCGGCTGGCTCATCACCGGCGGGTTGCTCCTGATCCTGGGTGCCATCGTGGTGTTCACCTACCCCAGCCTCGCGATCGGCACGCTCGTGGTCGTGACCGGCATCATGCTGATCGTGCTGGGCATCAGCGAGATCGTGGGCGCGCTCCAGGTGAGGAAGCTCGCAGCAGCCTGACTCGACAGGCGCGACCGCACATCGTGGGACATGACGCCGCCGGGGAACCCGGCGGCGTCATGCATCTCACACCGCTCTCGGGCGGGCTGCGCCAGGTTTGCTCTCAGCCGGGCGGACCGTGCAAGAGTGGGGAGCGACGCGCGACCAGCGCGACACCTGCGGCAGAGTGGGATGCAGCGAGACGCACGAGAGCGCTGACGATCAGCCGGGGTAGGACGGGCTACGGAGGTGAGCGGCATGGTTGCCGAGACCAGTCAGACTCTCGACCGCGGTCTCACCGTGCTGGAACTGCTCTCAGACGCATCGGACGGTCTCACCGTCACCGAGATCGCTGCACGTCTGGGCGTCTCACGCACCGTCGTCTACCGCCTCGTCGTGACTCTCGAGCAGCATGCACTCCTGCGTCGTGGCGGTGACGGTCGATGTCGACTGGGCATGGCCGTGCTCGCGCTGGCACGCCAGGTGCAGCCGGTCCTGCGTGAGGCTGCAGTCCCCGCGCTGCGCAGACTCGCCGACTCTGTCGGTGCGACCGCCCACCTCACCGTGGTCGACGGCGCCGACGCGCTCGCCGTGGCCGTCGTGGAGCCGACGCGTTCGGACTTCCACGTCGCCTATCGCGTCGGAGCTCGGCACGCGCTCGACCGTGGTGCCGCCGGCAAGGCCGTGCTCGCCGGACGGGCGAGCGGCGGTCGGCCGTTCGAACCGGGCTGGGTCGTGTCGACCGGAGAGCTCCAGCCGGGAGCCTGCGGCATCGCCGCGCCGCTGCTCGGCGTCGCCGGCATCGAGGCGTCGGTCGGGGTCATCGCCCTGGCAGACCTGCCCATCGACGACATCGGCCCGAAGGTCCTGCGGGCAGCTGGCGAGGTGGCCCGCGCCCTGCGCTAGCTCGGAGCAGCCGACGCCCGCGACCCTTGTGATTGCGAGCGCAGTGCTCGTGGCCGCAGTGCTCGCGAGCGCAGTGCTCGCGGTCGATTGCTAGTAGCAGCCGGTGGCGGTGGCCGGGATGACCTCGACGGCGCGGCGCACCTGGAGCTTGGAATAGCGCCGGTCGACCGCGTGCACGAGGACCGCGAAGGTCCGCAGGTGACCGTCGCTCCCGCGGGCGTATCCCGCGAGCCCGATGGTGTCGAACAGGGTGCCGGTCTTCGCGAACACTTTACCGGCGGCGCACGAGGTGGGTCGCGCGGTGAAGCGCGCGTCGAGCGTGCCGCTGTGTCCCGCCACCGGGAGCCAGCTGCGCAAGATGTTGAGGCCGGGCCGCTGAGGTGATGCGGCGATCGTGAGCAGCTGCACGAGACCGCGGGCCGTCACCCGGTCGTTGCGCGAGACACCGCTTCCGTCGTAGAGCCGCCAGCCGGTCACGTCGATGCCCAGCGAGCGCAGCGTCACCGTCTCCGCCGCGCTCGCACCAGCCCACGACCCGCCCCTGCCGAGCGCGATCGCATTGAGACGAAAGAGCATCTCGGCGACGTCGTTGTCAGAGACCAGCAGCATCCACTTCAGGGCCGCACCCGAGGTGTTGCCCACGAAGCGGGCCAGCTCGGTCGCTGCGGTCGATGCCTTGAGACGCCCGGTGTAGACGACGTGCGGCGTGATGTCGGTGCGTGCCTTGAGAAGTGACAGGAGGGCGGCGTTGATCTGGCCGGCGAAGTAGGTGCTGACGTCGGCGGCGGTGTCCTTGCCGTTGCGCAGGTCGCGCACCAGCGGGCGCACCGGTGTGACCACCGACGGCACGTAGTCCGCGGGCCAGCCCGAGGCATAGCTCGGCGCGGGGAAGAGGGAGTCGTCGACCGTGACCGTGAAGCGCACGACGGTGGGGGGTGTCGGCGGCACGGTGGGCACCGGGGGCACGATCGGCGCTGCGGGCACGGCGGCGAGCAGCGCCTTCGCCGTGGACGCCGCGAGACCCCTGAGCTGGGTGCTCGAGAGCAGCGGGTCGCCGCCGGCCACCAGCACGACCTCGCGGGAGGTGCGGCCGGTGACGACCCGCGTCGGGAAGCGGGTCGTCGTCCCCAGCACGCTCAGGGTCGTGATGGCGGTGGCGAGCTTGGTCGTCGAGGCTCCACGCATCGGAGCGCCTGCCCCGGACGACCACAGCGCGGCCCCGGTCGTGGGGTCGGTGACCAGACCGGTGCGATAGCGGCCGAGTGCGGGAGTGTGCGCGACGCGACCGGGGAGCAGCGTCACGATGCGCGTCTGCGCCAGCGTCGCGACCCGTGACTGCGCTCGCGGCGCCGGGCTCGGTCCGGCGGGCGGTGCGGTCGTCGCAGCCACCACCGACGCGGGAAGCGCCGCTGCTGCCAGGACGAGACCGGTCACGGTGAGCAGGCGGCGGCCGGCGCGGCGTCGGGTCGCTGGGGGCATGGGAGGACCGTACCCACGGAGGGCGTCCGGCGTCGTGGTCCGTCCGGGTCGCGTACGAGGTGTCGCAGCCGGCTCAGTGAGCCGTGTCCTCACCGGTCACTGGTGCGCGCTGCGGAGTTGACGAGGGGCAGCACCCGGTGGCTGACCTGCGTCGCGAGGGCGATGACCGTCGACGTACGTCCGATGCCGTCGGTCGCGACGACCTGGTCGATGACACGCTGCAGGTCGGCGTTGGACCTCGCGACCACGCGGCAGAGCAGGTCTCCGTTGCCCGTGATGGTGTGCACCTCGAGCACCTCGGGGATGCTCGCCAGCCGACCGCCGATCGCATCGTGGCCGGACTGCGCGATCTCGAGCGTGACGAAAGCCGTGACCGGGAAGCCGAGAGCACCGGTGTCGATCTGCGGACCCCAGCCCGTGACGATCCCGCGGCTCGCGAGCTTGTCGAGCCTCGCCTGCACCGTGCCCCGCGCGAGGCGCAGCCGTCGGCTCGCTTCGAGCACACCGATACGCGGCTCCGCGGCAAACAGGTCGAGGATCGCGGCGTCCACCGGGTCGACCGGAACACCATCGGGCATCTCGATCACTCCTATGCGCGTTCGATGTGCGAAATGACCAGCAAATCTGACGCTACCGCATGTCTAGGCTGCATGTTGCGCCCTGTGTCGTGGACGTCTTGTCAGGTGAGGCTTGGCTTGCCACCCTGCGACCATGACCCAGACAGCGGATGCCCTCGCCCCCGCCACCGTCCCTGCTGCCGCGTCCGGCGATGGCGCACGCACGTCCGACGGGCGAGGTGTCGACCCGTTCCCGCTGCTCGGGATGGACGCCGTGGTGTTCGCGGTCGGCAACGCCAAGCAGGCAGCGCACTGGTACCGCACGGCCTTCGGCATGCGCGTCGTGGCCTACCGAGGCCCGGAGAACGGCGATCGTGACCACGCGTCGTACGTCCTCGCCAGTGGATCGGCGCGCTTCGTCCTGGTCGGGCCGGTGCATGCCGTAGCACCGGTCGCCGCGCGGGTCGCAGCCCACGGTGACGGCGTCATGGACCTTGCTCTCGAGGTGCCCGACGTTCGTGCCGCCTACGCTTACGCGATCGCGCACGGCGCGACCGGGCTCGAGGAGCCGCACGACACGACCGACGTCGACGGCACGGTGACGCTGGCCTCGATCGCGACCTACGGCGACACCCGCCACACCCTCGTCGACCGGTCGGCCTACTCCGGCGCGTATCTCCCGGGCTTCGTCGCGCGGGCTCCCCTGGTCGCGGCGGACGACGGGCGGTTCTTCCAGGGCATCGACCACTGTGTCGGCAACGTCGAGCTCGGCCACATGGACGAGTGGGTGGAGTTCTACCACCGGGTCATGGGCTTCACGAACATGGCGGAGTTCGTCGGAGGCGACATCGCGACGGACTACTCCGCACTCATGAGCAAGGTTGTGGCCGACGGCTCGCGCAAGGTGAAGTTCCCACTCAACGAGCCGGCCATCGCGCGCAAGAAGAGCCAGATCGACGAATACCTCGAGTTCTACGGCGGACCCGGGGTGCAGCACGTCGCGCTCAGCACCGGCGACATCCTCGCGACCGTCGACGCGATGCGCGACGCCGGCGTGGAGTTCCTGACGACGCCGGACTCCTACTACGACGACCCGGAGCTGCGAGCGCGGATCGGTGAGGTGCGGGTGCCGGTCGAGGAGCTGAAGGCTCGGCGCATCCTGGTCGACCGTGACGAGGACGGCTATCTCCTGCAGATCTTCACCAAGCCGGTGCAGGACAGGCCCACGGTCTTCTTCGAACTCATCGAGCGCCACGGCAGCCTCGGCTTCGGCAAGGGCAACTTCAAGGCGCTGTTCGAGGCCATCGAGCGTGAGCAGGACCTCCGCGGCAACCTCTGACGAGGTGGGTCGGTGCGGGGACTGGTGGCCCGGGGCTCGTAGGGTGCGGGCATGTCGATGGAGTCTGGGTGGTACCCGGACCCGTTCTCCTCGGGCGGCTACATCCGCTGGTGGGACGGGGAGCGCTGGGGTGCTTCCACGTCGGTGAGCACCACGGCGCCCGTGACCGACCAGCCCGGTGTGCCGCTGCTGCTCCCGCCTCCACCGTCGGCCGGCGTGTTGCCGGCGCCGCAACAAGGTGGGAGGCCGGGGCGCGGTGAGCCACCGATCCCGCTCGCGTCGTGGCCGCAGCGCGCCGTCGCGAGGCTCATCGACGCGCTCATCGAAGGAGTGCTCGGCACGCCCTTCGTGCTGTGGCTCGTGTGGCCCGCCTACACCACGCTGCGCGATTCCACGCCGGACGGCGCGATGCCGTCGACGGCCGCGATCACGGAGTTCACCAACGCCATCACCGCAGTCTCCCTCGCGGCCACCGCGATCACGTTGGTCGTGGGATTCATCTACCAGGTGCCGCAGAACGTCCGATGGGGACGCACCGTCGGGAAGCGCATCGTCGGTCTGCGCATCCGTCCGCTCGCCGAGGACGGGCCGCTCAGCTGGCCGCAGGCGACGGTGCGCTGGGCGACGTACGCCATCGGATCGGCCCTGACCCAGGGGATCTTCGGCATCATCGACTACCTGTGGCCGCTGTGGGACAAGCCGTGGCGCCAAGCGCTGCACGACAAGGCAGCGCGCACCATCGTGGTGCCGCACCCACGTCGACGTGACGTGCTGCCGTACTCCTCCTGAGCCGTCGGTGACGGGGCTGGCCGAGCGACAGCGCGCAACGCTGCTCAACACGATGGCCAGACACCGAGCGAGCCGACGGCTGCGCGTGGCATCGTGCGCGACATGACGAGCACCCCGTGGCTGCCGGGCACTCCCGGAACGACCTCTGATGGTCGACTGCGGACGGCGTTTCCCGCCGACTTCCTGTGGGGCACGGCCACCGCGTCCTACCAGATCGAGGGCTCGGCCGACGCCGACGGCAAGGGCCTGTCTATCTGGGACACGTTCAGCCACGAGCCCGGTCGGATCGCCGGCGGCGACACCGGTGACATCGCCTGCGACCACTACGTACGCATGCCTGAGGACGTCGCGCTCATGGCCGACCTCGGGGTGAGCTCCTATCGCTTCTCGGTGTCGTGGCCGCGCATCCAGCCGACCGGCACCGGCGCGGCTGAGGCGCGCGGGCTGGACTTCTACTCACGCCTGGTCGACCAGCTGCTCGCAGCCGGCATCGCGCCAGCGCTCACGCTTTATCACTGGGACCTGCCGCAAGCGCTCGAGGACCAGGGAGGCTGGCTCGACCGCGACACGGCGTATCGCTTCGCCGGCTATGCCGGGCTCGTGGCCGAGCATCTCGGTGACCGCGTGCACACCTGGATCACGATCAACGAAGCGGTGGTGGTGAGCACCTTCGGCTATGCACTCGGCACGCACGCTCCGGGCAAGGTGCTGCTGTTCGACTCGTTCCCGGCGACCCACCACGTGCTCCTCGGTCACGGACTCGCGGTGCAGGCGGTGCGTGACGTGATTCCTGGTGCGCGCGTGGGGATCACGCACAATCTCTCTCCGGTGCACCCGGAGTCGGACTCACCGCAGGACGCGCGTGCAGCGGCCTCGCTCGATGCGGTGCAGAACGGGACCTACATGGACCCCTGCCTGCTCGGGCGCTATCCCTCGCTCGACATCCTGGGCATCCCGGTCGACCGGTCGTGCGTGCTCGAGGGCGACCTCGCGATCATCAGCACCCCGCTCGATGTGCTGGGCATCAACTACTACAACCCGACCGTGGTCAAGGCGCCGGGTGAGGGCAACCCGTTCCCGTTCGAGATCACGGCGATGCCGGGCTACGCGCAGACCGCGATGGGCTGGTCGATCGTGCCGGACGGGCTGCGCGACCTGCTCGTCGGCGTCAAGGAGCAGTATGGCGAGGCCCTGCCACCGGTCATGATCACGGAGAACGGTGCGGCCTTCGACGATGTGCTCGTCGAAGCGACCGGCGACGGCGACGTGCCGCACGTCGACGACCCGCAGCGCGTCGACTACCTCCGGTCGCACATCGGCGCGGTCGGCGATGCGATCGATGCGGGTGTCGACGTGCGCGGCTACGACGTGTGGTCGTTCCTCGACAACTTCGAGTGGGCCGAGGGCTATGCCAAGAGGTTCGGTCTCGTCTACTGCGACTACCCGACTCAGCGACGCATCCCCAAGCTGTCCTACTCGTGGTTTCGCGCGTTCCTCGAGGGCACCTCGTGAGCGCCTACGCCGAAGGTGCGGCGTCGAGTGCTCTCGCCGAGCCGACGAGCGACGTACGCCGTGGCTACATCGCGGCCATCGTGTTCGCCAACCTCGGCATCATGCTCGCGTTCTACGCTCCCATCACCAGTCTGCTTCCCCGTCTGGCAGAACAGGTATCGCCGGACAGCAAAGAGGCGGCGCTCGGCTGGATCACCGGCGTCGGGGCTCTCATGTCGGTCGTCGGCAACCCTCTTGCGGGTGCACTGTCGGACCGCACCACGTCGCGCCTCGGTCGCCGCAAGCCGTGGGTGCTGTACGGCGCGATGCTGGGCGCGCTCGGCCTCGTCGCGCTCTCGGTCCAGTCGACGGTGCTCGGTCTCGCCGTGGTGTGGGGCTTCTGCCAGCTGACCATCAACGCTGCCTACGCCGGTGTCACCGCGACCATCCCCGACCAGGTGCCGGTCCGGCAGCGCGGACTCGTGTCCGGGTGGGTCGGTCTAGCGCAGACGGTCGGGATCGTGCTCGGGGTAGCGCTGGTGTCGATCGTCGTGCGCCCGCTCGTTCCAGGGATCATCCTGGTGGCGATACTGCTGGTCCTCCTGGTGCTGCCGTTCGTGCTGCGCGTGCGCGACCCGCAGCTCGCCGACCACAAGAAGGATCCGTTCGACCTCGTGGTGTTCGTGAAGGGGTTCTGGGTCAGCCCGCGGCTCTATCCCGACTTCGCGTGGGCCTGGATCACGCGCTTCCTCATGCAGCTGGGCAACGCGCTCGCGACGCTCTACCTGCTCTTCTTCCTGCAGGACGCCGTGAAGTTCGACGATCCCGCAGGCGGCCAGACGGTGCTCGTCGCGCTCTATGCGCTCGGCACGGTCATCACGGCCGTGGTCGCAGGCCGGATCAGCGACCGGTCGGGGCGGCGCAAGATCTACGTCATCTGGTCGACGGTCGTGATGGCGTTCTCGGCCGTCATCCTGGCGCTGTTCCCGGTGTTCAGCGCCGCGATGGTGGCGGCGTTCATCCTCGGTCTCGGCTACGGCATCTATCTGGCAGTGGATCAGGCGCTGGTGACTCAGGTGCTGCCGCGCGCGGTGGACCGTGGTCGCGACCTCGGAGTCATCAACATCGCGAACGCTGCACCGCAGGTGCTGGCACCGGTCATCGCCGCGCCGATCGTGACGGGCGCGACCGGCTACACCGGTCTCTACCTGCTCACGGCAGTGGTGACGCTGCTGTCAGCTGTTCTCGTCACGCGCATCCGGTCGGTCCCCTGACACGTCGGCGGCAGCCGCCACGATGGCGTGATGAGCCAGGGGGGTAGGCGAACCAGCCGTACTCCTCGCCCTCGGGCGGTTCGGAGAGCGGCCAGAGCTCCTCGGCCCGGTCCGCCGCCGCGACCACCGAGGTGAGGTCGATCGTGGTCACCGTCTCGGCGATGTCTCGCGCGTCCCAGCGGAGATACACCTCGACCGGGCCGGGAGGCGGGAGCGGCCACAACCAGGCGCTCCAGTGCCACGTGATCCCACCGCCCTGGCTGCCTTGCATCTGCAACGTCAGGGCACCGTCACGCGGTCCGGCGTCAGGCAGCCTGGTCCCAGGAGGTGATCCACCGCCCCACTCCGTGGCTGACTCGGCGCGGCGACGGTCCGGCCAGAGCAGACCGAGCCGCATTTCTGCCGACGATGGTCCTGGGCAGAGGTAGTGGCGGTGGAGGGACTCGACGTCCGGGCCAGCCGGGTCGAGGAGGGCGTCGAGCGTGATGACCACACCCCGGGGGTAGGTCTCCGCGAACGTGATCCACACGGCTGTGTGCTTCGTGCGACCGACGACCGCACTGACTCCTGCCAGCCCAGGCAGCCAGTGCTGCGGTGCCTGCCCGGGATGGTCGAAGTACAGCTGTCGCTGCGACTGCCCGGGCTCCGGATCGGGTTCGGGGATCTCGGCGAAGAAGGCCATCGGTCTAGGTACTACGAGGACAGGCGTTCGGTGAAGGCGAGGATTCGGGTCCAGGCGTCGTCGCAGGCGGGCTTCCACTCGGCGAAGGCGCGGTCGAAGAAGGAGTGCGGAGCGTCGTCGTAGACATAGAGCTCGTGGTCGAGACCGCGCTCGGTGAGGCGGGCATCGAGAGCCTCGAACTGCGACACGGGAGTCGCGCCGTCGTTGCCGCCGGCGAGCAGCAGCAGGGGCTTGGTGAAGGCCTCCTCCACGTCGGCGATCATCGAGGGGCGGCCGTAGAAGCCCATCACGCCGGCGAGGTCGAGGTCGCTGGCCGACAGTCGCCAGGAGTGGCTTCCACCGAAGCAGAACCCGAGGGTGAACGTCGGGCCGGAGTTCAGCGAGCCGACATGTGCTGCGGAGGCAGCGACGTCAGCGGCAACGCCGTCCGGGGTCAGCGTGCCGATCTCGGACTGCCAGTCGAAGTCGTCTCCGCGCTGGGCGACGCCCTGGGTGCGTCCGAAGTAGTCGAACGCGACGGCGTGGAAGCCGGCCTCGGCGAAGCGGATCGCGAGCTGCTCGTAGTAGGGGTGCAGTCCGCGGACGTCGGGGAGGATCACGACGTTGCGACCGTTGGGGGTCGCGGGGACGGCTTGGTAGGCGGCGAAGGAGTTGCCGTCGGAGCCGGTGAGGGTGATCAGCGCATGGCTGGCGACCTCTCCGACGACGGGCGGGCTGGGCGGGCGGCTGTCGTCGTCATGGCACATGAGTCCTGTCTACCCGACCTACAACGGTCGCGTCCCCGGGTCAGGCCGTGTGGTCTGCAGAAAGTGGTCCTCCACCGCGCCGGTGGGGAGCGGAACGAGTCGGGTTTGGCGACCGGGTGCTCAGCCAGGGAGGGTGATCTCGGGCTCCGGGTCGGTGGCGAGCCGGGCGTGCAGGTGCTCGTCGTGTCGTTGCCCGTCGCCGTAGACGAAGCTCTGCCGCGCGGTGCCTTCGTGGAGGTAGCCGGCTCGCAGCGCCAAGCGGCAGGAGGCCTCGTTCTCCACGGCGTGGAACAGCTCGATACGTGCGAGCTCGAGCACGTCGAACCCGAACCGTGTCGCCAGCACCACCGCCGCGAGGCCGAGCCCACGGCCGCGACCGGCCGGGCTCAACCAGTAGCCGATCTCGCCGGTCGCCATCGCGTGGTCGAGATGGTGCACCGACACCGCTCCGACGACTCGGCCGTCGTGATCGCGGACCACCCAGGATGCGTGGTCGTCGCCCCAGGCGGCGCGATCGCTGATCCAGAGCCTGGCGCGGTCGCGCGGGACGATTCCCGGGCGGTGCGCGGCCGGGTTCCACAGCGCAACGTCGGGGTCTGCCAGCGCCGCGTCGACATCCTCGAGATCCGTGGCGACCGGGATGTCGAGGCGATAGCCGCCGAAGAGCAGCACAACAGGCTCGACGACAGGCGTGGACACGCATCTAGGGTAGGGCTCGCCACGGGTCACCGTTGACTCGTCCATGACGAGAGGTCGAGCTGTGATCGATCATCGGAGCGGGCCGTCAGGAATCGGTGACGAGCGCCAGGTCCTGCGCCAGTTCCTCGACTACCAGCGGGCCACCCTCGCGATGAAGTGTCAGGACCTCACCGACGAGGAGCTCCGTCGCACTGCCGTCCCCACGTCGAACCTGTCCTTGCTCGGACTCGTGCGCCACCTCGCGGAGGTCGAGCGCGAGTGGTTCCGCCACGTCATCGCGCGTGAGGACGTCACGCTCGTCTGGTCGGACCAGCGCGACGTCCAGGTCGCCTATGACGCATCGACGTCGTCACGTTCCGAGGCCTTCGGAGCGTGGGAGCGCGAGGTCGATGTGTCACGTCGCATCGAGGCCGCTCTCGAGTCGTGGGACGTCGTCGTCCCCGTACCGCGATGGGAGGAGGACGCCTGTGTGCGCGTCATCGTGGTGCACGTGCTCACGGAGTACTGCCGCCACAACGGCCACGCCGACCTCGTCCGCGAAGCGATCGACGGAGTGACTGGCGCCTGAGAGGGTGTGCCCCCATTCGGGCCGCGCAATATCCGGCTATAGCGATCTCCGACGCAGGCGCTGGAACCAGCTGGCTGTACTCGCGAGTAGCCGCGAGTGCCCGCCCCAAGTTGGCTGGGGCGGGCACCCTCGGTTGCTACTTGACTCCAAGGTCTCCGAGGATCTCTGTCGCGGCTCGTTGGCCTTCGTCGGCGCCGCCTTCCATGTAGCCCTGGTAGTCGATGGAGCAGTGCTCCCCGGCGAAGTGGATGTTGCCCTGCCGCGCGCCCTCGTAGCCGGCGTAGAGGTGGCAGTAGCCCGTCGGGTAGTAGGAGTAGGCCCCGTAGCTGTACGGGTTGGTGTGCCACGCCGATAGCGTGGCTCGTCCGTTCCACTGCGACGTCAGGCCCGGGAGCACGGTTTCGATCTGCGCCAGGAAGCCGGCGGCAGCGGTCCGGACGTAGGACGACGTCTGGTCGGAGAACGGCGTGGACGGGTTGAACGACCCGGCCTTGTTCCCACCCGTGTACTCGAGCAGGATCCCCTGCTGTCCGCCCTGACCCCGGGAGACGTCCCACGAGTTCTGGTAGCCGGCATCTGAGTATGTCTCTCCGCTGGAGACGCCAGGCCAGGGGCCGGTCGAGTTCCAGATCCGGTTGGAGAACTGCAGCTGCAGCTTGGAGTTCTTGCCCATCCGCATCGCCGCGATCTGGCCGGTCTTGCGGGTGTCGAAGCCGGCCTTGGAGAAGTCAAGGCGCTTGAGCACCCCGAGGGGCAGCGCCAGGATCGTGTGGTCGGCTGTGACCGTCGTGGTCCCCGATGGGCCGGTGAAGGTCAGCGCCTGCGTGCCGTCCTTCTGGAGCGCCACCGCCCTGAGCGACCACCCGAGCTTCACGGATCCGGACGGGAGCGCAGCCGCGATCGCCTGCGGCAGCAGTTGGTTCCCGCCTCGGACGTGGTAACGCTCGTCGGAGAGGCCGAAGATCGAGAACTGCCCCGGGCTCGCCTGGTAGCCGAGCAGGCCGAGCAGGTTGAGCGCGGACTGGTCCGTGGTCTCACCGCCATACTCGATGTTGTAGGCGACGTCGAGCAACTCACCCATCGGCGAGGCATGGCCGCCCGGCACACGGGTCTCGATCCAGTCGTACAGGCTCAGGTTCGACAGCGCGATGCCGGCGGCGGTGTTCGCGCCGTTCCAGGCGATGGGCCAAGTGAAGGTCTGCTTGTCCGCCATCACGGCGTTGTGCACGGCCTGGAAGTCCCTGGTGGCCTGGGCGTACGGGTAGTAGGTCCCGTTGAAGTAGTACGTCGGCTCCGCACCGCTGGGCTCCGCCTGGATCAGGTCATCGAGCGCGAGGTTGAATCGCTTTGCCAGGGTCTGGATGATCTTGTGTCCGGTGTCGATGAGCTCCCCGCCCCACTCCGAGACCTGACCCGACTGCCACGTCGTCGTGTTGGAGAACATCCGTCCCCCGACCCGGCTGTTCGCCTCGTACACCGTGGACGCCACCCCCGAGTCCTGCAGTCGCATCGCCGCACACAGCCCCGAGATGCCCCCACCGATGATCGCGATCCGGCTCGGCGTCGCGGCCGCAGCGGTCGACATCTCGAACGGAGATGCAGCCAGCGCAAGAAGACCCGCTGCCCCGACGGCACCTTTGAGCACCCCGCGACGGGTCAGCTCCCGCCTGGTCGCCGCCACCCCCATCTCGCGGATGTGTTCCGGTGTCATCCCAAGTTCCTGTGCAGCACGATGCTCAGCTGCGAGTGCTTGCAACTGCCGACCGAGCGACGAACGTGCCATCGACCCACCCCTTCGTTATGACTTCTCACGGCACCACGCCGGTGCGATGAGCGGAACGTAGGGGTAAGGCGGACCTGAGGGGGGATCTATTCGCGATCTGGGGGAAAGTCAACGAAATCCGTAGGTGAGGCGGTGCTCGAATCGGGTCGAAATCGGACAATGGAACCGCTCGCTGGTCGGGCTGCACTCGAGGCAACTCCGTGGCCAGGTGATCGCGAGATCGACGAGCGACCCAAAGCATCCGTACTGACCCCCCGCTCGGGATCGTGGTCGGAGCCGGGCTAGCGCCCCAGCATTCGATGTGCCTCTAGCGTGCCGCTCCGCGGCGCGCAGATGTGATGCTCGCCCGGTTGACTACGCGTACTCGTCGGGGTCGTCTTCGCGTTCGATCACGAGGTCCAGGGGCCGGGCTCCAGCCGGTCTGAGTCCTTCAGATGAAGGTGCGACCCGGACGGAACACCGGGCTGAGCCAGCGTCAGCAGGTGTCGTGCCAGTGTTTCTAGTCCCTCGGCGTTGCCCTCGATCACAAGCTCGGTGCCCATCTGGCGCAGTCGGAGTCGGTAGTTCTCAACCCAAGCGAACTTCAGGCCGGCCTCGCTGTGTACGGGCGTGGAGATCTGCCAGAGCTAGTCATCGCTCATGCCGCCAGTCTCCTGCTGAGCTAGGGATCACGGCTACGCCCAGCGGCGCGAGTCGCGAGCCTATGTGCCGATGTCGCTCGGCTCGCCTACCCGCGGAAAAGCGTTACACCTTCTAAGAGCGTCGCTCCCAGTAGCCAGCGATGTCTGTCGGGTGGTTCCTCGGTCGGGCAGCGCCGTGTGTCGGTCAGTCGCGTGCGTCGGGGGTGTTTGTCTGTGAGCGAGGTCGTGCGTTGGGCACCTCGGCGCGTCGCGAAAGGCAGCGCGTCAGCGATCTCACGGGCGTGGCCTCACGTGCGTAAGTCCATGCGTGCGGGCACGCCGCTCCATCGACGCTCGTCGTCAGAATGGTGGCTCATCGAGCTCGGGTGGCGCGGCAGATGACGTGCCGACATCAGGGCGTGCGTCATCGCCGGGTGATGCGGATGGTGTGCGGGCTGACCTTGTGTCGGTGGGCGGTGGTGGGTCGGGGGTGTCAAGGAACGGTCTCGGCGCAATCTCGATGCGTTGCCCGAACTTCGTGAGCCAGGTGGCTGATCCGTCGGGTGCGAGGTTGGTGATGTCGAGATAGCCGTCGGTCTTGAGCTGGTGGTCGGTGGTGCACCAGATCCGGCAGTTCGTCGTGTTGCTCGGTCCTTCGCGAAAGGGTTTCCCGTGTTCCATCTGCAGTTTCGAGCGGTGCCGGGTGGTGCACATCGGTCCGATGCACCCCCCATCACGAGCGATCAGGTACTCCGCAGGTCGTGGGGGAGGTAGACCTTGTGACCGTGGTCGATGAGATGACCGGTGACCGGTGCGATGACCGCGCGACGCCAGGCCTGGTATGCAACGAGTTTCAACGGGAACACTCTCCCACCTCACGTCAGGGCGCCCACCGGCCAACCGGGTGGGATGGAGGGCCAGGGTTCCGCGGCTAGGGAGCGGGGCGGATCGTGCCAACTACGTGGCCCAGGGACAGGCGGGAGCCGTCGGTGGCCAGGGCCTCGCCCCGGATCGTGACCGTGTCGCCGTCCTCGAGGAAGTTGACCTCGCCGAGTCCCTCGACGGTGAGGGGTTCACGGCCGCCCCAGGAGAGCTCTAGCAGCGAACCGCGCTGGTCGATGCCCGGTCCGCTCACGGTGCCGCTGGCGAAGAGGTCACCGGTGCGCAGCGACGCACCGTTGACGGTGAGGTGCGCGAGCTGCTGACCGGGAGTCCAGTACATCTGAGCGAACGGCGGCCGCGAGATGACTGCGGACGCATCGCCGCGCGACAGCTCGAGCGACAGTGACAGGTCGAGCGCCCACGGATCAGCGTCGATGAGATAGGGCAGCGGCGCCGGGTCCTGCGCAGGCGGTGCGATCCGTGCGGCGGTCAGTGCCTCGAGGGGGGTGACCCACGCAGAAACGCTGGTGGCGAAGGACTTTGCGAGGAATGGTCCTAGCGGGACGTACTCCCAGGCCTGGATGTCGCGGGCCGACCAGTCGTTGAGCAGCACGACACCGAACACGTGCTCGCGGAACGCCGACGTCGGCACCGCCGACCCCTGCACCGACGGCATACCGACGACGAAGCCGACCTCGACCTCGACGTCGAGGCGGCGCGACGGACCGAACACCGGAGCTTCGGGGCCGGGCTTGCGCTGACCGTTGGGTCGCACGACATCGGTGCCCGACACCACGACCGTGCCCGCTCGACCGTGATAGCCGATCGGCAGGTGCTTCCAGTTCGGCGGCAACGCCTCGCCGTCGGGTCGGAAGATGTGACCGACGTTGGTCGCGTGGTTCTCGCTCGAGTAGAAGTCGACGTAGTCCGCCACTGTCCAGGCCAGATGCGTCGCTACCTCGGCGAGCGGCAACAGTGCCTCTCCGGCCATGTCGGCGACATCACGATCAACCAGGATCGCTTGCAGCCGTTGACGTAAGGCGCTCCACGCCTGCGGGCCGCGGGCCAGCAGGCCGTCGAGGCTGCCGGTGTCGAACACCGGCGTCGCGTGCAGCAGGACCCCGTCGAGGAGCCCGAGGTCGTGCAGCCGCGCGAGGGACAGCGCCTGGTCGCCGATGCGCACCGCGAGCTCTCGGTGTCCGCCTGCGTGCGAGATGACGCCATAGGGCAGGTGTGCGAGTCCGTAGCCGGAGCCCTCGGCACCGGTCACCCACGTGGTCATGACGCCTCCTCGACCTCGATCAGTCCGAGGCTACGCAGATCAGCCACCGGGTCGCTGATCGAGCAGGATCCGAAAGATGTGAATCGCCGACGCACCTCTCGGGGATTCGCGGCGGCGAGGATCGCCAGCAGCGGTGCCGCGTCACGCTGCCCGAGGACCGCAGCCACTGACGACGGCTCGTCGCCCGCGATGGCGCGAGCCGTCGCGGCCAGCACGTTGAGAAAGCCGTGCTCCTCGAAGCCGGTGCCCTCAGCAGTACGCCGCACGGCTCGGTGCAGACCAGCGGTGAGCTTGAACGCGACGCCGTCGCGGACGCAGGCGACCACGACGTCAGCCAGCTCCACCTCGCTCGGATGGTGCGCCGCACTCGGACCCCCCGTGCGGAACTTCGCCCGCTCCGCGCCGTCGTCCGCGATCACGGCGAGCGCATCGCGCCAGCCCACGGCTCGTGGGATCTCGATCGCGGCCGGCAGCGCGAAGTCGAGGGTGTCGAGGGTCAGTCGCGCCGAGTCACCGAGCGGACCGTCGGTCGGCAGCGTGACCTCGAGCCCGACGAGCTCGACCCGGTCGTCGTCGAGGAGCACCGAGCGAGCCTCGGCGGCCTCGACGAGCCCGGTGTCGGCGACCAGGACGAGGTCCAGCGGATCGCTCGACGGGTGCGCGTCGAGGGCGTCGAGCACCTCGCCTAGTCGGGACACCGGAACCAGGAACGGCCCGACCACGAGGCTGTGCTCCGAGTGCCGGTGCGCGCGGTGGGCGAGCACGGCGTCGGTCATGGGTGTCAACGCGGGCGGGAACACCGCAGCGTCGTCCACGAGTGCCACGACGAGGGCAGCTGCCTGCCCGGCGTCGAGGCCGGCCTGCTGGGCGGGGGTCGGGGTACTTGACACCCGCGCAACGCTAGCGGACCGTACTGTGAGAGGACATGGCACTCCGGATAACGTACGCCACGATCCTGCTGTACCTGCCCCGCCGGAGCCGCACCAGGAGGCCGAGATGCCGTACTACCGCAGCGTCGGTGACGTGCCGCGCAAGCGCCACACCCAGCACCGGCGGCCCGACGGCGGTCTCTACGCCGAGGAGCTCGTGGGCATCGAAGGCTTCCACCACGACTCGGCCCTGCTCTACCACCGTCATCTGCCGACCGCGATCGTCGACGCCGTCGCGGAGACGGAGGTCGACGTCGAGCTCACGCCCAACCTCCCGCTCCTGCCCGGGCACTACCGCACCCACGGCCTCGAGATGCCCGAGCGGCCCGATGCCGTTACCAGCCGGCGCGTGCTCCTCGCCAACTCCGACGTGCGTCTCGCCTACGTCGCCGCAACCACGGCGAGCCCGCTCTATCGCAACGCCGTGGGCGACGAGGTGCTCTACGTCGAGTCAGGTGCCGGACTCGTCGAGACGTCCTACGGCGTTCTCTCGGTGAGCGAGGGCGACTACGTCGTGCTGCCGACCTCCACCACCTACCGAGTGCTGCCTACCAGCGCAGATCCCTTGCGTCTCTTCGTGATCGAGGCCACCGGTCACGTCGGCCCACCGAAGCGCTATCTCTCACCCCGCGGGCAGTTCCTCGAGCATGCGCCCTACTGCGAGCGCGATATCCGCGGCCCGGAGGATCTGACGCAGGTCGACGAGACCGACGTCGACGTCGTCGTGCGGACCCGCCAGGGGCTCACCCGCTATACCTACGCGCACCACCCGTTCGACGTCGTCGGGTGGGACGGCAGCAACTATCCCTGGGTGGTGTCGATCCGCGACTTCGAGCCGATCACCGGCCGCCTGCACCAGCCGCCGCCGGTGCACCAGATGTTCGAAGGCTCGAACTTCGTCGTCTGCTCGTTCGTCCCGCGGCTCTTCGACTACCACCCGCTATCGATCCCCGCGCCCTACAACCACGCCAACGTCGACAGCGACGAGGTGCTGTTCTACTGCGGCGGCGACTTCATGAGCCGCAAGGGAGCCGGCATCGAGACGGGGTCGATCTCGCTGCACCCGGCCGGGTTCACCCACGGCCCGCAGCCCGGCAGCGTCGAGGCTTCGATCGGGGCGACGGCGACCGACGAGACCGCGGTGATGGTCGACACCTTCCGCCCGCTCGAGATCGGTGCCGCGGCTCGTTCCGTCGAGGACCCGGGATACCCCTGGACCTGGAGCGGTCGCTCGCCGCACTGACGGCTCCGCGACCGACTCGCCGCTTCGTCGCCGGTTGTCGGGTCCGCACTGCGGTGTTGCTGAGTGAGGGTGCCCTGCGTAGCGCCCCGAAAACCGGACGAATCGGACAGAGTTCAGGTCTCGATGTGGGCCTGGGGTCAAGCCTGGGGCAGGCTCGGACGACGTAGGAGGGGGACGGCGGCTCAGCGCATCGGCGTATCGCTGCCGCCACCACCGCACCGAGAAGGCCATCACGGTGACGCCAGCCGTCACCCGACCACGGGGAGCACTATGCGGCACGAGCACGTGAGCACTGCGACGTTCGGCCGGCGCGCTCTCGCGGCTGCGGCCGGGCTGGTCGCCGTCACCCTGGCGACCGCCGTGCTTCCGGCTCCCGCACTCGGAGCGACCGCGGCCCCGCCGCGGCGCATCGTGTCGGGCTGGCTGCCCTACTGGAGCTCGGCGGCCTCCACCGCGTCGGTCGTCGCCAACGCGGATCTGTTCACCGACGTCTCGCCGTTCTGGTACGCCGCCCACCGCTCCGGCAACGTCTCGAGCATCGAGCAGCAGGTGAGCAACTCGTCGAAGTCGACCTACCTGCCCCAGCTGCAGGCAGCGGGCATCCGGGTGCTCCCCACGATCACCGACGGCATGGCCGCCCACTCCATGGCCGCCACCCTCTCGACCGTTCCGACACGGACCGCGTTCGTCAACCAGATCGTGTCGCTGGTCGTGAGCAACGGCTACGACGGGATCGACCTCGACTTCGAGGGCTTCGCCTTCAAGGACGGGCGCAGCACCTGGGCGACGACGCGGCCGCTGTGGGTCGCGTTCGTCAAGCAGCTCGGTGCCGGGCTGCATGCCCACGGCAAGCTGCTCTCGGTCACGACGGGCTACCTGACCTCACCGACCACCGGCTACTGGGTCTATGACTGGGCCGGGATCGGACCGTCGATCGACCGGCTCCGCGTGATGACCTACGACTACCACGTGTCGGCCGCCGGCCCGATCGCACCGTTCTCCTGGGTGGACGCGGTCGCGAAGTTCGCGGCGTCGCAGGTGGCATCGGGCAAGGTGCAGATCGGTGTCGCGTCCTACGGTCGCGACTGGCGTACAGCGACGACCTACTCCGGCGTCGTGTCGACCTGCCCCACCACCGGACCTGCCGGCGCCACCGCCCCGCAGACCCAGTCGCTCGTCAACGCGATCGCGTTCTCGAAGGTCACCCACACCTTCGACGCCGCATCGGTCGGCTCGTACGTCTCCACGTTCAGGGCCGGCAACTTCACCGCCCCGGGCATCGCACTCCTCAAGGCACCTGTGCCGATCTGGGACAGCGTCAACAAGGAGCGCACGTTCGCGACGCAGCTGCGCTTCTCCGGTCGCGCGAGCCAGTCGGTCGGCACCACGGCAACTGCGGCGCTCGGCGGCAAGGCGCTCGTGGTCGCCTCCGTCGCCGGGCTCGCGACCGGACTCGTGGTGACCGGCACGGGCATCGCCACCGGCACCACGGTCACCTCGATCGTCGCCGCGACCAGGACGATCACGCTGAGCCTTCCGACGACTGCCGCGGTCAGCGGCGCGGTGCGGTTCGCCGGCCTCGTGCCGGTGTCCTGCACCATCTCCCGCACCGCGTGGTACGACGACGCGTCAGCAGCGACGGCCCGCGCCGCGCTCGTCGGGACCTACCACCTCGGTGGCATCGCGCAGTGGACCATCGGCGGCGAGGATCAGCGTCAGTGGTCGCAGCTGCGCAGCTATGCGCGCAGCATCGCGCCGACTCCGACAGTCGTCGGCATGCGTACGTCATCACGTGCTGTGTACGGCACACCGTGGGCGCTGCCCGTCGTCGCGACCGCTGCGGGACTCCCGGTCTCCGGGGCCACCGCGACATTCCAGCTGCTGTTGGGCGGCCGGTGGGTCACGGCCGGCCAGGCCACCACGTCGAGCGCCGGGCGCGTCACGTTCATCGCGGGCATCAAGCACGCGGTGCGCTATCGCGTCATCGTCGGCGGCACGTTCGACCGGGTGACCGGAGTGACGCAGGGCGTCGTCGGTATGCGGACCCGGGTGACCGTGACTCCGGCGAGCTCCGGCGTCCGACCCGGCCATGCCTCGCGGGTCTCTGTGCGGCTGGCCCCGGCCGTGGCGGGTCAGCGCACCACCCTTCAGGTGCGTACGAGCACGGGTTGGCACACGCTGCGCACGGCCGTGGCTGACCGCGCCGGTCGGGTGACCTACTCGGTGGCTCCGACGGCACGCCACGCCAGCACCTCCTACCGTGTGGCCGCCTACGCCGTGGGCAGCATCGCGGGCAACTACGGCTACTTCGTCGTCCGCCTCGCCTGAGCCGGCTTCACTCGCGTCGGGTCGACGGCCCGGCGCTTGCACCGTCTCGCGGCTGTCAGGATGCTGCCGTGCCTGCGACCCGACTCGTGTCCCCTGACGACGCTGCTGCTCTCGCGGCGCTGCTCACCGACAACCGTGAGTTCCTCGCGCCGACGGAGCCCTACCGCGCTGATTCCTACTATTCCGTGGCGGGACAGGACGAGCTCATCGAGGACCTGCTCGCCAAGCACGTCACCGGCACGTCGTTGCCGCACGTGATCCTCGACGATCACGGTGTGCTCGTCGGGCGCATCACGCTCAACGAGATCGTGCGCGGTCCGTTCCAGTCGTGCAGCGTTGGCTACTGGGTCGCGGAGGGCGCCACCCGACGCGGCCTCGGGACCGCCGCGCTGGCCCGCATGACCGAGATCGCCTTCGGGGAGCTGCAGCTGCACCGGATGCAGGCGGGGACGTTGACCGACAACGCGGCGTCGCAGAAAGTGTTGGAGCGCAATGGGTTCCAGCGGTTCGGACTTGCACCGGCATACCTCAAGATCGCCGGACGCTGGCAGGACCACGTCCTGTGGCAGCTGCTCACGCCGCGCGACGATGCTGCCGTTGATGTGTAGTCAGGACGGG
>JANXWJ010000132.1 GCA_025351185.1 Candidatus Nanopelagicales bacterium
GGGGAGGCAGCGGGGGGAGGATGGTTGCCGCGGCAACCGTCGGCTCGCTCCGACCGGGCGCGGGGGGACGCGCTGAGCCAGTTCGACCAGGACGACCGCACCTCTGAGGCGGTCGACATCACCCCAGCGAGGCGGCAGACACGTGAGCAAGCAGGTGGTCCAGCTCCACCGGGTCATCATCCGATTCGCCGGCGACTCAGGCGACGGCATGCAGCTGACCGGCGACCAGTTCACCTCTCGGACGGCGTCGTTCGGCAACGACCTCTCGACGCTGCCGGACTTCCCGGCCGAGATCCGTGCACCAGCAGGAACCCTGCCGGGTGTGTCGGCCTTCCAGCTGCACTTCGCCGACCACGACATCATGACGCCGGGCGACGCGCCCAACGTCTTGGTGGCGATGAACCCCGCGGCGCTCAAGGCCAACATGCGCGACCTGCCGCGGGGCGCTGATCTGATCGTCAACACCGACGAGTTCACGACCCGTGCACTGGTCAAGGTCGGCTATGACGCGAACCCGCTCGACGACGGCTCGCTCAGCTCCTACTCCGTGCACCCGATCCCGCTGACGTCGCTGACGGTCCAGGCTCTCAAGGGCTTCGACATGTCGAAGAAGGACGCGGAGCGGGCGAAGAACATGTTCGCGCTCGGGCTGCTGTCGTGGCTCTATGCCCGTCCCACCGAGGGCACGCTGACGTTCCTCAAGCAGAAGTTCGCGAAGAAGCCGGAGATCCTGGCGGCCAACATCGCCGCGTTCGAGGCCGGGTGGTCCTTCGGTGAGACCACCGAGGACTTCTCGGTGCAGTACGAGATCAAGCCGGCGACGATGCCGGCCGGTCGTTATCGCAACATGCACGGCAACCTCGCGCTGTCCTACGGCCTGATCGCTGCGGCCGAACGCGCGGAGCTCCCGCTGTTCCTCGGGTCCTACCCGATCACCCCGGCCTCGGACATCCTCCACGAGCTGAGCAAGCACAAAAAGTTCGGCGTGATGACCTTCCAGGCCGAGGACGAGATCGCCGGGGTCGGGTCGGCCATCGGCGCTGCCTACGGCGGCATGCTCGGCGTCACCACCACCTCCGGGCCGGGAGTCGCGCTGAAGTCCGAGGCGATCGGCCTCGCCGTGTCTCTCGAGCTCCCTCTCGTGATCGTCGACGTGCAGCGTGGCGGGCCGTCGACCGGCCTCCCGACCAAGACCGAGCAGTCAGACCTGCTGCAGGCGATGTTCGGCCGCAACGGTGAGGCGCCGGTGCCGATCGTCGCGCCGCGTTCCCCGGGTGACTGCTTCGACGCAGCCATCGAGGCCGTACGCATCGCGACGACCTACCGCACGCCGGTGTTCCTGCTCTCGGACGGCTATCTCGCGAACGGCTCTGAGCCGTGGCTCATCCCGGACGTCGGCTCGCTGCCCGACCTTCGGGTGGAGTTCGCGAGCGCGCACAACCACACCAACGACGACGGCAGCACCGAGTTCTGGCCCTACAAGCGCGATCCCGAGACGCTGGCCCGGCCCTGGGCAGTGCCCGGCACGAAGGGTCTCGAGCACCGCATCGGTGGCATCGAGAAGTCCGACGGGATCGGCAACATCTCCTACGACGCCGACAACCACGACCGCATGGTCCGGCTGCGTCAGGCCAAGATCGACGGCATCACCGTCGCCGACCTCGAGGTCGACGACCCCACGGGCGATGCGCGGGTGCTCGTTCTCGGCTGGGGGTCGACCTACGGACCTATCGGCGCCGCAGCACGTCGCGTGCGCAAGGACGGGATCTCGGTGGCCCAAGCGCACCTGCGTCACCTCAACCCGTTCCCGGCCAACACCGCCGAGGTGCTGCGCCGCTACGACAAGGTCGTCATCCCGGAGATGAACCTCGGGCAGCTCGCGCTGCTCATCCGTGGTCGCTTCCTCGTGGATGCGATCGCCTACAACCAGGTGCGTGGCCTGCCGTTCAAGGCGGAAGAGCTCGCCGGAGTCATCAAGGACGTGGTCGCCAGTGTCTGAGGCAGTCGATCTCGGGTTCCCGTCGCTCAACCTCGTACCCAAGACGGACGTGAAGCAGTCCGCGAAGGATTTCAAGACCGACCAGGAGGTGCGCTGGTGCCCCGGGTGCGGTGACTACGCGATCCTCGCCGGTGTTCAGTCGTTCATGCCTGAGCTCGGGCTCGCGAAGGAGAACGTCGTCTGGATCTCGGGCATCGGCTGCTCCAGCCGTTTTCCCTACTACATGAACACGTTCGGGATGCACTCGATCCACGGACGGGCACCGGCGATCGCGTCCGGTCTCGCGATGACACGGCCCGACCTGTCGGTCTGGGTCGTGACCGGCGACGGCGACGCCCTCTCGATCGGTGGCAACCACCTGATCCACGCGCTGCGCCGCAACGTCAACCTCAAGATCCTGCTGTTCAACAACAGGATCTACGGCTTGACCAAGGGGCAGTACTCCCCCACGTCCGAGGTCGGCAAGGTCACCAAGTCGACGCCCATGGGATCGCTCGACTATCCGTTCAACCCTGTGTCGCTCGCTCTCGGTGCGGAGGCTTCCTTCGTCGCACGCACCATCGACTCCGACCGCAAGCACCTGACGGAGACGTTGCGCGCTGCAGCACTGCACCAGGGCACCGCACTCGTGGAGATCTACCAGAACTGCAACATCTTCAACGACGGTGCGTGGGATCCGCTCAAGGACTCCGACCACCGCGACTCCCTGACGTTCCGCCTCGTCGACGGGCAGCCGATCACCCTGGTCGACGGGTCGCGCGGAGTGATCCGGGAGTCCAACGGCAGCCTGGGGATCGTCGAGGTCGCCGACGTCGGGATCGATGCGATCCTGGTGCACGACGCACACAACCCCGATCCGTCGGTGGCCTTCGCGCTCTCGCGCCTGTCGGACTCGATGACGCTGGCCAACACCCCGATCGGTGTCTTCCGCGACGTGGCCCGACCGTCCTATGACAGCGCGTTCCAGTCGCAGCTCGCCCTCGCCCAGGAGGCCGGTCGTGGCGACCTGGCCGCACTGCTCGCGGGCAGTGACACGTGGGAGATCGCGTAGCCGCAGTGCAGAGCGCAGGTGGGGGTTCGTCGGCGCCAGCCGACGGGGGCCGCTCTCATTGGTGCGGGCGTCATCGCGTCACGTACGGTCACGAGTGACATGAACGAGAACACCTCGCCGACGACAGCCGGGGACGCGCGCACGTCGACCCGGCTCGGGCTCATCTTCGGGTTTGCCGCCTACGGCATCTGGGGGTTCTTCCCGCTCTTCTTCCCACTCCTAGAGCCGGCGTCGGCGCTCGAGATCCTGGCCTATCGGTTCCTGTTCTCCCTCGCGTTCATGGCATTGCTCCTCACGGTCACACGATCCTGGGATCGCCTCCGGCCGGTGCTGCGCGACGGGCGCGCCATGCTGCTGCTGTTCGCGGCCGCCTCGCTCATCGGGACCAACTGGGGCGTCTACATCTGGGGCGTCAACAGCGGCCACATCGTCGAGGCGTCGCTCGGCTATTTCATCAACCCGCTCGTGCTGGTGCTCATGGGCGTGGTGTTCCTCGGCGAACGACTTCGCCGGTTGCAGTGGACCGCCGTCGGAATCGCCACGTTCGCCGTCGTGGTGCTCACTGTCGGCTATGGAAAGCTGCCGTGGATCGCTCTGGTGCTGGCGTTCTCGTTCGCCGGATATGGGCTGGCGAAGAAGCTCGCGGGGGTGGACCCCCAAGCCGCGCTGACGATCGAGACGGCCTACGTCTCACCGCTGTCGCTCGCCTACCTGATGTGGCTCTCGAGCGCGGGCCTGCTCACGTTTGGGCATTCGTCGGTCGGAAACACCGTGCTGCTCATGGCCACCGGCGCAGTCACAGCGATTCCGCTCCTGCTCTTCGGCGGCGCCGCCAACCGGATCCCGCTCTCGAGGATCGGCCTGCTGCAGTACCTCACGCCGTCCATCCAGTTCGTCATCGGCGTCTGGGTCGTGGGCGAGCAGATGCCGCCGGCCCGCTGGATCGGCTTTGCGTTCGTGTGGGTCGCCCTCGCCACCTTCACCTTCGACCTGCTGCGCAGCAACCGCTCCAACCGGGCAGCCAGAGTGGCCTCCAGCACCGACCTGGACGAGGTTGAGGCACCCGTCTGACCGGCACGCCGCTCAGTGCAGGATGTTGACTGCGCGCGCGATGACCAGGACCGCTGTCACGAGCGACACCGCCGACTGGAGCATCATCGCGAGCTTGGCCCATCGGGTCAGGGGCATGGTGTCCGTCGGGCTGAACGCAGCAGCATTCGTGAAAGACACGTAGGCGTAGTCGACGAACTCCGGCTCCCAGTGGTGGAAGTCGATCGAGGTCTCTGCCATCTGCGGGAAGAGGAAGTCGGGGTCCGGATCCTCGCCGGTGGCACGTGATCCCGGCCCGCCGCGGTCGAGCTCCCAATACCAGAGCGCGAAGACGATGACGTTGGTGAGCCAGATGTTGGCACCCGTCGACAGCAGCAGCTGCGGGTCGTTGACGGCGAACGTCGCATCGAGCAGGCCTCGGATGAGGCGGGCCACAGACCATGCGTTGACCACACTCGCGAGGCCGATCAGCGCGAGCCCGAGGAGGCGCACACCAGGATCACGACGGTTGATCCGTCGCGGATTCACCGCGACGATCACGACCAAGAGCACGAGCTCCACCGCAGGGAGGACATACCTCCCCAGCGGTGTCAGGTCGTCGGGCAGCCTGAGCTGCAGCGCGATCATGACGAGGATGGCGAGGGTCGCCGGCCACCGGCTCTCGCCCTGCGTGGCCCGACGCCACGCCGGTCCGACCTCGGCCGCGACCCGGTTCTCCCATCGCTCGATCTCGCTGCTCATCCCTGTGATCGGCGCAGCGCCGTGCTCCTCGTCGTCCGCGGGTCCGGTCACGGCCTGAGTATCCCCTCCCGGACCGCGCGACAGTGCCCGTGACTCACGGGATCCGACGATCTCGCCGCTGGGCGGCGTGATGCTCCATGCCACCAGGTGGGTGACTCCTGCGCCACAGGCGCGGTCTCGTGTGGGACCGTCGTGCCGCATCGACCGGGGGGCAGGGACATGACAGGCCATCTGGTGTGGGTGCTGGCGGGCGGCGCCCTCCTGGTCTACACCGCGTTGGTGGTTGCCGCTCATCGCCGCCGATCGCCTCCCATCGACGGCGACGTCGGCCGGGTGGATCCAGACGACGATGCCCAGGGTCCGATCAGGGTGGCTCGTGGGTTGCTGTGGCGGGCCCACTGGATCGCGGTGCTCACCCGGTGCGCGGTCGTTGCGCTCCTCGGTTTCACGCCTCTGGGAGCGTGGTGGATACGCACCGCTGCACCCTCGGCCGACGCAGCCGGGCTCACCTTCGCCTACGTCGTCCTGGCGCTCGTAGTGCTCTCGCCGGTGGTCCTGAGGCGACGTCTCGGGCGATCCGCGTGGGCGCTCGCACCGCATCTGCGGCCGCCCGCCCATCGCCGCTCGTACGTCCTCCTCGCTTCCGCCTTTGTGGTCCTGAACTGCTACAACGCGATCCCGCTCATGCGGACGATCAGCGACACCGAGCTCATGAGCATCACGGTGGGGGCGTGCGTCGTGAGCGTGCTGCTGCTCTTCGTCGTGCCCGGAGGACCAGCCTTTCAGGTCGTCGCGACGTCGGACCGGCTGCAGTCGATCCTCGACACTGCGCCCTACCCGATCCCGCTCGGGGAGTCCGACGAGGTGGAGCCGAGGGCAGCTCCTGCTGGTGGCAGCGCACCCCGCTGTGCACGAACGGCTGGCCCGGCTCGACGCCGCAGCTCGCAGCGACGAGCTGGCCCGTCAGGTGCTGCGGTCGACGACGACGTCGCACAGCTGAGACAGCGCGTCGGTCACCGGCCCCGACGGGAGCGCCTCGAGCTCGGCGCGCGCCGACTCGGCCCAGGACACGAGCTGGGTGCGGGCCTGGACCATCGCGGTCGACGCACGCAGCAGACCCAACGCCTCGGCGTGCCGGTCGTCGTCCGGGAGCGGCTGTGCCAGCAGCTCACGGAGTCGCGCTCCAGCGGGGTCGGTGCCCCGCAGTGCGAGCAGGACCGGCAGTGTGCGGATGCCCTCGCGCAGGTCGGTGCCCGGTGTCTTGCCGGATGCCTCGGACTCGCTGGCGATGTCGAGCAGGTCGTCGGAGAGCTGGAAAGCGACGCCGAACTTCTCGCCGTAGGAGGAGATCGCGGCCGCGACACTCTCCGGTGCACCGGAGGTCATCGCGCCCATGCGACCGGCCGCCGCGATGAGCGAACCGGTCTTGCCGGCCAGCACGTCGAGGTGGTGCACGACAGCGTCCTCACCATCGGCGGGGCCGACAGTCTCACGGATCTGTCCGGTGCAGAGTCGCTCGAACGTGCGGGCCTGGAGACGCACGATGTCGGTGCCGAGGTCAGCGGCGATGTCAGCCGCGCGGGCGAAGAGGAAGTCGCCGGTGAGGATGGCCACGGTGTTGTCCCAGCGCGCGTTGGCGCTCGGAGCTCCGCGGCGCAGAGCCGCCTCGTCCATCACGTCGTCGTGGTAGAGGGTCGCGAGGTGCGTCAGCTCGGCCACGACGGCACCGGGAACGTTGCCCGCCGCGTCCGGGTCGCCGTACTGAGCCGCCACGAGGGCGAGCAGCGGACGGAATCGCTTGCCGCCGGCATTGACGAGGTGGCTCGAGGTCTCGGTGACGAACGGGTAGTCGCTCGTGACCGCCTTGCGCAGGGCGATCTCGACCTCGTCGAGCCCGGAACGCAGTCGCTCGGCGAGTTCGGAGTCGACGTGCGACAGCCCGAAGGGCAGGCTCTCGCTCACGTCGGCTCTCCCTCTCGCTTCAGCGCACGAACAGACCGGCCTGCGACGCCAGGTTGAAGATCACCTGGGGCAGCACGCCGATGACGACGGTGATCGCGACCGCGACCGTGATGGCTAGGGTGGTGAAGGCGCTGGGGACGACGACGCTCGGGCCGCTGTCAGCACTGGGCTCGTTGAAGAACATGACCACGATGACTCGGACGTAGAAGAACGCGGCGACCGCGCTCGCGACGACGCCGATGACGACGACCGGGGCCGCTCCGCCGGAGATGCCGGCTGTGAACACGGCGAACTTTGCGGTGAAGCCGCTCGTGAGCGGGATGCCCGCGAAGGCGAGCAGGAAGAGCGCGAAGGCGCTCGCAACCACCGGCGAGCGCTTGCCGAGGCCAGCCCACTGCGACAGGTGCGTCGCCTCACCGGATGCGTCACGGACGAGCGTGACGATCGCGAAGGCGCCGATGGTGGCCACTCCGTAGGCGAGGAGGTAGACCATCGTGCCCTCGAGCCCGGCCTGGTTGGTCGCGATGACTCCGACGAGCATGAAGCCGGCCTGTGCGATCGAGGAGTAGGCGAGCAGGCGCTTGATGTCGGTCTGGGTCAGCGCGAAGATCGTGCCGACGATCATCGTCAGCGCCGCGATGACGTACATCATCGGGCGCCAGTCCCAGCGGATGCCGCCGAAGGCGACGTACATGACGCGCAGCAGCGCGCCAAACGCGGCGACCTTGGTGCACGCGGCCATGAACCCGGTCACCGAGGTCGGCGAGCCCTGGTAGACGTCGGGAGTCCATTGGTGGAACGGTGCCGCACTGATCTTGAAGAGCAGACCGACCGAGAGCAGGCCGAGCCCGCCTAGCACGAGCCCCATGTTGTCTGCGGACTTCGTCAGGGCGTCGGCGATGCCGGAGAGCGAGACGGTGCCGGCGAAGCCGTAGAGCAACGCGGTGCCGTAGAGGAAGAAGGCCGAGGAGAAGGCGCCGAGCATGAAGTACTTGAGCGCGGCCTCCTGCGACAGCAGACGGCGGCGGCGCGCGAGCCCGGCCATGATGTAGAGCGGCAGCGACAGCACTTCGAGCGCCACGAACATCGTGAGCAGATCGGTGGATGCCGGGAACAGCAGCATGCCGCCGACGCTGAACAGGAACAGCGGCCAGACCTCGGTCTGCAGCCAGCCGAGGCGTGTGAACGCCTGCTCGTCCTCGGACCCCGGAAGGGCGGAGGCGCGAGGGGCGAACGAGTCGCCGGCGGGATCGACCTGTCGCTCGGCCATCACGAGCGCTGCCATCGCGGCCAGCACGAGGATGGAGCCCTGCATGAACAGGGTGGGGCCGTCGATCGCCACCGAACCGAGCGCGACGATCTGCTGGGTCCCGCGCGCAAGGACGACGGCGACGAAGGCGCCGACGAGTGCCGCGAAGGTGACGACCAGCTGGGCGTTGCGACGCATCGCCTGCGCGACGAACGACTCGATCAGCACACCGACGACGGCGGCACCGAGCACGATGAGGATCGGCGCGAGCGCGGAATACTCGAGGGTGGGGATCTCGAAGGATCCCGCAGCAGCGGCCAGCGTGCCGTTCACTTGGCAGTCCCTTCGGCGACCGGCGCGACCGAGGGCGCGGGGTCGGTGGCGTTGACCGCATGCATGACGCGGTCGACGGCCGGGTTGATGACGTCGAGCACGGGCTTGGGATAGAAGCCCAGCACGAGGATCACGACGAGCAGCGGGACGACGGCGAAGATCTCCCGACCGGTGAGGTCGTGGACCTTCTCCGCGACGATGTCAGGTGTCGGTCCAGTCATCGTGCGCTGGTACATGAGCAGGATGTAGAGCGCGGCCAGGACGATGCCGAGGGAGGCGATGACCCCGACCCAGGTGTAGCGCTCGAACGTCCCGACCAGCACCAGGAACTCGCTCACGAAGCTCGAGAGACCCGGCAGCGCGAGCGATGACATGCCGGCCACGAGGAACGTGCCCGCGAGGATCGGCGCCACCTTCTGCACGCCACCGAAGTCTGCGATGAGCTTCGATCCGCGCCGGCTGATGAGGAAGCCACCGATGATGAACAGGGCTGCGGTCGAGAAGCCGTGGTTGACCATGTAGAGCGCGGAGCCGCTCTGCCCCTGGGTCGTCATGACGAAGATGCCCAGCGCGATGAAGCCGAAGTGCGACACGGAGGTGTAGGCGATGAGCCGCTTGATGTCGGTCTGGCCGATCGCCAGCAGCGCACCGTAGATGATGCCCACCACAGCGAGCACGATGACGAGCGGTGTCGCCCATCGCGAGGCGTCCGGGAACAGCTCCAGGCAGTAGCGGAGCATGCCGAACGTGCCGACCTTGTCGAGGACGCCGACGAGCAGCACGGCCGTTCCGGGGGTCGCCTCGGCGGCAGCATCGGGCAGCCAGGTGTGGAACGGGACGAGCGGCGCCTTGATCGCAAAGGCGATGAAGAAGCCCGCGAACAGCCACTTCTGGGTGCCGGGGTCGATCGCCATCGACGCGAGGGTCGTGAAGTCGAAGGACCCGGTGCCCAGGATGTCGCCGGACACGACGTAGAGCCCGATGAGGGAGGCCAGCATGAGCAAGCCGCCGAACAGGGAGTACAGGAAGAACTTCACGGCGGCGTAGTTGCGGCGCGGGCCGCCGTAGCGGCCGATGAGGAAATAAACGGGGACGAGCATCGCCTCGAAGAAGACATAGAACAAGAAGACGTCGGTCGCCGCGAACACGCCGATCATCGCCGCCTCGAGGGTGAGGATCAGCGCGACGTACCCGCGCACAGTGCCGCGGGAGTCGTCGGCGTCGTGCCAGCCGGCGAGCAGCACGATGGGCACGAGGGTGGTCGACAGGGCGACGAGGACGAGCGCGATGCCGTCGACGCCGAGGGCGAAGTTGACGCCGAACTGCGAGATCCACGGCGTCGAGACAGCGAACTGGAAGCGGTCACCGGTCGCGGCGTCAAAGTTGAGCGCCATCGCGATGGTGAGGCCGAGCACGACCAGCGACACCACGAGACCGACCTGCTTGGCGAGCTTGTCGGAGGTCTTGGGCAGCAGCATCACTGCGGTCGCACCGACGAGCGGGGCGACGAGCAGGACGGGGAGCCAGGGGAACGTCGTCACGGCTACAGCCTCACCAGGACGAGGGCGATGGCCACGAGCGCGGCTCCGCCGAGCATGGACAGCGCGTAGGACCGGGTGAATCCGGTCTGCAGCCGACGGGCGCGGCCGGACAGGCCGCCGATCGTGGCCGCGACACCGTTGACCGCACCGTCGACGACGCGGTTGTCGAACCACACCAACCACCGCGTGAGGTATTGCCCCGGACGCATGAAGACGGCCTCGTTGACGGCGTCACCGTAGAGGTCGGCACGTGCGGCGCGGGTGAGCAGGTTACCGGCGGGTGCCATCTCCGGCACGGGGCGACGGTCATAGAGCATCCAGCCCAACGCTGCGCCGGCGAGCACGACCACGAGACTGATGCCCTCCATGCCGAGCTTGGAGACGGCAAGCTCAGGCTCCTGGAAGCCGGTCACCGGCTCGAGCCAGCTCACGATCGCGTTGTTCCAGTTGAGGACGAGGCCGCCGATAGCGGAGAGCAGCGCCAGGATCGCGATCGGCACGACCATGATCATCGGCGACTCGTGCGGGTGGACGTCTTCGGTCCAACGCTTCGTGGAGTGGAAGGTCATCACGAACAGCCGAGACATGTAAAAAGCCGTGACACCGGCACCTACGACCGTGACGAGTCCGACGAGGATTCCGCGGGAGAAAGCGGCCTCGATGATGTTGTCCTTGGAGAAGAAGCCGGCGAAGGGCGGGATGCCCATGATCGCGAGGTAGCCGGCGCCGAACGTGAGCCACGTCGCGACCATCACGGTGCGCAGGGCGCCATAGCGCCGCATGTTGACCTGGTCGTTCATCCCGTGCATGACCGACCCCGCGCCGAGGAACATGTCGGCCTTGAAGAAGCCGTGCACGACAAGGTGGAAGATCGCGAACGCGTAGCCGACCGGACCGAGGCCGGCGGCCAGGACCATGTAGCCGATCTGGCTCATGGTCGAGCCGGCCAGCGCCTTCTTGATGTCGTCCTTCGCGCAGCCGATCACGGCACCCATGAGCAGCGTGATGGCGCCGATGACGATCACCGCGGTCTGTGCAGTCGGTGCGGCGTCGAAGATCGCGTTCGATCGCACGATGAGGTAGACGCCGGCGGTGACCATCGTCGCCGCGTGGATGAGCGCGGAGACGGGGGTCGGGCCCGCCATCGCGTCGAGCAGCCAGGACTGCAGCGGGAACTGCGCCGACTTGCCGCAGGCGGCCAGCAGGAGCGCGAGGCCGATCCACGTCAGCTGCGACTCGCTCGCCTGGCTCGCGCGTGCGAGCACGCCGTCGAAGGTCACCGAGCCGAAGGTCACGAACATCAGCATCACTGCGAGCGAGAGGCCGACATCGCCGACGCGGTTGACGATGAACGCCTTCTTCGACGCTACCGCTGCGGTCTCCTTGAAATACCAGAAGCCGATGAGCAGGTAGGACGCCAGGCCCACGCCCTCCCAGCCGACATAGAGCAGCAGGTAGTTGTCGGCGAGGACCAGAAGCAGCATCGAGGCCACGAACAGGTTGAGGTAGCCGAAGAACTTCCGCCGGTCGCGGTCGTGGCTCATGTAGCCGACGGAGTAGAGGTGGATCAGTGTGCCGACGCCGGTGATGAGCAGCACGAAGGTCATCGAGAGCTGGTCGAGACGCAGGTCGGCAGGCACTTTGAAGGTGCCCACGGAGATCCAGTCGAACAGATGCTGCCGTTGCGTGCGCCCGTCGAGAGGCTGGGCGAGCATCGCGAAGAACAGCACAGCGGCGACGACGAACGACGCGGCTGAGGCCAGCACGCCGAGCCAGTGCCCGAAGGCGTTGGTCCGGCGACCCCCCACGAGCAGGATCACCGCGCCGATCAGCGGCAGGCCGATGAGCAGCCAGATGAGGGAGAACGTCCCCGACGCCGTGACAGCCACAGGGGCATCGACGGCGAGGGTGACTGCGCCGGAGAACGAAGACACGACGGCGTACCCCTCTAGTACTTCAGCAGGTTGGCTTCGTCGACCGAGGCCGACCGGCGGGTACGGAAGATGGTCATCACGATGGCGAGACCGATGACGACCTCGGCGGCGGCGACGACCATGACGAAGAACGCGATGACCTGGCCGTCGAGGTTGCCCCAGACTCGGGCGAAGGAGACGAACGCGAGGTTGCTGGCGTTGAGCATGAGCTCGATGCACATGAACACCACGATGGCGTTGCGCCGCACGAGAACACCCACCGCACCGATGCTGAACAGCACCGCCGAGAGATAGAGGTAGTTGTTGGGGTTCACGACTCGGTCTCCTCGTCTGCCGGGCCGACCGCGCGCCCTGCGGCGAGTGCGATCACGCGAGCGGTGTCCTCGTGGTCGACCCCGACCACAGCGCTGACACCGCGCAACGGCTCGGGCACCGAGAGGTCGGTGGGTGTGCCGTCGGGCAGCAGTGCCGGCGTGCCGACCGCGTTGTGACGGGCGTAGACGCCAGGACCAGGGAGGTTCTGTGGGTAGCCGGAGCGCACGCGGGCCTCGGACTGCTCACGCTGCGAGGGCCGCGGGGTGTGGCGCTCGCGGTGCGCCAGCACCATGGCACCGAGGGCAGCGGTGATGAGCAGTGCCGAGGTCACCTCGAACGCCAGGACGTAGCGGCCGAAGATGAGGTGGGCGAGGCCCTGCACGTTGCCGCCGTCGACCGTGTTGGCGGCGTCGAGGCCCTGGACCTGATAGGTCGCCGAGCCGACCGCCGCGACGAGCAGAGCGGCGAACGCGAGCCCGAGCACGATGGCGGCGAGCCGCTGGCCCTTGATGGTCTCGACGAGCGAGTCGGAGGAGTCGACGCCCACGATCATGAGGACGAAGAGGAACAGCATCATGACCGCACCGGTGTAGACGACCACCTGGGCCATCCCGAGGAACGGCGCGGAGAGCGCGACGTAGAGCACCGCGAGCGCCATCATCGTCGCTGCGATGAACAGTGCGCTGTGCACGGCACGGTGGGACAGGACCATCCCGAGCGCACCTGCGACAGCGACGAACGCGCAGACCCAGAAGACGATCGTCTCGCCGACGTTGCCCGACGTCTCGACCACGGCGAAGAGCGTGCTCATGCCGGCACCTCCTCGTCGTTCTTCGGACCGGCCCAGGTGCCGAGGCGACGTGCCTCGGCCTCACCCGACTGGACCGCGACCGCTCCCGTGACCTTGCCGAGGTAGTAGTCGGTCTCGGTCGTGCCGGGGACCATCTGGTGCGGCGCGGGCACCATGCCCGGCAGCATCGGACCGAGGAGGTCGACCTTCTCGAAGATGAGGTCGGCGCGATTGTCGTCGGCGAGCTCGTACTCGTTGGTCATGGTCAGTGCGCGGGTCGGGCAGGCCTCGATGCACAGACCGCAGAAGATGCAGCGCAGATAGTTGATCTGGTAGACGCGGCCATAGCGCTCGCCGGGGCTGAAGCGCTCCTCGTCGGTGTTTTGAGCACCTTCGACGTAGATCGCGTCGGCGGGGCAGGCCCAGGCGCACAGCTCGCAACCGACGCACTTCTCGAGACCGTCGGGGTGACGGTTGAGCTGGTGCCGACCGTGATAGCGAGGCTGCGTCGGGCGCTTGTCCTCGGGGTACTGCTCGGTCGTGACGCGCTTGAACATCTGGCCGAACGTGACACCGAAGCCGCGGAAGAAGCGGCGCTCGTCGGTCATGACTGCTCCTCCTCGTCAATGGGCGTTGCGCTCTCGACGGGGACTGCGGTCGCCGTCACTGTCGCCTTGGCGCGTCGGGTCACGGTGAACTCCTGACCCGGCAGCGGTGGCACGGGGTAGCCGCCGGCGTAGGCATCGAACTCGGGCGGCTCCTCCACGGTCTCGGCAACGCGTCGCACATCGACGACGAAGGCGAGCGCCGCGATGACGAGCAGGATGCCGGACGCCCAGAGGAGCGAGGTGCGCAGATCGGTCTGGTATTCGTTCTGGATCCCCTTGAGCGTGGCGATGACGAGGATCCACGCGATCGAGAGCGGGATGAGCACCCGCCAGCCGAACTTCATGAACTGGTCATAGCGCAGGCGGGGGAGGGTGCCGCGCAGCCAGACGAACACGAAGATGATCGCGTAGATCTTGAGCACGAACCACAGGACCGGCCACCAGCCCTCGTTGGCGCCCGGCCAGATCGTCGAGATCGGTGGCGGCATCCGCCAGCCGCCGAGGAACAGCGTGGTCGACACGGCGGCGACGTTGATCATGTTGACGTACTCAGCGAGGAAGAACATCGCCCAGCGCAGGCCGGAGTACTCCGTGTGGAAACCGGCGACGAGCTCGCCCTCGGCCTCCGGGAGGTCGAACGGTGCCCGGTTGGTCTCTCCGACCATGGAGATGAGATAGATGATGAACGACGGCGCGAGCAGGATGCCGTACCACCACGTGCTTGCCTGGGCCGCGACGATCTGCGAGGTCGACATCGAGCCGGCCCACAGGAAGACAGCGACGAACGAGAGTCCCATCGCGATCTCGTAGGAGATCATCTGGGCGCTCGAGCGCAGGCCACCGAGCAGGGAGTACGTCGATCCCGAGGACCAGCCGGCGAGCACGATGCCGTAGATGCCGATCGAGGCGATCGCGAGGATATAGAGGGTCGAGACCGAGAAGTCGGTGAGCTGCAACGGCGTCTCGGTGCCGAAGATGCTCACGACCGGCCCGACCGGGATGACCGCGAAGACGAGCATGGCGGCCGCCGCGGCGATCATGGGGGCCAGCAGGTAGACGACCTTGTCGGCGCTCGCGGGGGTGATGCCCTCCTTGAGCGCTAGCTTGATGCCGTCGGCGAGCGGCTGCAGGAGCCCGAGCGGTCCGGCGCGGTTGGGCCCCGAGCGCTGACCCATGCGGGCCACGACACGGCGTTCGAACCACGTGGTGAACAGCGTCAGCAGGATCAGTGCGACGAACAGCACCAGTGTCTTGAGCAGGACCAGCCAGAACGGGTCCTTGCCGAAGATGGACAGGTCGCCCTGGGCGACGGCGAGCAGCGAGGTCACGCGGCACCTCCGCTGATGCGCACGATGTCGCCGGGACCCGCGCCGAGAGTGGCGCGCGGCGTTGAGCCCTCGGAGTTGGCGGGCAGCCAGACGACACCGTCGGGCATCGCCGTGACCACGAGCGGGAGGGTGATCGAGCCGGCATCGGTGGCGACGACGAGGTCGCTCCCGTCGACTGCGCCGACGCTGTCGGCGGTGACCGGTGACAGCCGCGCGACCGGGGTGCGAGCTGTGGCCATGAGGTAGGGGTCGCCCTCCTGCAGAAGGCCCCGGTCGAGCAGCTGACGCCAGGTGCCGAGCACTGCCTCGCCCTGACCCGGCACGGAGACCGTGTCTGCTGCGACGCTCGGTGCCTCGGAACGCTCGCCGTCCCAGCGTCCGAAAGCGGCCAGCTCGGCTCGCAGTGACGCGACGTCGCCGCCACCGAAGCGGGCGCCGATCTCCTCGGCGATCATCGCGAGCACCCGGGCGTCCGAGAGCGGGAGCGCATCACGGAAGACCTGGGCGAACGCACGCGGGCGACCCTCCCAGTCGAGGAAGGTCCCGGCCTTCTCGTTGACCGTGGAGACCGGGAACACGACGTCGGCCCGCTCGGTGACGGCGGAGTGCCGCTGCTCGAGCGAGACGACGAACGGCGCAGCCTCGACCGCGGCGAGGAACGCCGTCGGATCGATCAGGTCGCCCGCTTCGACGCCGGCCACGAGCAGCGCGGCCACCGAGCGCTCGACCGTCGACGGGTCATCGGCACCCGCGAGAGCAGTCGCGTCGTCGTGCAGCGCAGCGACGACGGCGACGAGGTCGCGACCGGCCGTCACAGGCAGCACCGAGGCGTCGACACCCCACACCGCGGCAGCCTCGGATCGCGCGACCTCGGCATTAAGAGGTCGACCTCCGGGCAGCAGACCCGAGAGCGCGCCTGCGTCGAGTGCGCCGCGCTCACCGGCGCGGCGAGGAACCCAGCCGAGACGGGCGCCGGTGGCGGCCGCGAGCCGAGCCGCAGCTGATAGCGCACCCGTGGACTGCGCGAGACGCTCGCCGACGAGCAGCACCGAGCCGGGCTCGCGCAGGAGCCGGGCAGCAGCGGCGAGGTCGTCCGTCGCACCGGCCTCGTCGGCGAGCGCATCGAGAGTCGCGGCCTCCGCACCAGGCACGGTGGCAAGGACACGGCCCTGGGCCTTGGTGACGCCCGAAGACGCGAACGGCGCGACGGAGAAGACCTTCACGCCCTTCGTGCGGGCACCCTTGCGCAGGCGCAGGAAAACCATCGGCGACTCGTCCTCGGCATCGAGGCCGGCGAGGACGACGACCGACGCCGACTCGAGGTCGGAGTAGGTCGGGCCGAGGGGACGCCCGGCGACGAGGGCAGCGAGGAACGCCGCCTCCTCGGGCGAGCTGGCGCGCGAACGGAAGTCGACGTCATCGGTGCCGAGAACCGTGCGGGCGAACTTGGAGTAGGCGTAGGCATCTTCGACGGTGAGCCGGCCACCGGTGAGCACCGCGGACCGTGCGCCGGCGGCCTTGAGGCCGGCGGCAGCGATCGAGATTGCCTCGGGCCACGAGGCGGCCACGAGCGAGCCGTCGTCGTCACGGACGAGCGGGTGCTCGAGACGGCCGTCGACCTGGTGGCCGAAGGCAAATCGGCCCTTGTCGCAGTTCCACTCCTCGTTGACCGCGGGCACGTCCCACGCGAGCCGACGCATCACCGTGGAGCGGCGGACGTCGGTGCGCAGCCCGCAGCCGGAGGCGCAGTGCTCGCAGACGGTCGGGGTCGACACCAGGTCGAAGGGGCGCGCGCGGAAGCGATACTTGGCGCTGGTGAGGGCACCGACCGGACAGATCTGCACGGTGTTGCCGGAGAAGTAGGAGTCGAACGGGGTGTCGCTCGACGTGCCGACCTGCTGCTGGGAGCCGCGCTCGAACAGGTCGATGAACGGGTCGCCCGCGATCTGCTCGGCGAATCGGGTGCATCGGGCACACGACACGCAACGCTCGCGGTCGAGCAGGATCTGCGCCGAGACGTTGATCGGCTTGGGGAACGTGCGCTTGACGGCGTCGAAGCGCGACTCGCTGCGCCCGACGGACATCGCCTGGTTCTGCAGCGGGCACTCGCCGCCCTTGTCGCAGATCGGACAGTCGAGTGGATGGTTGATGAGCAGGAACTCCAGCACGCCCTCTTGCGCGTCCCGGGCGATCTCGGAGGTGACCTGCGTGC
>JANXWJ010000151.1 GCA_025351185.1 Candidatus Nanopelagicales bacterium
GGCGGGAGTCCAGTCTCAGGTGCGTCACCCGGTCGGCTCTGGGTGGCGACGGCCTCGCTAGCGCTGCGTCACGCTGCGGCTGCTGACAGTGCACGGATCCTCCAATCCCAGCGACACCCGGAGGGCACCGTCCGTGCGCACCTGCGACGCTCGGTGAGCACCCAGGGTCACCCGGGAGCACCACACCGGAATCCTCAAGACGCGTGGGCGAGGAGACTCCCGACGTCCTGCTCGTCTACCCCGAGGGCAACTACATCCGTGCCTCGGAGGAGCGACCGTTCCTCCAGATCGGGGAGTCGAAGTACGGCAAGTTCCTCCTCGAGGTCGGCGTGCACGAGGAGGTCGACATGGTGACGGCGCTCAAGGTCGCACTCAGCTCGATGATCAGCACCGCATGTGCCAACCTCTCGATGGGCCCGCCGTACGTGCCAACCTCTCGGTAGGCCCGCCGTAGGACGTCGGGATCTGCCTTCCGGGGTCGCACGCGCTCGACCACTTCCGGGTGGCCGAGGGTTCACCGGCGCTCGTGCGCCTCGAGCGGTTCCGGAGCGAACGGCTCGTCGACGGCATGAGCCAGCTGTCCGACATCTCCCCCGCCGACTTCGAGACCGACTGAGGTCACCTATCGCTCCGGAGACCCGACGGCTCGCGCCTCAACCCAGAACCCGACGAGTGCGATGACAAGCCCCGTCACCGCCAGGATGGCGGTCGTGCCCCAGCGGACCGAGCCGAGACTTGAGGCGTGCGAAGCGATCCCGAACGCCAGTGTGCCCAGCCACACCGACCCGGCGATTCCGACCACCCGCCCGATCAGCACCGTGACCGAGCTCGCACCTCGTGACATCGCGCAACTCCCGTCCTTGATCGCGCTGCGCCGTCGCCGTACCAGGACAGCACGGCGGACCACAGGATCGCGCGGCTGCCTTGGGTAAACCTGGGGCCGCGCCGTTGATGTGTAACCACGACGGGCTCCGGCCGGTTGTGGTTACACATCATGAGTCGGTCAGAAGCCGTGGTAGGGGTCGGCGGAGAGGCCGTGCCAGGGGAACACGGCCTCTCGGGTGCGCAGCACCGCGGCGTCGATGGGGTCGGCGGGGTCGTAGCCCGACTCCCAGGTGCGGGTCTTCGGCTCGAAGCCGTCGGTCATGAGGGCGGGCGAGGGCACCTTGAGTCGCTCCGCCACGAAGCTGCGCCAGGACTCGGGCACCAGCGTCTCCGGCGGGATCCGTGCGTCGACGATCTCCCCCATGAGATGCGACCACGCGCGCGGCACGACATCGATCCAGGAGTAGCCGCCACCACCTGTGGCGATCCATCGGCCGTCGGTGACGTCGTGCGCCAGCTGGTGCAGGGCGCGATAGCTCGCCCGCTGACCGTCGATGGAGAGGGCGAGGTGCGCGAGCGGGTCGTCCTCGTGGGTGTCGCAGCCCTGCTGGGTCACCAGGAACTGCGGCGCGAACTCCGTGACGATCGACGGCACGACACCGTCGAAGGCGCGGAGCCAGCCCTCGTCGCGGGTGCCGGGGGGCAACGCGATGTTGACCGCCGAGCCGATCGCGTCGGGACCGCCGATCTCCATCGGGAACCCGGTGCCGGGGAAGAGGGCGCGGCCTGACTCGTGGATCGAGACCGTCAGCACGCGGGGTTCGTTCCAGAACGCCGCCTGCACGCCGTCACCGTGGTGGACATCGACGTCGACGTAGGCGATGCGTTCGACGCCCTGGTCGAGAAGCCACTGGATGGAGACCGCGATGTCGTTGTAGACGCAGAAGCCCGAGGCCGCGCCCGGCATCGCGTGGTGCAGGCCGCCTGCGAGGTTGAGCGCGTGCAGCGCGCGGCCTTCGAAGACGGCGCGCGTCGCTGCGAGCGTGGCACCGCACACGTCGCGCGATGCCTCGTGCATACCTGCGAAGGTCGGCACGTCGTCGGTGCCGAGACCACGGTGCAGCTCGTGCACCGTCGGGTCGGCGGAGGACCGGCGCACGGCCGCGATGTAGTCAGCGTCGTGCACGGTCGCGAGCAGCTCGTCGTCGACCGGGTCAGGGGTGATCACGGTGACGTTGTCGCCCTCGAGCAGACCGAGGTCGCGGGCGAGCCGCATCGCGAGCTGCACCCGGATCGGTGCCAGCGGGTGCCCGGGGCCGAAGTCGTAGGCCGCCAGCTGGTCGTCCCAGACGACCGCAGCGTGTCCGGTCACCGAGGCATCACTTGCCCGAGGCCAGGTCGGCGCTGCGGTCGCGCGCAGCCTCGAGTGCGGAGATGAACGCCGCGCGCACCTTGTGGTCGTCGAGCGTACGCAGCGCAGCCACAGTCGTGCCGCCCGGCGACGTGACGTTCTCGCGAAGGACGCTCGGGTGCTCACCGGTCTCGCGCAGCATCGTGGCCGCGCCGTAGAACGTCTGCACGACGAGCTCGGTCGCGGTGCTGCGCGGCAGACCGAGGAAGACGCCCGCCTCGATCATCGCCTCGGCGACGTAGAAGATGTACGCCGGTCCGCTGCCGCTGATCGCGGTGACCGCATCGAGGTGCTTCTCGTCGAGGCGTACGACGCGACCCACCGCGCGCAGCAGCGACTCCGCCTCCTCGAGGTGCGCCTCGTCGCAGTGCGCGCCCCCGGCCACCGCCGACATCCCCTGGTCGACGAGTGCAGGGGTGTTGGGCATGACGCGGACGACGGGACAACCCTCGGGCAGGTGCGACTCGAGGAACTCGGTGGTGATGCCGGCGGCCAGCGAGACGACCAGGGCGCCGGGGCGGACGTGCGCGGAGATCTCGTCGCAGAGCGTCCCCATGTCCTGCGGCTTGACGACGAAGACGAGGGTGTCGGCCTTCTCGGCAGCGACGACGTTGGAGACGACGTCGACGCCGTGCTTGTCACGCAGCTCCTGCGCGCGATCCGGGCGCCGCTCGGTGACGACGAGGTCGTCGGCGGAGCGCCCAGCCCGGATGAGACCCGCGAGCAGGGTCTCCCCCATCACTCCGGCGCCGAAGATCGCGACGAGACCCATGACGTGTCAGCCCTTCGAGGTGAGCGAGCGTGCGAGGAGTGCCAGGTTGGCAGGTCGTTCGGCGAGACGGCGTACGAGATAGCCGTACCACTCGTCGCCATAGGGCACATAGACGCGCATCCGCTCACCCTGGTCGGCGAGCCGCTGCTGCTCCTCGGGCCGGATGCCGAAGAGCATCTGGAACTCATAGCTGCCGGGTGCTCGGTCGTTGCGCACCGCGAGTGCGCCACCGATCTCGACGAGCCTCGGGTCGTGTGTCGCGAGCATGGGATATCCCTTGCCCTGCATGAGGATCTTCATCGCTCGGACATAGGCACGATCGATCTCCGCGCGGTCGGTGAAGGCGACGGTCTCGGGCTCCGAATAGGCGCCCTTGCACAGCCGCACCCGGGATCCCTCATGGGCGAGGACGCGACAGTCAGACTCGGTGCGACGCAGGTAGGCCTGGAGCACAGCACCGGTCGACGGGAAGTCGGCTCGCAGCTCGCGCAGGATCCCGAGGGTGGAGTCGGTGGTGGTGTGGTCCTCCATGTCGAGGGTCACGGTGGTGCCGACCGATGAGGCCTTCTCGCAGATGGCCGCCGCGAACTCGTGGGCGATCTTCTCGCCGTCGCCAGGGAGCGCCTGGCCGACGGCGGAGAGCTTCACGGAGACCTCGGCACGGTCGGCGAGACCGGCCTCGCCCAGGGCGCCGAGCAGCTCGAGATAGGCGTCGCGGGTGTGCTCCGCCTGGGACCGGTCCAGGGTGTCTTCGCCAAGACGATCGATCGTCACGAGCCGTCCGCTCGCCGTGAGCTCGGCTGTCGCGCGCACCGCGTCGGCCGTCTTCTCGCCGGCGACGAACCGTGCCACGAGAGCGCGGGCCGGTGGTGCGTCTGTCGCCACCTGCTTGAGTCGCTCGCTGCGCGACATCGACAGCAGGACCTCACGCAGCACGACGTACTCCTTCGCGACGGACGACGCCGATGCCGTCTGTTGCCCGTCAGGCTACTCGGCGCCGTCCGGCGACGAGCGTCAGCGTGCGTCGCGCTTGGCCTGACGACGCGCGCCGGTCGCCAGCGTCGACGCGTTCTTCTTGCGGGTCACCGGTGCCTTCTTGCTCGAGGGCACCGGTGCCGCCGGCGCGGTCGTGCGGCCGGACGTCTTCGTGGTCGGCGTCGTGCCGCGCGGCGGGGTGTTGGTGACCGCTCCTGCCGCAGCGAGGCGCTCGGCCTTGAGCTCCGCGGCGCTCGCCTTGGCGGCACGCGCGAGTGCGGTGCTGACACGAGCGAGCACGACCTCGAAGACCTCGGCCTTGTCTCGTGCGCGCTGGTTCTGCGCGTTGGCCTTGCCCCGGCCGCCGACGGACCCGACCCGGGCGGACGCGCCGCGTCGGTACTGTCCGACGTACTTGCCGCGAGCCCGACGGATCCGGGTGTGGAGCTCCACGAGCGCATCCTCGTCGAGGAGCGCGAGCTCCTTCGGCTCGGTCTCGAGCACGAGCATCCGCTCGGCGTCGGTGAGAAGACTGAGAGAACGCTTGTCCATGAGGGCCCCTGGGTCGAAGACGTGTGATGTGACGAGCGACCGTACCGCTCAGAGGACGACGGGCCCTACTGAACGAGCGTCAGACGCGTGGCTCGGGGCCTCGGCGGGGTGTCGGGGTGGTGAGCGCTGACTGGATGGCGGGCGCGACCATGAGGACGACCTCGTCCTCGGTGGCCGAGGCGAGCGGCTCGATCTGAAGGACATAGCGCGAGGTCGCGATGCCGATGAGGTAGGACATGGCCAGCGTCACTCGCATCCGGGCATCGGGTACGCCGAGGAAGGTCACGACGCGGTCGAGCACGGCCGACTCGAAGAACTCGCGGATCGACGCGGTCGCCTTGCTCGCACCGGCACCGGCCCGCGCCATCTCGGCGAGCTGGTCACGCGTCTCGGGGTCGTCGAGCATCCGCAGGGTGACGCGCACCAGCCGCTCGCCGAGGCCGTCGATGCCCGGCGCGAGGAGCTGCGCGATCGAGGTGCCCGGGTCCATCGGCAGGCGCATCGCAGCCGCGAACAGCGCCTCTCGGTTGTCGTAGTAGCGGCGTACGACATCGGGGGCGACCCCGGCCGCAGCCGCGACTCCCTTGATCGTGGTGCCGAGATAGCCACGGGCGGCGTAGGCCGCACGCGCTGCGTCGAGCACCTGGCGGGTGATGTCGTCGGAGCTGCTCACGATGCGCCCCCCGGGGTCGACGATGCCGTGTCCACGTCGTCGAGCTGACCGAGGTGACGGCGGGCAAACTGCAACGACTCGATGAGTGCGCTCTCCCGCTCTGCGCGGTCGACCGACTTCCGGGTGCTGATCTCGACGACGACCTGTCCGTCGTAGTCCGACGCCGCGAGACCCTGCAGCAGCTCGGCGCACGGCTGGGTGCCACGTCCCGGGACGAGGTGCTCGTCACGCGACGAGCCGCTGCCGTCGGCGAGGTGAACGTGGACCAGTCGGTCGCCGAGGTCGCGTGCCATCTCGAGCGCGTCCGACCCCGACACGGAGGTGTGTGACAGGTCGAGGGTGGTGTGGCGATAGTCGTCGTCGCGGACGTCCCAGCTGGGGAGGTAGGCGGCGAACTGCTGCGACGCTGCCTTCCACGGAAACATGTTCTCGACTGCGAAGTGCACGTCGGTCTCGCTGGCCATCGCCTCTATGCCGGCGACGAAGTCGCGGGCATAGTCTCGCTGCCAGCGGAAGGGCGGGTGCACGACGACCGTCGAAGCACCGAGCAGCTCGGCCGCCGCCTGCGCGCGCTGCAGCTTGGGCCACGGCTCGCTGCCCCAGACCCGTTGGCTGATGAGCAGGCAGGGCGCATGGATCGACGTGATCGCGATGCCGTAGTGGTCGCGAAGGCGCAGCAGCGCCTCCGGGTCCTGGCTCACCGCGTCGGTGAGCACCATCACCTCGAGACCGTCATAGCCGAGGCGCGCGGCCATCTCGAACGCGGCCGCAGTCGACTCGGGGAACGTCGATGCTGTCGAGAGGGTGACCTTCGGGCTCACGACATCATCCTGCGACGCCAGCGGTCACAACACCATCGGGGCGACCAGGTGCCGGGTGGCGACCTTTCTCCGACCACAGCCGGATCCCGGTGATGACGACAGCGCCCAGCACTCCCACCGCGAGAGCGACGACGCCTTCCTTGTCAGCGTGCCACTCGAGCGCGAACAGGCTCGACAGCGGCGGGATGAACAGCACGCCGAGGAAGCCGACGAGCATCGCGACGCAGATCGCCCACCGCAGCGGCGACCAGGGGCGTGCCACCATCACGAGCACCCACCAGGCGGTGACGAACAGCGTGACGACAGCGGCGGACCGCGCCTCGCTGACATCGTCCTGGGTGAGACCGAGCACGTAGTTGTAGGTGATGTAGGCCGAGATGGCCGTGACCAGACCGGCGGGAGCCGCGAAGCGCAGCACCCGCCGGAAGAATCCGGGGCGGAACCGTTGCGTGTTGGGCATGAGTGCGAGGAAGAAAGCGGGGGTGCCGATGGTCAGAGCGGTGACGACGGTGAGATGCCGGTTGAGGAACGGGAACGGCAGGACGAACACCACCGTGGCGATCGAGATGCACATCGCATAGAAGCTCTTGGTGAGGAAGAGGTCCGACACCCGCTCGATGTTGCCGAGCACCCGCCGACCCTCGGCGACGACGGACGGCATGACGGAGAAGGCATCGTCGAGCAGCACGATCTGCGCGACCGCGCGGGTGGCGCCCGCACCGGAACCCATCGCGATGCCGAGGTCGGCGTCCTTGAGGGCGAGAACGTCGTTGACCCCGTCGCCGGTCATCGCGACGACGTGGCCGCGGCTCTGCAGCGCACCGACCATCGCTCGCTTCTGCGCCGGCGTGACACGGCCGAATACCGCTGTGGTCTCGAGGATGTCGGCCAGCGCCTCGCGGTCCTCGGGGAGCTCGCGTGCGTCGAACGGCCGGTCGGCACCGGGGATGCCCGCCTGCTCCGCGATCGCGCCGACCGTCACGGCGTTGTCGCCGCTGATCACCTTCATCGCGACGTTCTGGTCGAGGAAATAGCGCACGGTCTCAGCGGCATCGGAGCGCAGCGTCTGGTCGATGACGACGAGTGCCGCGGGCACCAGGTCGCCGGGGCCATCCTCAGCGCTGGGCACGCCGTCCGAACGCGCGAGCAGCAGCACGCGCGCGCCGCCACCGGCGAGACCGTCGGCCTTGCCGCGCGCGACATCGCCGTCAGGCAGCAGCATCTCCGGAGCACCGAGCACCCACGATCCGTGGCCGTCGAACGTCGCTGCGGACCACTTGCGCGAGCTCGAGAACGGCACCGTCGACGTGACCGTCCACCCCACGTTCGCGGGATAGCGCGCCGCCACCGCGACGAGCGTCTGGTTGGGCTCGGGCTCGCTAGCCCCGAGCGCTGCCAGCGCATCCGACACCGGGAGGCTGTCGTCGATCACCTCGACCCGCTTCACCGCCATCCCAGGTTCGGTGAGGGTTCCGGTCTTGTCGACGCAGACGACGTCGACCCGGGCGAGGACCTCGACCGCCGGCATGTCCTGCACGAGAGCGCGCTTCTGCGCGAGGCGGATCACCGAGACCGCCATCGCGACACTGGTCAGGAGCACCAAGCCCTCAGGGACCATCGTGATGACACCCGGAACCGTCCCGGCGATCGCCGCTCGGATGTTGCCGTCGTTGGCGTTGTACTGCGAGATGAAGAGGAAGAACGCCACGGGGACGAGCGCGTAGGAGACGTAGCGGATGAACCGCTGGATCGAGTCACGCAGCTCGGAGCGGGTGAGGCTGAACTTGCTCGCCTCGTCGGCGAGCTGGGCGGCGTAGGAGTCCTGGCCGACCTTGGTCGCACGGACGAGGCCGGAACCCGCCACGACGAAGGATCCGGAGAGCACCTCGGCGCCCACCTCCTTCTCGACCGGGTCGGCCTCGCCGGTGAGGAGCGACTCGTCGAGCTCGAGACCGCGCGACTCGAGGACCTCGGAGTCGACGAGCATCTGGTCGCCGGTGCGGATCACGATCACGTCGTCGAGCACGACGTCGCTCGGCGGCACCTCCGTGTCGGCGCCGTCACGGCGCACGAGCGCCTGCTGCTGGCCGACGAGGGAGAGCTTCGCCAGGGTGCGCGCCGCGCGGTACTCCTGGATCACACCGATCGCCGTGTTGATGACGATGACGAGACCGAAGAGCGAGTCGATGAGCGGTGCGCTCGCGAGCATGAGCACCCAGAGGCCACCGATGAGCGCGTTGAAGTAGGTGAAGGTGTTGGCCCGGACGATGTCACCGAGGGATCGGGCGTTGCGGTCCTTGACCGCGTTGACCCGGCCGGAGGCGACCCGCTCCGCCACCTCTGCCGAGGTCAGGCCCCTCGACGCGTCGACATCCACCGCGTCCGACGTCATCGGTCTATCCGGTCGAGGCGCTCGAGGATGACGCCTTCGCGCAGCGCCCACGGCGCGATCTCGAGCTTCTCGATGCCGAGCAGGTCCATCGCCGCCTCGGCCACGAGCGCGCCCGCCAACAGCTGCGGCGCACGGCCGAGACTGACCCCTGGCAGGTCGCCCCGCTCCTTCGCTGTCATCGCAGCGAGCTTGGGGACCCACCCACGAAGGTCCTCACGGCGCAGCACCCGCTTGGCGAACGGTCCGTCGCTCGACGGCGCTGCCCCGGTGATGCGCGCAAGCGAGCGGAACGTCTTGCTCGTGGCGACGGCATGACGCGGGTCGCCGGCACGCGTGACTCGCCCAGCCACGTCGGCGATCGTGGCGCGTACGTGCTTGCGCAGCGCTCGTACGTCGTCGGCGTGGGCCGGCTCCCGCATGAGGAACTCGCGGTGCATGCGCCCGGCGCCCAACGCGACGGAGACCGCGAGATCAGGCACCTCGTCGGTGCCCACGGCGATCTCGAGCGACCCGCCGCCGATGTCGAGGACGAGGATGCGTCCCGACGACCAGCCGTACCACCGGCGCACCGCGAGGAACGTGAGCCGGGCCTCGTCGTCACCGGACAGCACCTTGAGCTCGATGCCCGTGCGCTCGTGCACCTCGCGCAGGACGTCGTCGCCGTTGGTCGCCTCCCGGATGGCGGAGGTGGCGAAGGCCAGTGTCTCGGTGACGCCGAGGTCCTCGGCGACAACCTGAGCGGACGCGATGAACTCCACCAGGGCGTCGACGCCGGTCGGCGAGATCCGCTCGTCGTCGACGAAGTGCTCGGCGAGGCGCAGTTCGGTCTTGTGCGAGTGCGCGGGCAGCGGGGCGGCACCGTGGTGCGCATCGACCACCAGCAGGTGGACGGTGTTGGATCCGACGTCGAGGACTCCTAGGCGCACACCACGAGCCTACGGGGTGCGGTCGTGCACCGGTGCTGCCCCGGCACCCCTGTGCGAGGGGGCACGAGCCCCGGCGTACGCAGGCTCTAGGGTGATGCGGTGGCTGATGCGAAGAAGGCGAAGCGATCCGCGAAGTCGTCGACGGGCACGCGCGACACGGCGGCGGAGCCGACCACGACCGTCGACATCGCACTGACCCGACGGGGTGAGGTGCCGCTCGACTTCCCACGTGCGTTCGTGGAGTTCCCCGATCCCACAGATGCCGACCAGGTCTATCGGTGCGACCTCACCTGGCTCACGAGCCGCTGGACCTGCATCTATGGCCGCGGTTGCCACGGCATCGACCGCAACAAGCCCGACGACGGCTGTTGCGTCCTCGGTGCGCACTTCTCCGACAAGGACGACGAGAAGAAGACCAAGAAGTACGCCGACCTCCTCGACGACACGACCTGGCAGCACGCCAGGTCCGGCCGCAAGGACGGAGTCGTCGAGAAGGACGAGGAGGACCAGCGCAAGACGCGTGTCGTCGATGGCGCCTGCATCTTCCTCAACCGTGAGGGCTTCGCGGGCGGCGCGGGCTGCGCGCTGCACCAGCTCGCCGGGCGCATCGGCATGGACTATGTCGACGTGAAGCCCGACGTCTGCTGGCAGCTGCCGGTGCGACGACAGTTCGAGCACGTGACGCGCACGGACGGCACGGAGATCCTGCTCATCTCGATCGGGGAGTACGACCGGCGGGGGTGGGGTCCGGGTGGCCATGACCTCGACTGGTACTGCAGCGGCTCGACCGAGGCGCACATCGCCAGCGAGCCGGTCTACGTCAGCGAGCGCTCGACTCTTGTGGCGCTCATGGGCCAGCCCGCGTTCGACGTCCTGGAGGCGCATTGCGAGGCGCGCGTCGCCACCCTGACGGCGGCCCGTTCGGTGGCGTCGAAGATGCGCACCCCCGAGGCGCGCCTGGGCGCCCTCGCCCCGTTCGCCCCGCACCCCGCCGACCCGCACTAGCCGCGAGCGAGCAGGTGACGGGCATGCCGGCCGAGCTCGCTGCGGCTCGACGGTCGCGCCCTGCCTGGGTCGCCTACGCCGGCGCGGCACTGGCGATGGTGGCGTTCGCCGCCAACTCCATCATCACGAGAGCCGCGCTCGACGACGACAGCATCGACCCGGCGACCTACACCGCGATCCGGCTCGTGTCCGGCGCGCTCGTGCTCACGACGATCGTGCTGCTCACCGGTCGGGCCGCTGCGACCCGCGCGGCCCGCCCGATCCCTTGGCGCTCGGCCACGTTCCTCTTCCTGTACGCATCGGCGTTCTCCCTGGCCTATCTGCGCATCGGTGCCGCGACCGGCGCCCTGATCCTGTTCGGCACGGTCCAGACCGTCATGTACGCCACGGCGATCCGAGGCGGGGAGCGCCC
>JANXWJ010000171.1 GCA_025351185.1 Candidatus Nanopelagicales bacterium
GCCGAGTCGCTCCGTGCGCACCGGGTCCCGTTCGTGCACGCCCGCGTGGTGCTCGCCGAGCGGCCGACCTCGGCCAAGCCCGGCGACGAGGCGCTCGTGACCGCTGACGGAGTCATCGACGGCTTCGTCGGCGGCCAGTGCGCGGAGTCGACCGTACGCAGCCAGGCGCTCGACCTGCTCACCACGGGCGAGTCCGTGCTGCTGCGCGTGACCCCCAACCCCGAGGCCGACCAACCCGGAAAGACGGTGGTGCACAACGCCTGCCTGTCGGGCGGCACTCTCGAGATCTTCCTCGAGCCGGTGCTGCCGGTGCCGCTCGTCTCGGTGCTCGGCGACAGCCCGATCGCCCGTGCGGTGCGTGCCGTCGCCGGCTCGCTCGGCTATGACGTCGCCTCCTACGACGTGGCCGATCTCGGCTCGACGGACGCCGTGGTCGTCGCGACACACGGCAAGAACGAAGAGGCCACGCTCGAGGCCGCGGTGCGAGCCGGCGTGCCCTATGTCGGGCTCATCGGCAGTCCCAAGCGCGGAGCCGCCGTCGTCGCATCGCTCGACCTGACCGACGAGGAGAAGACGCGCATCCACACGCCTGCGGGTCTCGACATCGGCGCCCGCACCCCGCCGGAGATCGCGCTGTCGGTCTTCGCGCAGGTTGTCGCCGAGCGACCGCGCACGCCTCGACAGCCGCGCGATCCCCAGCATCTCCCCGGCGAGCCGCCCAAGACGCTGCTCGGCGTGCTCACGCTCGAGCCCGACACCGCGATCGACCCGGTGTGCGGCATGACGGTCACCATCTCGCCCGACTCGATCTCGGCCGAGGTCGACGGCGAGACGTTCTGGTTCTGCTGCCCTGCGTGCAAGCGGGCTCATATCGCCGACCCGCAGAAGTACCCGCGGACGTGACCCTCGACGCGCTGATCCCCGACACCCGCAGCCTCACCGCGCGGCTGGCCGAGGTCGGCTATCTCGCCGACCCGAGCCTGTCGACCGCGCTCTTCTGCGCCGTACGCCTCCCGCAGCCGCTGCTGCTCGAGGGCGAGGCAGGGGTGGGCAAGACGCAGGCGGCGAAAGCGCTCGCCGAGCTGCTCGACACCCCGCTGATCCGGTTGCAGTGCTTCGAGGGGATCGACGCCTCGGAGGCTCTGTACGAGTGGAACTATCCGCGGCAGCTGCTCGGAATCCGGCTTGCGGAGGCACGTGGCGACAACCTCGCGGAGGAGTCGTTGTTCGGCGAGAACTACCTCATCCGTCGCCCGTTGCTCGCGGCCCTCGAGCACCCGGGCCCGCGGCCCGCAGTGCTGCTCATCGACGAGGTCGATCGCGCCGATGAGGAGTTCGAGGCCTTCCTCTTCGAGCTGCTCGCCGAGTCGACCGTGACGATCCCGGAGATCGGCACGCTCACCGCCACGCACCCACCGATCGTGGTCCTCACGTCGAACCGCACACGCGACCTGCACGACGCGCTCAAGCGTCGCTGCCTCTACCACTGGATCGACTACCCGCCGCTCGCGCAGGCGACTGCCATCGTGCGAGCGCGGGTACCGGCGGCGAGCGCGGACCTCGCGGCGCAGGTGGCGAGCGCGGTGCAGCGGCTGCGGAGCCTCGATGTGCAGAAGCCGCCAGGGGTCGCCGAGGCGATCGACTGGGTGCACGCCGCGTCGCTCATGGGGCTCACCTCGCTCGATGCCGACGGCATCGACCTGACCCTCGGCTCCGTGCTCAAGTACCGCGAGGACCACGACGTCGCCCGGACTGCCGGGCTCGCCTGGATCGCCGACCCCGCACGCGCCGCGCAGGACAGCGCGAACGCGCTGCGCGACGCGGCCCATGGCTGACCTCGCCGAGCTCACCGCAGCGTTCGGCCACCTGCTGCACGCGGCCGGGGTGCCGGTCACCCCCGAGCGCAGCGCGCGCTTCGCACAGGTGGTGCTGCTCGCCGAGCCCACCACCCTTCCTGAGCTCGCGGCGCTCGGGCGCACCACGCTGGTGAGCACCCACGACCAGATCGAGATCTTCGACCGCGTCTTCGCGCAGGTCTTCGGCGGGTTCATCGACCAGGCCGACTTCCGCGGCGACAGTGCGACGCCACCTCCCGCGTCGTCGCTGCCGCAGGGTGAGAAGACGCCAGGAGATCCCGAGCGCGAGGGTGCCGACGACGCGTCCCCGAGCGGCTCGAGCGGGATGCCAGGCGAGGGCGAGCCCGACCCTGGGTCGGACGAGGAGTCGGTGCTCGCTGCGGTGAGCACCCAGGAACGGCTGGGGGAGAAAAACTTTGCCGACTGCTCGGAGGACGAGCTGCGTCTCCTCAACGCCCTCATCGCGCAGCTGCCGTTCGTCGCCCCGATGCGCACCGCGCGACGCCAGCGTCGTCACAATCGTGGACGCGCCCTCGACGTGCGCGCGACTCTGCGTGCCTCGCACCGCACGTCCGGCGATCCGGTCGACCGGGTCTATCGCAAGGCGACGGACCGCCCGCGGCGGGTGGTGCTCATCGCCGACGTGTCAGGGTCGATGGAGCCCTACGCCCGCGTCTATCTCCACCTCATGCGCGGCGCGGTGAAGGCACTCGGATCAGAGGCGTTCGTCTTCGCAACCCGGCTCACCCGCCTGACGCGCCAGCTCGCGCACACCCACCCCGACATCGCCTACCGCAAGGCCGCGGCGGCGGCACCGGACTGGTCGGGCGGTACCCGGATCGGCAGTGCGCTCAAGACCTTCCTCGACGAGCACGGTCGTCGAGGACTGGCCCGCGGATCGGTCATGGTCATCGTCTCCGACGGCTGGGAGATCGAGGACCCGGAGCTCGTGGGTCGCACGATGGAGCAGCTCTCGCGGCTCGCCTTCCACATCATCTGGGTCAATCCGCGCAAGGTGGCGCGCGGCTACCAGCCGCTCGTCGGGGGGATGGCCGCGGCAATGCCCTACGTCGACACGTTCGTGAGCGGGCACTCGCTGCGCGCGATCGAGGAGGTCATGGAGGCCATCCGCGACGCGAGCTCCGACGGTCGCCACCATGCCTACGCTCCCTACGTCACGCCGACCCCGCGTCCCGCGGACGAGCGCCATGCGGGATAGTCGGGTGTCATGAGGAGCGTCGCCGAACACCTGGCCGCCGTGCTCGACGGTGTCGTGCCGCTCGGTGCTATCGACGTCGACCTGCTCGACGCGATCGGGCAGACCCTGGCTGCTGACGTGGTCGCCCCGTGGCCGCTGCCGTCGTTCGACAACAGCTCGATGGACGGCTACGCCGTGGTCGCCGCCGACCTCGTCGGAGCAAGTCCCGAGTCTCCCGTGCCGCTCACGGTCGGCGGTGACATCGCCGCCGGCGACAGCGGTGACCTCGTCGTCGCTCCGGGTGGCACCGTTCGGATCATGACCGGCGCACCGATGCCCGCAGGAGCCGATGCCGTCGTCCCGGTCGAGCGCACCGACGGCGGCACCGAGATCGTGTCGATCACCGGCACGGTAGATGCCGGGGCTTTCATCCGTCGAGCCGGCGACGATGTCGCGGCCGGTGCTGTCGTGGCGCGTGCCGGGGATGTGGTCACCGAGCGCTCGGTGCCGGTGCTGGCCTCCGTCGGCCGCGCGAACGTCCACGTCGTACGCCGTCCGCATGTCGTCGTCATCAGCACGGGCGACGAGCTCGTCGAGGCGGGTCATCCGCTGGAGCACGGCCAGATCGTCGACTCCAACGGCCTGATGCTCGTGGCGCTCGCGAAGGCAGCGGGCGCCAGCGCATGGCGCACGTCACGGTCGCACGACCGCGACGACGAGTTCCGGGCTGTGCTCGACGCTGCGCTGCGGGAGGCGGACATCGTGGTCACCAGCGGCGGCGTGAGCATGGGCGCCTACGACACGGTGAAGGCCGTGCTCTCGCGCAGCGGTGAGGTCGACTTCGTCAAGGTCGCCCAGCATCCCGGGATGCCGCAGGGCTCAGGGCGTCTCGGCGATCGGCAGGTGCCGATCGTGACGCTTCCGGGCAACCCGGTGAGCTCGTTCATCTCCTTCGAGCTCTATGTGCGTCCACTCATCCGGCGCCTCATGGGCAAGCGCGATGTCACGCGCCCGACCGAGCCTGCGGTCTGCCTCGAGGCCTTCGGGTCGCCGGACGGCAAGGCGCAGTATGCCCGCGGCGTGCTCGAGGTGCGTGAGGACGGCACGCGCGCGGTGACGCCGGTGGGAGGGCAGGGCTCGCACGTCGTCGGCGGGCTCGCCCAGGCTGACGCCCTCATCGTCGTACCCCCTGAGGTCTCGTGGGTAGAGGTCGGCGACGTGGTGACCGTGATCGACCTGCTGCGGGTGCAGCTGTGACGCCGGCAGACTCGGCGGGAGGTCGTACGCCGAAGCGCGCGCTCGTCGTCACGGTATCCACGCGCGCGAGCGCCGGCGTGTGGGATGACCGCTCGGGACCCGTTCTGCGCGAAGGGCTTCTGGCTCTCGGCCTCGTTGTCGACGGCCCGGTCGTGGTGCCTGACGGGCTCGAGGTCGAGGCGACCCTGCGAGCAGCCGTGACTGCGGCCTACGACCTCGTCGTGACCACCGGCGGCACCGGACTGACACCGACCGACCTGACGCCGGAGATGACCGCGCGGGTGATCGAGCGCGAGATCCCGGGAATCGCCGAAGCGCTGCGCGCCTTCGGGGTCGCGCACGGTGTGCCGACCGCGATCCTGTCGCGCGGGCTCGCCGGCACCGCAGGGCAGACCCTCATCGTCAACCTTCCCGGATCGACCGGTGGCGTGCGGGACGGGCTCGCGGTGCTCGGCGACGTCGTGCTGCACGCGCTCGAGCAGATCCCCGGTAGCGACCACGGAGCCCGCGCAGAGTAGGTCCCGGTCAGTCCTTGTCGGCGCGCGCGAGGATGTCGGCGCGCACCTGGCGGTGCAGGACCTTGCCGATGATCGTGCGCGGCAGCTCGTCGACGACGTAGACGACGCGCGGCACCTTATAGCCGGTGAGGTGCTCGCGCACCGCTGTGCGCACCGCCTCAGGATCGAGCTCGGTGTCCGGGTGGGCGACCACTGCTGCGACGACCGTCTCGCCGCCTGACTCGTGCGGGATCCCGACAGCGGCGGCGTCGGCGACACCCGGGATTCGGCGCAGGGCCGACTCGACGTCGGAGGGATAGACGTTGAAGCCGCCGGTGATGATGAGCTCCTTCATCCGGTCGACGATGCGGACGAACCCATCGTCGTCCATGACCACGATGTCGCCCGTGCGGATCCACCCACCGTCGAGCAGCACCGCGGCGGTGTCGTCGGGGCGGTTCCAGTAGCCCGAGAAGACCTGCGGCCCGGAGACCAGCAGCTCACCCGGCTCGTCGCAGGCGACCTCGTGGGTGGCGTCGTGCGGGTCGACGATGCGGATGTCGGTCGACGGGAACGGCACCCCGACCGTGCCCGGCCGACGCTGCGCGCCCACCGGGTTTCCGATGGTGACGGGCGAGGTCTCGGTCATGCCGTAGCCCTCGACGAGATAGCCGCCGGTGACCTTCTCCCACTGCTCCACGGTCGAGACGGGGAGCGACATCGCCCCGGAGAGCCCGACGCGGATCGAGGTCAGGTCGATGCCGCGCTCGACAGCGGCAGTGGCGAGAGCCTGGTAGATCGGAGGCACCCCGGGCAGGAACGTCGCCGGTCGACGCGTCATGGCCTCGAGCACCTGGTCGAGGTCGAACCGTGGGAACAGCACCAGCACCGCGCCGATGCTCATCGAGAAGGTGAGGCACAGCGTGAGGCCGTAGGCGTGGAACAGCGGGAGCACGGCGTAGATGACCTCCTCGCCGTCCTTGAGGGTCGGCACCCACGCGCGGCCCTGCGCGGCATTGGACCGCAGGTTGCGGTGGGTGAGCATCGCGCCCTTCGGCACCCCGGTCGTGCCCCCGGTGTACTGCAGGGCGGCGAGGTCTGCCGGTCCCGGTCGTGGATGGTCGGTAGACAGCGGGGTGGTGCGCTTGAGCAGGTCGTCCCAGTGCAGTGCGCCCGAGGTCGGCGCCGTCATCGCCGCTCGTGCTGTGCGGGCCTTGGCGATCGGGAGGCGCAGCTTCCACCGGGCGCTGCGCGGGAGGGCAGCGGTGAGGTTGATCGCGACGATCGTGCGCAGCGAGGTGGTCAGCGCGATCGACTGGAGGGTGGCCACGACCTTGTCCCACGCGATGGCGACCGTGGCACCGGAGTCGGCGAGCTGATGCTGGAGCTCGTCGGCTGTGTAGAGCGGGTTGTGCTCCACGACCACGGCACCGAGGCGAAGCACGGCGTAGAACGCGACCACGTGCTGCGGGCAGTTGGGCATCACGAGTGCGACCCGGTCACCAGCGGCGACGCCGTGGTCGCTGAGCGCCTGAGCCGCGCGCGACACCTGCTCGCCGAGCTCGCGATAGCTCGTGGTGGCTCCGTAGAAGTCCAGGGCCACGTGGTCGGGGAACCTGCGGACCGCCGTGTCGAGCAGATCGCACAGGGACTCGTCGGGTGTGCTGATCTCGGCGGGCACACCGGGTGCGTAGCGGGCGATCCACGGGCGGCTGTTCTCTACCATGACGACCTCTCCGGTGCGGACCTCCAGCCTGCCACGTCTTCGGGTGCGCGTCCGACGGGATGCCGGTCGCTCGCGGCTCGTATCCTGACCCGATGGATCGCGAGTTCACCGGCGAACGCCGACGTCGAGGTCCTCTGCCTTCTGCACCATCGCCTTGATGGGGAAACACCGTGTCCATCCGGCTGACCGTCGACGTCCGAGCGCTGACCGGGCTCGGGCGGCAGCGTGGGTCCTCACGCGTCGCGGAGAGCGCGCTGCGGCTCACAGCAGGCTCTGGGTGATCAGTGGTCCCAGGGCTGGGGGATGCGGTGGGTGGGCAGGCTGCCTGACCACATGGTGAAGGCGACGTCGTACTGCTCGATCGTCACTCCGTGCTCGCGCAGGTTGCCTCGGGGATGCGTGGCGAGGTCTGACATGGCGTAGACCGAGACGTCGCCGAGCTGTCGCTCGTGCGACAGCAGCGCGGCGACGTCGTCGTCGACGGAGAGGGTCATCGTGTAGGCCGTGGTGAGTCCGTTGCGCAGGGCGGTCGCCAGCTCGCGAGCGTCGGCATCGAGCAGTGTGGTGCGCGCCCCGCGCCAGGTGACGGTGACCATGGCGCGTTCGTAGTTGCGGTGCACGGTCGCGATGCGCACATGGTCGAGCTCGACCTGGATCGCGCAGGCGACGGACAGCATGTCGAGGTAGTGCTCGTCGGAATCTTCCTTCGCGAACCGGTCGTGGATCGCGACAAGGACGACCACGAACGCTGTCGCCACGACTGCGATCCGGAGCGGGAGGTCGCCGCTCGCCCAGGCAGGCGGAGCGACGGCCGCGACAGCAACGAGGATCAGGGCGCGGCGGCGCCGTCGCGCCTGCGATCCGCGGCTCCCTGGCCTCATGTCGGACCCAGGTTAGGCAGGCATCGCGCGACTGCCCAGAGCCGAGCCGAGGTTGATACCGGGACGTGACGTAGGCACCCGGCGATCGGGCACATCCGGCAGGATGAACGAGCTTGCAGCGGTCGCTGCCGGGTATCGGCGGAGTTGACCGAGAGGAGCGCTGCCGGAGTGTCGAGCACGGATCCGGCGCGGCTGTTCGGACAGCTCACGTCTGACGCCTACGGCGACCGGTCGTGGCGGGAGCGCGAGGCCGGCCACCTGCTCGACTGGGCAGCCGGTTCGGCCTCTCCCGCAGGGGGTTTCGGCTGGCGACTCAGCACAGGCGCCCTCGATCCGGCACGAGGGCGTCCGCTGTGGATCAGCTGTCGGATGATCCACTGCCTCGCCCTCGGGCACCTGCTCGGCCACGACAGTGACGGTGCCCGGGTCGACGCCGGGATCGCCGCCCTGCGTAGGGAGTATCAGGACCAGGAGCACGGGGGCTGGTTCGCGGACGCGGACCGACCGGGCGAGGGTCGCAAGGAGGCCTACGGCCACGCGTTCGTGGTGCTCGCCGGAGCATCGGCGACGGTCGCGGGTCGTCCGGGAGGGCGGCAGCTGCTCGACGAGGCGCTCGCGCTCGTGCTGGAGAGGTTCTGGGACACCGAGGCGCAGATGCCCTTCGAGTCGTGGGACGTCGCCTTCACCGAGCTCGAGGACTATCGCGGCGGCAACGCGGCGATGCACCTGGTCGAGGCGTTCCTCGCCGCGGCTGACGCGACCGGCGATGCCGCGTGGCGCGAGCGTGCACTGGCGATCTGCGAGCGGATGCTGTCCGGCGCGCGCGACCTCGGCTGGCGGGTGCCGGAGCACTTCGACGCGCGGTGGCAGGTGCGTCCCGACTACAACATCGATGAGCCGCGACACCCCTTCCGGCCGTACGGCGCCACACCGGGCCACGCCTTCGAATGGGCATGGCTCGTGCTCACGCTGCGCGCTGCACACCCGACTCCCCCGTGGTTCCTCGAGGCCGCGGTGGGGCTCGTCGACACGGCGTGGGCCGATGCCTGGGACGTCGAGCGCGGCGGTCTCGCCTACACGACCGACGCGCACGGTGAGCCGGTCGTGCGCGAGCGATTCCACTGGGTCGCCTGCGAGGCGCCCCCTCGCCGCCTGGGCGCTGCATCGCGCCGCGGGCGAGGACCGGTGGGCGACGATGTACGCCGTGGCGACGGGCTTCCTCCGCGACCACCATGTGGTGGCGGAAAACCCCGGCGCCTGGTGGCACGAGTTGTCGGAGACCAACGAGCGCATCGCGCTCACCTGGATCGGATCACCCGACGTCTATCACGCCCTCCAAGCAGTGCTGCTGCCGTCTCTCGAGCCCGCCCCGGGCCTCGCAGCCGCGCTGGCGTCGACGCATCAGAGGCCGTGACACCGAGGTCGAGACGCCGCACCCGGTGTCGGCTGGTCGGGCCCGGGATCAGGGCTCGCCTGTGCACCGAGAGATGACCTACCCTGTGCTGGCTGCGGCCCTGTCGGGCTCGGTGACTCACGGGGGAGATCGCATCGTGTTCCGTCGCACCACCGCCCTAGGTGTCACTGCCATCCTGTCGGTGGTCGGGCTTGTCGGCGCCGGCACCAGCGCTATCGCGGTCGACCCCGCGGGGACGGTGGTCCTCCCACCGGTCTACGGCGACTCGGTCCCGCGAACCGACCTCGTGGCATCGAACGACAGCGGAGTCGGCTACACCGTGACCCGCGGGTCCAGCGTGCGGCCCTCCTTCCAGTACTGGACGCCGACCCGTGGCGCCGTGGACTCCGGCATCAGCGCCTTCACGGTCACGATGGCCAACCACCAGGCAGCCGTCATGAGCTATGCGCGCAACGGTGCGACAGCGATCCACCTCGTCGACATGGTCAGCGGTGCGGCGCGCGAGGTCCCCCTCGGGCCGTCGCAGGGAGACACCTTCGTCGAGACCGGCGACGGCTTCCTGATCCACGTGAGCACCCTGAACGGTGTCGGCTATGACCGGCTCCAGCTCATGAACGGGTCGACATCGTTCACGGCCAACTTCCCGATCCCCAGCTATGTGCAGGTCTTCGACACCCGTGCCGACTCCCACGGTCTGCTCATGGAGTGGGCCGAGTTCAACGGCGGGAACGGCAACTTCAAGCTGTCCTACCTCGACTTCGCGACGAAGACGTGGACCAAGCTCGCTGACGTCCCGGGGATCAGCGCCACAGCGATGAGCGCCGGTCAGGTCGCCTGGGTGACGGGTGGCATCCGCATCAATCGCCTCTCGCGCGCGGCGCTCGGTGCGGCCGCCTCCGTCTACGTCGCACCTGTGCCGGTGTCGCTGCTCGCCCTCAACGGCTCCTCGATGGCGTGGGAGAGCGACAGCGTGGGCGGCTCCGAGGCGCGAATCACCCACGTGTGGACCAAGGCCGGAGGCAACGCTCCCGTCAAGATCGCAGCCCAGGCAGCGGAGCCGACACCGCTGGGCTCCGACTTCGCGGTGGTGAGCGGAACCACGCTCGCGACAGCCGGCATCTACCGTCTGCACCCCGGTGCCTCGTCGCTGTCGACCCGGCTCGTCACCTCGGGGCCGGACGCGCCGCTCAGCGTGACCGAGAGCGCCGGCCGCTTCCTCTACCAGGCGCCCACGAGTCGCACTGCCGTGGCCCAGCGAAATGTCAGCGCCGCTCTCGGCACGGCCGCTCCGCGGCTCTCCGTGTCGACGCCTGTGACTCTGGCGTCGACCAGCGTCGTCGGGGTCGCGCCGGCTGCGAGCGGCGGCCACACGGCGACCTACGAGTGCAGCGTCACGTGCGCCGTCGTCGTACGCGACGCAGCGGGCGTCATCGCGCGGATTCCCTGGACCGACAGCGTTTCCGGCCTCGGGCTCTCGGGCAACAACCTGCTGGTGGCTGCGCTGCACTACGGGCCGAGTGGTCAGTCCCAGTACTCCCTGCTCTACGACCTCAATGCACCGGCGACCCCGGTCCGGGAGCCCTACACCTCGGCTGTCTCCGAGCGCAGGATCGCCTTTGTGTCACCCGACGGATCGGTGACCGTCCGCGATCTCTCGGGCGCCGCGCCGGTCGACACCGTGGTGCGGCCTCCCGGGATTCCGGCTGGCACCAGCCAGGTTTCCGCCCTGATGACGCAGGTCCGCTTCGCGGGCGACTGGGTGCTGTGGTCGATCCCCGACGACTCGCTCACCGGCGCCGAGACCGTGGCCTTCCACCTTCCGGATGCAGCCGCGGTGGCGCTGCCACTGCCGAGCGAGGTGCGACTTGCCGACGGACAGGCCGCCTACATCGCGCCGGGTGACCGATCGGTGCACCTCGTCGATCTCGCGACGTCGACGGACACCGTGATCGGTCGCGCAGAGCCGGAGACCAGCAACAGGCAGTGGCTCGGCATGTCCGACGAGGTGGTGGCCTTCGTGGCCTCCGACGACACCACCCATCTCGTGCCGCTGTCGGGGACGCACATGGTGGTCACGGCACCGAGGGTCCAGGGCACGATCAGGGCCGCTGCGAGCTCGCTCGTCCGCCCGTTGCGCGTTCAGCTCGATGCAAGCCGCCCTCTGACGTCGTGGCGGTTCATCGTCATCGATGCCCACGGCCAGATCGTCTACTCCTCACGCGGCACGGCGCCCGACGGTGGGGTGAGACCGGTCTGGTCAGGGCTCACCACCTCCGGCGCTCGAGTGCGCGACGGCGTCTACACCTGGCGGATCGGCGCGGCCGGACCCGGAGGAGCCATGTCGGAGGGTCCCGGCAGCCGGGGCGCCTCCTCGGGCACAGTGCGCCTCGACACCACCGCCCCGCGAGTCGGGCTCCGGGTCCCGGCGAGCACGGGTCACGCAGCCCTCGACATCCGTTGGGGCGCAACCGAACACGCGATCTTCACCGTGACCGTCTCCAAGCGCGTCCGGGTTCGCGGTCACTGGACCTGGACGGCGCCGCGGACCTGGCTGCGCACCACTGAGGCCGCAGCCAGATACACGGGCACTCGCGTCCCCTACCGGCTCGTCGCGGGCGAGACGCTGCGCTTCTCAGTCACGGCGCTCGACTCTGCCGGAAACCTCTCCACGATCGCGCGGGCCTCGACGGTCGTGCACTGAGCGAAACGTCCTCGCCGTACGTCGACGCGGCGATCGCTCACGCCCCCGGCTAGCGAATGTCCGGGCGGCGCTGGCTGTCTGGTGCCATCCACCAGTCATCGGGGAAGGCTTGTCGAGCCGCGCCGACGCCGGTGTCGCGGATGCGGGCGTAGCGAAAGAGTGCGGCCGCGATGCCGGCTGCGCCTTGCATCCAACCGACTCCTGGATCGAGGTAGTGCGGTTCTTCGCGGTGCTCGTAGAAGCGCCAGTAGCGGTGGTGGGGATCCACCGGACTCGGTTCGGACCGTTCGACGAGTGCCGCTGCGAGACGGTCCGCGAACGCGAGATGCTCGGCCTCGTCGGTGGCCTGCGCGAGGTTGAGCACGGCGTCGAGCACTCCGGCCGTGCCGCAGCACAGTCCATCGTTGTCCCAGAACCCGTCGTAGCGTCGTTCGGGCAGTCCGCTGGAGGCAACGCAGCGAGCCGCAGCGGCACGCCATGCGGTCGGCGGCCGTCCCGCTACGTCCCTCGCTCCAGCGAGCTCGAGAGCGCCGAAGAGGTTCGCGGTGCCGGTCGGTCCGTGGCACCAGCCGTAGCAGAAGTCCTCGAGGCCCTCAGCTGCTGGGAGCTGCAGCGGAGCCCGGAACCCGTCGCAAGATGTGTCCGCGAGCGACACGAGGTGCTCGGCTCCGAGGTGGGCGAGCTCGACAAGGTCAGGACGATCCAGCTGTCGACCCGCGACGGCCAGCGCCGTGGCGATGCCCGCGGTCCCGTGGGAGTAGTTGGGCATGAACCGATCGCGGTCGCCCTCGTACATCTTCCACTCAACCCCGTGCGGCGTGGGCCGGGCCGTGGCCACGAGCGCGTCGGCACCGAGGCGGGCGAGCCGGGTCGCCTCGTCTCCGCCGTACCAGAGCAGCGTGAGCACGATCCCGGCGGTTCCCATGAGCAGGTCGTTGAGCGGCGCCTGCGCGTACTCCGGTGACGGCCACCCAACCGGAGTCCAGCGCTCAGCGATTCCCGTGAGCAGCTCGTCATCCCGGCCACCTCCGAGCAGCCCGATCACGGTCAGGCTGCCCGCCAACCCGGTGTAGAGACCGCAGTCGCCCTGCAGATCCGCACGCCGCAGCCGGGCGACTATCGCGTCGGCCAACGTTCGTTCCACATCGGTCCACTCCCGCGTCAGGTGCACCTCCGCCAACGCGAGACCGATGCCGGCGATGCCCTGATAGATCTCGTCTCGGTCCGGCGCGGGTGAGGGTTCGTCGGTCGCCTCTGCCGCGGCGGCGACGCGCACCGGCACCCATGGCCCGTCGTCGTCCCAGCGCACCTGCGCGAGCGTCCAGGCCCAGGCCTCCTCCGCACATGCTCGTGCGGCGACGCCAGCCTTGAGGCCCACCGACGGGACCTGAGGCTCGGGTTTTGCGCCGGGGGCGTCTGCGTCGGGATCGTCCATCGCACCATGGTGGCCCATACGGCGCTCCCTGGCGCTCCTCGAGACGCGCCGAAGGAGCGTGCGAGTTGGCGGCGGGCCGGGTGACGGGGATCGAACCCGCACTGTCAGCTTGGGAAGCCGCCCAGGAAGTTATCCACAGGCCTCTGAACTGCACGAATATTGCCTCAGAGGGGTCCGTGGGCTATGCGTGGGCTGACATAGAGGGCGCTGGGGAGGCCTCTCGGACACTGGGGGTGACATGGCGACCGTCGCCGCGGATGACCCCGCTCGACGTGGCCGGTCGGCTGGGTTCGGCTCGATCGAGAAGCTGCCGTCGGGCCGGCTCCGGGTGCGCTGGCACGACGAGGATGGGCAGCGACGGACCGCGGGGCAGACCTTCGCCACCAAGGTCGACGCCCGCCGGTTCCTCGCGACGGTGGAGGCCGACAAGCTCCGCGGCACCTATCGTGCGCCTCGCGTCGTGACGGACACCCTCGGCGCCTACGGCGCCCGGTGGATCGAGGACCGACCCCGGCTCAAGGCCTCGACCCGGCACCAGTACGAGGTGGACTTCCGGCTGCACATCGAACCCGCCCTGGGCGCCAAGGTGCTCGACCAGATCGAACCGGACGACGTTCGCCGCTGGTACTCGCGCCTGTCCGACGGTCTCCGCGCGAGCCTCGCGGAGTCCGGCCGCGACGGGTCGGCCACCGTCGCACGGTCCTACCGGCTGCTCCGAGCCATCCTGCAGACAGCAGTCGACGACGACATCCTCACGCGCAACCCCTGCCGGATCCCCGGCGCCGGCGACGCGCGCTCGCCGGAGCGCCCGGTCCTGTCGGCCCAGGAGATAGGCCGGCTCGCGGACGAGGTGCCGGTGAGCTACCGCGCCTTCGTCCTCGTCGCCGGCTTCACCGGACTGCGGGCCGGCGAGATCGCAGCGCTGCGCCTGTCCGACCTGGACCTGCGTCGCGGGAGCGCTGTCCTGCGGGTGAACCGACGCTTCTACCGGGTCGCCGGCACGCTCACCGTCGACACCCCGAAGTCGGAGGCCGGCGCCCGGACGTTGCCGCTGCCCGCCTTCGTGGCCGACGAGCTGCGTGCCCACCTGGCCGAGTTCCGCCCCGCAGTCGAGCAGGTCGTCCGTCTCAGGACGGGGCAGTGGGATGGTGACGCGCTGCTGCAGGTTGTGCTGGGTCATGACGGTCGGCTCCTCGTCAGTCGTGATCAGGGCAATGTCGTGTGGTCCCCGGAGCGCGGTGCTCGGAGTTCGATGGCCAGGGTCGTGCCGCTCGCAGAAGCGGCGTCTCGCGCGCGGCAGCCGGCGGGCCGCGAGGATCGCGACGGAGCAGCCCGCCACCACCCCGTTGCTGACCGATCGATGCGACCGACAACATCCCTGCCCCCTTTGCTGTCTCTTCACCAAGAGGTGTGCAGCAGAGCAGGGGGGTATTGCCGTGGGGCTGGCCCTGGCCTGGCCATCGCCGACGACGGGCTGTCACTTGGCCTTGCGCGACGTACTCGACGGACAGCCGCGGACACTCACGGACAGCCACGGGCAGAAGAACGAGGCAGCGGCGTCGTTGTGAAGTCGTGACGTTGCGACGGCGGCGCCAGCACCGAGTCGCTCGGCGGACGCCACTCGTGACAGCCCGACGACAACCCCTACGCGGCTCGTGACAGCCGGACGAGCACCCCGAC
>JANXWJ010000173.1 GCA_025351185.1 Candidatus Nanopelagicales bacterium
CCGTGATGGGTGGGCGGGTGCTGGTCGGGGTCAGCGCTGAGAACCGAGCTGCCGCAGATGTTTCTGCCGGTGACCTGCTCGACGTCGACCTGACGCTGGACACAGCGCCGCGTGAGGTCTCGGTGCCCGACGACCTGGCGAAGGCGCTGTCGAAAGCGCCGCCGGCGAAGAAGGTGTTCGACGCCCTCACCTACAGCAACAAGCGGCGCTATGTCATGGCCATCGACGCGGCAAAGACCGCGGAGACCCGCGATCGCCGGATCGCCAAGACCGTCACCGAGCTTGGCGGCCGACCGCGCCGGTCACCGGGGGTCAGCGAGCGACCGCTTCGATCCAGTCGAGGCGCTGACCACAGAGCGTCAGAGCCTGCGCCGGTGCGAGATAGGTGACCGACACGTCTGACCCGGTCGTCGACATGACGAGGGGACCGATCACCGACGGCGTGTAGGCCGCACCCGGCCGCAGACCTGGGGTGTAGTCGACCACCACGGTGTGGGTGCCGGCCTGAAGGTCGAGTGCCGGCAGCGGGTTGGAGTAGGGCGTCCAGTTGAGTCGTCCGTGGTCGGACCACACCTCGCTGTTGTCGACCGTGACCCGGACACCTCCCCACAACGACCCGCCGAGCGTCGCGAGGTAGTGCCCCGCATTCGCGACGTCGAAGGTGCGGGTGATCGATCCTGGTGTCGCGATCGACACGGCTCCCGGCTGCGCCCCCGGAGTCCAGCCCGCCGGCAGGTCGCCTCCGGCGAGGTCGACCACGGTCTGCGGCGAGCGCACCGCGGAAGCGACACGTCCGGACGTGCCCGCCGCGGCGATCGCCTCCCGGACCACGGTGCACGGGACGGGAGCCGCGGGATCGCTGTGGTTGCCCAGCGGCCAGTGCCTACGGATCTGCGGTGCGGCCGGGTCTGGAACCCAGACGTCGTAGTAGGTGCCCGCACGGGCGAGGGAGTAGGCCGACGGCGGACGGCTCCCGACGATCTCGGTGCGCAGCACCAGGGTCGGATAGATCGCCAGCGAGCCGAGGGGAAAGTCGTCGATGTCGGCGTAGGCACCCTTGGCCAGCCCGGTGCCGGAATACATCGGGATCTCGTTGTAGCGCAGCTCTCCTGCTCCCTCGGCGTCGAGGTCGCGCAGGAAGTGCCGAGCTCCGGGCGCGCTGTACTCCAGGATCAGCGCCGGGGTAGGAGCGTCGAGACCGCCGATGGTGGCGAGCTCCTGCATCCGGTCGGACGGGGCGACCCAGACCTCGCGGTAGACCATGACGTTGGATGCCACGACACCCAGTCCCACGACGCCGGCGAGCACGACGCCCTCGAACAACCGGTCGTGCTCGGCCAGCCACGCGAAGGCGATGCCGGACGCCAGCAGCAGGGCGGGCGAAGCGGCGGCCAGGACCTTGCCCTCGAGCCAGGCGTTGCCGAACGCCGACCAGACAGACACCGCAAGACTCATCACGACGAACACCGGCACGGTGGGCTTGCGAGCTCGGACCGCGATCACGGTGCCGCCCACAGCCGAGAGGCCGGCGAGCACCGCGAGGAAGACCGTGATGCCCAGGGCCTGTGGCACGACCCGGAAGTCACCGGTGAGCCACACCCCGAAGACCTGCCAGAACTTCAACGGGCCGTAGAGGTTTCCGATGTCCTGGGACCCGTTCAGGCTCGAGTCCTGATACGTCGCCCACTGCTTGCCCACGAGCACGAGGGTCGGGCTCCCGAGCACGGCGAAGGTGGCGACGAACGCACCGAGGGCAGCGGGGAGCCGTCGCCAGCCGTAGGACCGCCACACCAGAGCGAGCTCGGCGACTCCGAGCGGCGCAAGGTAGACGAACCCGGCGATGCCGAAGAGCACCAGCACCCCCGCCATCGGGATGGCGACGAGCACCGCCTGGCTCACCAACGGCCGTGGGTCGCGCGGTCCCTGCGTGAGCAGGACGCAGGACGTGGCCAGGAGCAATGCCAGGGTGACCTCCTTGATGCCGCCCCACTGCACATAGCCCACGAGCAACGTCGACGTCGCCGCGACGAAGGCAACGACGCCGCGCCACACCGTGCTGCGGATGAGTCCCGCGGTCGCGGCGTACAACGTCCAGCCGAGCCCGGCCGCCATCGTGGCCATGACCGGCGCGATGACCCAGGCGACGTCCTGGCCGAGAAGACGAGCGACGACTCCCACGTCGGCGAAGGCGCCGACGGGATAGCCCTGGTCGAAGAGCAGCCGGACCAGCACGCCGTAGGTCGAGTGGGCCAGCCCGTCGGTCGTGCGCCCCTCGGTGCTGAGCCGGTCGGCGAGCGCCATCCATGTGGCGGTGTCGTCGAGCTTGATGAAACCGCCCCACGAGGGCGCTCCCGAGAGCGCCACCGGAGCTGCGTAGCAGCCGAAGACCGCAAGCGCGGCGACGCTCGACCAACGACGTGGACGCCGAGCCCACAGCGACGGCCGACCAAGCAGCCAGCCTGCGACCGAGAGCACGACGATCGCGGGGCCGGCAAGGGACGTGGTCGCGTGGAAAGCGGTCAGCAGCGTGCTCAGCACGATGAGCAGACTCAGCCCCACCACGACGATGACCGGTGCCGGAAGCTTTGTGCGCGTGGCTCTTTCAGCGGCAAGCCCGAGCCCGATCGACAGCGCGACGATGAACAGCGGCACGATGATCCAGGACATGACCCACAGCAGCATGAGGGCGGATCTCCCGGCGGTCTGGGCGAGCGAGGACGAGGTTGGGGCGCCTACTGGATCGGCTGGACGACGCCGGACGTCACGAGCTGCATCGCCCTGCCCGGGATCGGGTCATAGACCTCCATGAGGAGGTCCTTGCCGGAGAAGGCGAAATACGCCGAGGTGTCCTTGCCAGCAGGCTGCACGACGAGCGAGCCACCCGCCAGCTTCTGTGACTTGGCACCTGCGACCGCGGCGGCCTGGACGAGCCCGGTGTAGGCATCAGCCTTCTCATAGGTGCCGACCGTGAGAAACGGGGTCGTTGACCCGGCTGCGACGCCGACGGGTAGATAGCGCACGTAGACGTCACGGTTGGCGATCGTGATCTCCCACGACTGGAGTCCCTGCGGCCCGGCCCAGTAGAGCGAGTGGCCCGAGGCCGCGACGGTTGCAGTCAGCTGGTCCTTGGTCATGACGACCGGACCGGGATTGGTGGGTGTCGAGGCTTCGACCGTGTCCTTGTGCGACGAGGAGTACCACGTGTAGCCGAGCAGTCCGAGACCCACGAGCAGGACGAGGCCCACGATCACGGCGGTCCAGCGCACCCGGCTGCCATCGCTCACCGGGAGGGTCCGCGACTGCGCCGGCGGCGCGAAGACCTGGTCGTCAGACGTCACGTGCACGGCTCCTCGCCTCCAGCAGGGGACCTTCGGTCCACAGATCTGCCCCGTGGGAACCGTACAACCGGGGACACGCAGATCGCGGGACCCGCGCGGGAGCGAGACACGTGACCTCGGCGACCCGACGGTCGGTCGGAGCGGCCCGGACGCCGTCCAGGGCAGCGGAACGGGTGCCGAGAGCCGCCCGCTCTGGGACGCCTCAAGGCTCGCTCCAGGTTCGATCATGAACCCGGCGGTGGGCGGGCAACCGATCGCAGGGGTTCGTACGCTCGAGGGGACGGGCGTCGAGGAGGTCTACCGCCGTCATGAGAACCATCACGAACATCCCCCGAGCCCTGATCGCCGCCGGTGGTGCGGCCGCACTCGGCATCACCGCCTGTATGGGTGCCGGGCCCGCCCAGGCTTCGCCGCCGCGGATCACCACGCTGTATCTCTGTGTCCACACCACAAGTCGGGCGATCACCCTTGCGAGGTCGGTCACGATCTGCCCTCCTGGCACCACGAAGTACGTGGTGTTCCCCTCCGTCGGCCGCACGGGAGCCACCGGTGCCGCCGGTCGCCTCGGCGCGACCGGGGCCCGCGGCGTCACCGGGACCGCAGGGCCTGCCGGGCTCGCGGGCTCGAACGGTGCGGGCGGCCCAGCCGGCCCGACCGGGATCCCCGGCACGCCAGGAAGTGCCGGCACTCCGGGAGCCCAGGGAGAGCCGGGGACCCCGGGAGAACCCGGGACCCCGGGAGAACCCGGCACCCCGGGGGCGCCGGGATCGACAGGAACGCCAGGGACTCTGGGCCCCCAGGGACCGCAAGGTCCGCGGGGAGCCGACGGCGAACCCGGCGCACAGGGCGATCCGGGGGCCTCGGGCACCCCAGGAGGGCAGGGCGACCCAGGAGCGCAGGGCAACGCCGGAGCGCAGGGCAACGCCGGAGCTCGGGGCGCTGCAGGAGCGCAGGGACCGGGCGGTTCACCTGGCCCGGCTGGGCCTACGGGAGACATGGGTGCGACCGGGGCCACCGGCACGACGGGAGCGACCGGGGACACCGGAGGCAACGGCCAGCGCGGACCGACCGGGGCCACCGGCGACACCGGTCCGTCGGGTGTCAGCGCCGTGGTCATCGACGCCTCGGCCAGCGCCCAAGCGCTCGCGCTGACGACATCCAGCCCGACCATCGCTGCGGTCTCCGTCACTCGGGACACGACCTACCTGGCCGTCTGGGCAGTGACCGGCAGCAATACCGCCGCCGGAAACACCACCACCGATTGGTCCTGCCAGCTCTTCCAGTCGAACGGCTCGGTTGCAGTCGGACACGCACTCTCCGGCAATCTCCTGGAGGGCTCGATCTCTAACCTTGCTGGTGCTGCTGCGTTTACGGCGACCGGGAACGTCATGCTGGTGCGGTGCGGGCTCAGCGTCACCTCGCCCGGCGCACTCGTCACGGCGTACACCGTGGAGCTGATTTCGGTCGGTAGCCGGGTCACCGGCTGACCCACGTCTGGCTGCAGGGGCGGGCACGGCACCCGCCCCTGCAGCCGCGTGACTCGAAGTCATCCCGTGGTCGGTCTCACCCGTTCGGCCCTCACGATTTACTCAGCCCTGTCTCTCTCGCGGCTCAAGGCTCCGCCAGTTCCGCCGATGACACCTCGAGATGTGGACGCCCCACGAGCCACATCGTCGTCTCGCAGTCGGCGTGCACCCACGTACACCGACCCCGATCTCAGGAGGTCCGGTGGCCACCACGAGCACCCGCTCGACCCGCGCGCTGGTGATGATCGCCAGCGGTGCCATGGTCGCGTCGGCGGGAGTGACCGCTGCCGCACCCGCGAACGCGGCCGGCCCGCGCATCGTCGGCAACCTGTACATGTGCGTGAAGAGCACGACGAGAGCCATGAGCCTCGCGTTCTCCACGACCCGCTGTCCTGCCGGCACGACGAAGTACGTCATGTTCCTGCCCCGCGGCGCTGCTGGCGCTCCGGGCATCACCGGCGCCAAGGGTGCCACCGGACCGACCGGCGCAGCAGGTGCGGCCGGCCTCACCGGCGCGACCGGGGCCACGGGCGCCATCGGTGCCACGGGCACCGCAGGCACCGCCGGGGCAACCGGTGCCACCGGCGAGAACGGCGCTGCCGGCCTCGATGGAGCCAACGGCGCTGCCGGCCCGGCCGGACCCACGGGTGCCGTCGGTGCCGCGGGCGCCGCTGGAACCAAGGGTGCAACGGGCGCGACCGGATCCACCGGCACCGCCGGGACCAATGGCACAAATGGCGGGACGGGCGCTGCCGGTTCCAACGGGACCAACGGCAGCACCGGGGCCATCGGTGCCATGGGACCGCAGGGACCCACCGGCGCCGACGGAGCCACCGGCTCGACCGGTTCCGCCGGCACCAACGGGACCAACGGCACGAACGGCAGCGGCGGTGTCACGGGCGCTACCGGTCAGAACGGCGTTGACGGCCCGACCGGAAGCACGGGCAACGACGGCGCGAACGGCCTCGACGGCGCCACAGGCACCACAGGTGCAGCAGGCAACGATGGCGCCAACGGCGTCGACGGAGTCACCGGTCCCGCGGGTCCCGCTGGTCTGAACGGCAACGACGGTGCCCCCGGCGCGACCGGTGCCGCTGGTACCAACGGAACGAACGGTACGAACGGTACGAACGGTACGAACGGAGTCGACGGCGCCACCGGAGCTGCCGGTCAGAACGGCATCGACGGTGCAACCGGCGCTGCCGGTGCCGCGGGTAGCAACGGTACGAACGGCTCGAACGGCATCGACGGGGCCACCGGCTCGACCGGTGCCGCGGGCTCGAACGGCGCCGCAGGTGCCACTGGTGCGGCAGGTGCGGCAGGTGCGGCAGGTGCCGCAGGCACGACCGGTCCCCAGGGTCCGACCGGCGCTGTCGGCGCTACCGGCGCAGCCGGTGCGACTGGTACCGCCGGTGCGGCCGGTACAGCCGGTGCGGTCGGAGCCAACGGCCTCAACGGAGCGACCGGCGCTGCCGGCGCACCCGGGACGAACGGGAGCAACGGCCTCGACGGTGTCACCGGCGCTCGAGGGCCGGTCGGCCTGCAGGGTCCGTCCGGTGCCGACGGTGCGACCGGAGCCACTGGCGCGACTGGCGCAACTGGACTCCGGGGGCCCACCGGGCTCCAAGGCCTCGCGGGTCCGCAGGGTCTCGTCGGTCCGCAGGGACCGGTCGGCGCTGACGGTGCCACCGGCGCGACCGGTGCGACTGGCAACGCCGGAGCCCCAGGGACCAACGGCACGAACGGCATCGACGGGACGAACGGACTCGCTGGCACCAACGGCGCCAAGGGTGCGACGGGTGCGACCGGTGCTGTCGGCCCCGCCGGGGTCACAGGTGCACCCGGGGTCACAGGTGCACCCGGTGCCGCTGGTGCACAGGGCGCCGCTGGACCCACCGGCGCATCGGGTGCGATCCAGGGCATCCGTACCCTGACCGCGAGCACCACGCTCAGCTCGACCGACCAGGTCGTGCTGTGCAACCCGGCCGCGACCGGCGTCGTCCTGGTGCTACCGGCGGCCACCGGTGCCAACGCCGGTGTCACCATGACGATCAAGAGGCTCAACACCAGCGCCAACACGTGCGGTGTCAGCGGTCTCAACACGATCGACTCGACGGCGACCCTCGCGCTGGCTGCACCGGCGAGCGGCGGAGCGACCCGTAACAGCATCACGGTCATCTCGACCGGCGCCACCTGGTACCTGCTCGGCGGTCGCTGACAGCCGCGGCAATGAACGAGAAACGGCCCGTCACCTCACGGTGGAGGGCCGTTCCTCGTTCTTGCACAGGGGACGTGTCCGGAGCCGGTCGCCGGGAAGAGCTGGTGGATATTGGATCCAATCTGCTATGGTTCGGTCATCCGTACCGCTCTGAGGAGAGACCATGGCCCGCACCCCCCAGACCCCCTTCGCGCTGCTCGACCTCGATGGTCTGCTCAGCGAGGAGGAGCGGGCCATCCGCGACGTCGTGGCGCAGTACGTCGATGACCGGATCCGGCCCGAGGTCGCAGACTGGTTCGAGACCGGATCCATCCCCGCCCGCGAGCTGGCCAAGGAGCTCGGCGACCTCGGAGTGCTCGGCATGCACCTCGAGGGCTATGGCTGCGCCGGCACCAGCGCGGTGGCCTACGGCCTCGCCTGCCTCGAGCTCGAGGCCGGCGACTCCGGCATCCGCTCCCTGGTGAGCGTGCAGGGATCGCTGGCGATGTACGCGATCCACGCCTTCGGCTCCGAGGAGCACAAGCAGGAATGGCTCCCCCGGATGGCAGCGGGCGAGGCGATCGGCTGCTTCGGTCTCACCGAGGCCGACTTCGGCTCCAACCCTTCGGGCATGCGCACCGCCGCCAAGCGCGACGGTGACGACTGGATCCTTGACGGCACCAAGATGTGGATCACCAACGGCAGCATCGCCGACGTCGCCGTGGTGTGGGCGCAGACCGACGAGGGCATCCGCGGCTTCGTGGTGCCCACCGACGCACCTGGCTTCAGCGCCCGAGAGATCCACAAGAAGATGTCGCTGCGCGCATCGGTCACCGCTGAGCTGATCCTCGACGGCGTACGCCTTCCCGCGAGCGCGGTGCTCCCTGAGGTCACCGGCCTCCGCGGCCCGTTGTCGTGCCTCAACGAGGCCCGCTTCGGCATCATCTTCGGCACCCTGGGTGCAGCCCGGGACTGCCTGCAGACCGCGATCGACTACTCCATCGCCCGCGAGCAGTTCGACAAGCCGATCGCGTCGTTCCAGCTGACGCAGAAGAAGCTGGCCGACATGGCCCTCGAGCTCGACAAGGGCTTCCTGCTCGCGATGCACCTCGGCCGGATCAAGGACAACCACGCGATCCGACCCGAGCAGGTCAGCGTCGGGAAGCTCAACAACGCGCGCGAGTCGCTCGCCATCGCGCGCGAGTGCCGCTCGATCCTCGGGGGCAACGGCATCACTCTGGAGTACCCGATCATCCGACACATGAACAACCTCGAGTCGGTGTTCACCTACGAGGGCACCAACGAGATGCACACGCTCGTCGTCGGTGAGGCGCTCACCGGCCTCGCGGCCTACCGCTGATGCGCAACGCCTTCGCCGAGCTCGACGTGACCCGGTGACGACGCCGGGCGCGCTCGACGGCGTCGTCGTCGCCGACTTCTCCCGAGTGCTCGCCGGGCCCTACGCCACGATGCTGCTCGGCGACCTCGGCGCCGAGATCATCAAGGTCGAGCGCCCGGGGGCCGGTGACGACACGCGTCAGTGGGGGCCGCCCTACACCGTGGACGGGACGGCGACCTACTTCACGTCGGTCAACCGCAACAAGTCCTCGGTCGCGATCGACCTCGGCACGCCCGAGGGTCTCGATCAGGCGCGCGACCTCGCGCGGCGCGCCGACGTGATGGTCGAGAACTTCAAGCCCGGCACCCTGTCGCGCATGGGCCTCGGCTACGACGACCTCGCATCCCACAACCCGGGTCTGATCTTCTGCTCGATCAGCGGGTTCGGGTCGGGCGAGGGCAAGGAGCTCCCCGGCTATGACCTTCTCGTGCAGGCGATGGGCGGCCTGATGTCCGTGACCGGCCCTGACCCCGAGCACCCGACGAAGGTGGGCGTCGCGCTGGTCGACGTGGTCACCGGGCTGCACGCGGTCTACGGCATCCTCGCCGCGCTGCACCACCGCACGACGACGGGTCAGGGCCAGCACGTCGAGGTCAACCTGCTCTCGTCGCTGCTCTCGGCGATGGTCAACCAGAGCGCGGCCTACGTCGCGGGCGGCGTCGTGCCGGGCATCCTCGGCAACGACCACCCGTCGATCACGCCGTACTCCGTCTACGCGACTGCTGACCGTCCGCTGGTGCTCGCCGTGGGTAACGACCGGCAGTTCCGTTCTCTCGTCACGGTTCTCGGGATCGCTGGCTTCGCCGACGATGCGCGCTTCGCGACGAATCCGGCCCGGGTCGCACACCGCGACGACGTACGCCTCATCCTCGAGTCGGCGCTGTCGGCGCACGGTGCCGACCACTGGCAGCGCGAGCTCACGGCTGCAGGTGTGCCATGCGGTCCGGTCAACGACATCCGCGGCGCCTTCGACCTCGCGACCTCCCTCGACCTCTCCCCCGTCGTGACCGTGCCGGGCACCGAGGTGCCCCAGGTCGCCAACCCGCTGCGCATGTCGGCGACACCTCCGACCTATCGCAGCGCACCTCCAGCTGTGGGTGAGCACTCATGACCGCGACGTTCGAGCGTCCGCCGACCGCGACCGAGGCAGTGATCACCGAGCTCCGCCGCCTGCTCGTGACCGGTGACCTCGCACCGGGGTCACCGGTGCGTCAGGAGGCGCTCGCCGAGCGGCTCGGGGTCTCGCGGGTGCCGCTGCGCGAAGCACTCAAGGTGCTCGAGGGTGAGGGCCAGGTGCAATACCACCGCCACCGTGGCTACGTCGTCTCCGAGCTGTCGGTCGATGACCTCGTCGAGGTCTACCGCATGCGTGAGCTCCTCGAGGCCGAGGCCATCCGGGTTGCCGTACCCCGTCTCACCGATGCCGACATCGTCGCGATCTCCTCTGCTTCACGGGATGTTGACGATGCCGGACAACGCGGCGATCTGGCAGGCATGACGACGGCCAACCGTGATTTCCACTTCCTGCTCTTCGATGCCGCAGCCATGCCGCGGCTCTCGCGCATGCTGCGCGGGCTGTGGGACGCCACCGACGTCTACCGGTCCGTCTACTTCGCCGGCTCCGACAACCGTGCCTGCGTGATGCACGAGCACGCAGCGCTGCTCGACGCGCTCGAGTCCCGCGACGTACGCCGAGCCATCGCCGCGCAGGCCGAGCACCGCAACCACTCCGTCGCCGCAGTCACGACCGCGCTGACCTCCCGCTGAGCCGCGCGACAGTGCCACGACCGTGTGGCAACGTCTCAGCCGCAGTTATCCACATGTGGATATCTGCGGCTGAAATCCCCTACGCTTATTGGACTTTCGGGGTTGACAACTCTTGGACGACCATGACAGAGCTCGTACATGAGTACGACTACCCCGTCCGCCAACGCTGTCGCCTTGGGCGCCGCGGTGGCCGACGTGGTCGCGGCACTCACGCGGGTCGGTGCCCTGGTGCAGGCTGGCGCGGCGACCGACGTCTCCGGGGTGCGAGCCGCGACTCTGGCCGGGGATCTGGTCGGCGCCCTCGACGTGGGTGAGACGGCGGTGGCCGTCCTGGGCCGTCGAGCAGACAGATCCCTTGAGCTGCGGGCAGCAGGGTTCGCCTCGCTGCGCTCCTACCTCATCACGGGGGTCGGCGTCAGCCAAAGCCATGCCAACGCCATCGTGGCCCGAGGCCGTTAGCTCGAGAGCTACACGGCGACACGCGATGCGGTGCTCATCGGCGAAGTCGGCCTCGATGCTGCTCGCGTGATCAGCGAGAAGGTCGACCACGCCATCTGCGACCTCGTCGGCGAAGCGAGGAGTGCCAAGCGGGCAGAGGGCGAAGCAGTGCTGCTTCCACTGGCCCGTGCGCTCTGCGTGGACGACGTCGCGTCCGCCGGCGACAAGCTCGCTGAGGTGCTGGACCCGCAGGGTCGCGCAGAGCGCGCCCTGCGTCGGTTCGAGCAGCAGAGCCTCGCGTGTGCGCGGGTAGGGGACCACTACGTCGTCAAGGGCGCCCTCCCGGTCGACACCGGCGCCGGCCTGGTCACGATCCTCGAAGCGATGGTCGACCAGAAGTTCCGCACCGGTTCGCTGCGGGAGGACGAGCAGCCCACCGGTGACGACGCCGCTGATGCCCGACGACGGCGCCTGACCCGCCCCCGGCTGTGGGCTGAGGCGTTCGACGAGATCGTGCAGCACGTCCTCGCCGATCCCACCCAGATCGGCCTCGGGCTGCGCCACGGCAATGCTCCCCACCTCACCCTGGTGGTCGAGCAGGCGTCGCTCGATGCTGGTCTCGGCGGGGAAGCCCTCGTGCCCGGCGAGACGACCCCGCTGCCCCTCCCCCACGACACCGTGCAACGCCTGCTCTGCGACGCCGACATCACCGAGGTCACCGTCGCCACCATGGTCCCCGACTCCCGCGACCGCGCCACCATGCGCGACCTCGCCCGCACCGACCGAAACACCCGACGCGCGGCAACCACCGTCGACCCCCACACCCTCGTCGAGAACTGCGGCCACATCCTGTGCGTCGGCCGCAACCACCGCAGCGCCACCCAAGCCCAACGCACCGCACTCATGGTCCGCGACCGACACTGCCGATTCCCCGGCTGCCGAGTCGACATCCACCGCTGCGAAGCCCACCACGTCCAGGAATGGGAGCTCGGCGGCACCACCTGCCTCGCCAACCTCGTCCTGCTCTGCCGAGCACACCACATGCTCATCCACGAAGGCGGCCGGCGAATCACCGCCGACCCACCACACGACCCAGGCCACCCCGACCACTGGCAATTCCAACCACCCGAAGACCGACGCTACGAATCACCACTCGCCAACACCACCGGAACGCACTGGCGACAACACAACCGACCCCTCGCATCCTGACCAGCACGCCACCCGCGAAGGGCGAAGCCCGC
>JANXWJ010000174.1 GCA_025351185.1 Candidatus Nanopelagicales bacterium
CCCAGAGCGTCGGCGAGCGCCCCGAGGTTCGTGTGCGCGTCGCCGAGCAGCTCGAGCACGTCGGCGCGCTCTCGGGCGCTGAGCTCCTTCAGCGAGCGACCGGCGGCGAGCGCGCGCGTGTAGAACTGCACGGCCTCGACGGTCGCCGACTTCTCGCGGGCGCGATCACCCGCGACACGTGAGTAGTGCCAGGCCTTCTCCGTACGGCCGGCGTGGAAGTAGTGCAGCGACAACAGCTCCGACCACTCGTCCGGGTCATCGGCCGCGTTCTCGAGGTGCTCGCCGACGCGGCCGTGCAGGTCCTGTCGACGTCGGAACGGCAGACCCTCGTAGGCCGCATCGCGGATCAGTGCGTGCTCGAAGCGATAGCGGCCGTGCCCGGCAGGACGCAGGAAGTGACCCATCCGGGTGAGCGCCGCCCGACCGGTGGGCAGCGGCTGCCCGATCAGGATCGCGCGCAGGTCGGTCTCGCTGAACGTCACCCCGAGCACGGAGGCATAGCGCAGGACGGTGCGTTCATCAGGTGGCAGCCGGTCGATCTGGCTGGTGATGAGCGCCTCGACGGAGTCGGGCAACGCGTCGAGCGAGGCACCTGTCTGAGCCGCGAGGACGAGACCGCGGAGGAAGAGCGGGTTGCCGCCGGACCGCTCGACCAGTGCCGCCATCTGGTGCGGCGCAAGCGGTGAGTCGGCGAGCGCGCTCTCGACGAGCCCGAGAGCCTGCGCCGCGTCGAGCGGAGCCGGCCGCACGGAGACCAGGTCGTCCGTGACCTCGGGGACAAAGCCCGAGGGCTGGTCGCGGCGGGTGACCAGCAGCAGCCAGGGGTGGGCCGCCAGGTCGACCGTCATCCGACGGACGAGCTCAGCCGAGGCATCGTCCATGAGGTGCGCGTCGTCGAGCACGAGCACCGTCGGTGAGGTGAGGAGCGCTTCCAGCAACGTCACCGTGACGTCTTCGAGCCGGTCCTTGCGGAACGCCTCGTCGAGGTTCTCCGTCTCCGGCGTCGGCTCGGCCTCGAGGTCGAGCACAGCCGAGAGCAACGGGAGCCAGGGAAGCAGATCGGGCGTCACGTCACGCACTGTCGCCGCGAGCAGCGCAGCGAGCGCGTCGTCGTCGGCATCCCGGGCGATGCCGAGCACCTCGCGCAGCATCCCCCGGATCGGGAAGTAGGCGGTCGACGACTCGTACTCGTCGCACGTCGCGGTCACCGTCCGGACGCCGTCACCGGAACGCGTGCGCAGCTCGGACACCAAGCGGGACTTGCCGATCCCGGGTTCGCCCACCAGCTCGACGAGCACTCCGTGAGCTGTGCGCGCGGTGTCGAGCGCCTGCTCCAGCGCAGCCATCTCAGCCTCGCGACCGATGAGCGGCGCCGCCTCCTCGCGCTCGGTGCGCTCCCCCACGACCCGCCCGATGCTCGCGGCACTGACAGCAGCGGACTTGCCCTTGACCATGAACGGTGGCAGCAGCTCGATGTCGAAGACGGTGCGCGACCGGTCGATGACCGCGGTAGTGGCGAGGACCTGTCCGGGCGTCGCCTTGCCCATGACCCGGGCCGCGAGGTTGATCGCATCACCCTTTACGCTGAAGGTCTTGCGGAACGGCGGCCCGAAGTCGCCCGCGAACACCGCACCCCGGTTGATGCCGATCCGCAGGGGCAGCACGCCGACCCGATCCATGATCCGCCGGGCCGCGCGCAGCATCCGCTCCTCGTCGTGGTCGGAGCTGCGCGGCGCCCCTGCGGTCAGCATGATCTTCCCGCCGTCACGGTTGATGTCGGTCTCGAAGAACGTCACCTCGTGGTGCGCCGTCGCCTCCTGGACGTTGCGCACGGCCTCGTCGAGAGCCTGCGCGAGCACCACCGGACCGTGCTCGGCGAGAAGCGAGTCGGTGCCCGAGAACTGCACGAACGCGACGGCGATCTGCCGGTGCTCCGCCTCGCCGGACGCCTGCTGCAGATGCGCGCGGATCGCGACGGGGAGCGTGCTCCCGATGTCGAGGCCGTCGGACGGCGGCCGCGGGACGATGACGAGGTCCTCGAGCCGAGGCTGGCCGCGGAGCAGCCGCCCGTCGCCCTTCGGCTCGCCCACGACCCCGGCCGGGAGGAGCCGGGCCGTCTCCTCGCTGATCATGATCTCGCCCGCGTCGGCGAGCGCCTCGAGGTCGGCGCACCGGCTGGCCGCCGGGCCGCTGATGAGCAGCTCGCGGTGGTAGGTCGGATCGCCGACGAGGAAGAAGTGGAAGGCCCCGCTGTGCACCCCCACCGACATGCGCAGCACGACCCGACCCGCCGAGGTCTCGAGCTTGCCGACCGTCCGCATCCGGGCGCGCATCCGATGTGCCGCACGGCAGGCGCGTGCGGCGTGGTCGTCTCCCTGGAAGAGCAGGAGAACCGCGTCGCCGCCCCACTTCACGAGACCTGCGCCGTCGAGATACGCGACGTCGAGCAGCTCCGCGAACGTGGAGTTGAGCAGGTCGCTCATCTCCTCGGCGCCGACCTTGCCGTTGCGAGCAAGTCGCTCCGTCAGCGTGGTGAAGCCTGAGATATCGACAAAGGCAAGGGATCCCTCGACTTCACGCCACGTGTCAGCGGGATGGTCACGCAGCCAGTCGACGACCATGCGCGGCACGTACGGATCGAGGACCGTCTGTCGCACGGGCCGGTCCCGGAGGGTCGGTGTCACAGCATCACGGGATGCCGGAGACCGCGGCCTCCTGGGCGCGGAGGCGGGCGCACAGGACGCGGAGCATGGGCACAGCCACCTCAGGGTGCTCCT
>JANXWJ010000184.1 GCA_025351185.1 Candidatus Nanopelagicales bacterium
CGAGTCGGTGACGTCACCGAGCACCACCGTACCGACCGAGCTCCGTGAGGCCAGCCCCACCGGGTGCGTGAACGTGAAGGCGGTCAGAGTGCACGGAGCCTCGACGCATGACGGCAGCTCGAGGGAGTAGGTCGCCTTGCCCTTGCGCAGCTCGCCGAACGAGATCTGCGAACCGAGTCCGCTGGCCGCCCGCACAGCGATCCCGAGATTGACCGGCCCGCCGTCACCCATGGGGAAGTACGACGCCGTCAGGGTGATCCGGCCGTGGACGGCCAGGGACGCGGTCTGCTGGGGAGGGTGCAGCACCGCACCGATGAGGGTCGGCGTGGTCCCGACCCAGGTCGGGTCCCAGGCAGACAACACGCCGATGCGTGATGCGTCTACTGCGATCATGCCGCCGGATCCGTTGTCGTTCTGCACCGCTGCCATCGCCTGGGTGCCCGACGGGTCGACCGCAGCGACCGCGCTCAGGAGAGCACCCGGAGACGATGCGCGCACATGCAGCACCTGGACTCCCCCGACCTCGGCCCGAGCGAGCTCCGCACGGTTGCTGGCTGACACCACCCAGCCGTCGACGGCGAACACGGCCAGACCGACAGCGAGCGAGAGCAGCACCACGATCCGCAGCCCGCTCGGCCGACGCGCGATGTTGCGCGAGGCCAGGAACGACGCGACCTGCGGGGCTCGACGGGTGCGTGACACCTCGATGCGCGCGAGCCACGGCAGTGCGCGTACGGCGAGAAGCCCTGCGGCCAGAGCGATCAGGCCGGGTGCGATGAGTGCGAGAGCGTCGGACCCACCCTTCTTCAGCTCATAGATGCCGGCAGCAGCGAGAGCGATGGCGGCGGCGTCGATGGCCGACGAGCGCACCAGACTTGCCCGACGCCCTCCCGTGCGACGCAGCTGCTCGAGCACCGGGGCGGTGAGGATCCCGCGTGCCGCGAGAGCAGCGGCTGCGGCACCACCGAGCAAGCACACCACGAGCGCGACCACGACCGCAGCCGAGACCGACACCGCCGTGCCGTCGACGAGGTAGAGACGGGTCAGCAGCACATCGGCGACGTACGCCAGGACGAAGCCGATGGGCAACGCCAGCAGCAGGAGCAGCACCGGCTCGGCGAGCCCGAAGGCGAGGGTCGCCCTCTGCGTCATCCCGCGCAGCTTGGCCAGTGCGATCTCGCCCGAGCGTTCCTCGCTCGTCGCCGAGGTGACGAGGAAGAGCACGAACCACGCGAGCAGCACGAGCTGCGCCGTGACCGCGAACGACGCTGCGGCCACGCTGTCGAGCTGTGGCTGAAGAGAGTCGAGGTAGTCGGGGAGTCCGCTGATCGACAGCGTGCGTGGCCCTGGCTCGTTGGGGTCGGGCGTCATCGTCACTGCCGCGACCGACTCGCGCAGAGTCGGCACGTCGCCGAGGTGCACCGCGGTTGCGTTCAGGAAGCGCACGCTCACGGCGGCGACGTCACCGTTGCTGCGTTCCATGGTGGCGCGGTCGACAAGGATCTCGTCGAGGGTGTCGGGACCGTCGCCGTTGCCCCCGGCCGGCTGGAACTGGCTCGGCTGGCCGAGGCCCCAGACCCGGGGGTCGGCGGTCGCGGCGTCGTAGACGCCCACGACCCTGACGCGGTCGGCGGCGGGGTCGGACGTGATGCCGAGCCGCATCGCAGTACCGAGCCGGAGGTCGGTGTCGCGCGCCGTGCGCTGCGACACCATCGCCTCGCCCGCCGCCGACGGACAGCGGCCCGACGTCACGGTGATACCGCCGCACTGGCCGTCGTGCCAACCCACCTGGGCCTGCCCCAGCGGTCGCCCATCGATACGAGGATTGCCCTGGAGCACCGTGAGCGCCAACGTCGGTGCGCCGTAGAAGAGGTCGAGCCGTGGGTCGTTCGCCCGCTTCACGACGGCGTCCGCGACCTGGTCGGGCTTGTACGTCGTCTGGCTGGCGACGTTGCCACGTGACTGCACCGCGGTCGTGACAGGTGGCGCGGTCGCGAGGCCGTCACGCACCAGCGACTCCGAGGCGCTGCGCGCGTAGAGCGGACCGAGCGCGGCGCCGCCCATGGCGACGATGGCCACGACGAGCACCGCCAAGGACGAGCCCGCGCGCCAGCGCAACCCGCGCAGGGACAGCCTCAGCGCCTCCACGGCGATCGATCCCCCTTCGATCCGACACCCGATGAACCAGCAGTCGATCAGCGAGACGTCCCCCGGACGACCGGCTCACCCTGCCATGACCCGCCACGGCGGCGACACCGGGTCGACCGGACCGTGACCCACGTGGTCGCGGGCCACGGCAATCCTGGCCGACAGTCACCGAAGTCGGTCGAGGCTCTCGAGTGCGAGCGGGCTCAGTCCCTGACCGCCGGAGTCGACGTAGGCCGTGAGCCGCAGGCGCATCGAGGGTGCCCAGAAGTCGCGCAGGTGATCAGCGACGAGCCCGACGGCGATGTCGTGCGGCTTGTGCTCGGCATGGCCCGCGATCTGATTGGCCATCCGTACGAGGCTTGCCGGGGTCTCCGCGTGGTCGGTGACGCTCATGCGCGATCGCCGACCGGTTGGTGCTCGGCGTGCATCTCCTCGTCGGTGACCGGGATCCGCGAGGTCGGCGCGATCTCGACCGCCGTCACCTTGTACTCCGGGCAGTTGGTCGCCCAGTCCGAATAGTCGGTGGTGACGACGTTGGCACCGCTGCCCGGGAAGTGGAAGGTCGTGTAGACGACGCCCTGGGGCACGCGATCGCTCACCTTCGCCCGGAGCACCGTCTCGCCAACACGGCTGGTGATGGTCACCGCACTGCCCGTCGTGATGCCGCGGGTCTCAGCGTCGTGTGGGTGCACCTCGATGACATCCTCGCTGTGCCACCGGACGTTCTCGGTGCGCCGGGTCTGCGCGCCGACGTTGTACTGCGTGAGGATGCGACCGGTCGTGAGGATGAGTGGGAACTTCCGGCTGGTCCGCTCGTCGGTCGGCACGAAGGGGGTGTCGACGAAGTGTCCCTTGCCTCGCACGAAGTGGTCGACGTGCATCGTGCGCGTGCCTTCCGGTGCCTCGTCGTTGCACGGCCACTGCAGGCTGCCGAGCTCGTCGAGCCGAGCGAAGGAGACACCGGCGAATGTCGGTGTCGTAGCAGCGATCTCGTCCATGATCTCGGCCCCGTCGGAGTAAGCCATGGCATAGCCCATCGCAGTCGCGAGCTCGCACGCCACCTCCCACTCCTGCTTGCCCGACGTTGGCGCCATGACCGGGCGCACCCGGTTGATCCGGCGTTCGGCGTTGGTGAAGGTGCCGTCCTTCTCGAGGAACGACGTGCCAGGCAGGAAAACGTGGGCGAACTTCGCTGTCTCGTTGAGGAACAGGTCCTGCACGACGAGCAGCTCCAAGGACCCGAGAGCAGCCTTGACGTGCGTCACGTTGGGGTCAGACTGGGCGATGTCCTCCCCCTGGATGAACATCCCGAGATAGCGACCGGCGATCGCGGCATCGAACATGTTGGGGATGCGCAGCCCCGGCTCCGGGTCGATCGGGCGTCCCCAGACCGCTTCGAAGATGCTGCGCACGGCGGGATCGCTCACGTGCCGATACCCCGGGAGCTCGTGCGGGAACGAGCCCATGTCGCACGAGCCCTGCACGTTGTTCTGCCCGCGGAGCGGGTTGACCCCCACACCCTCCCGACCGATGTTGCCGGTGGCCATCGCGAGGTTGGCCATGCCCATCACCATGGTCGAGCCCTGGCTGTGCTCGGTGACACCGAGCCCGTAGTAGATGGCGGCGTTGCGCGCAGTGGCATAGAGGCGGGCGACCCGGCGAACGTCGGCGGCGGGCACACCGGTGATCGGCTCCATCGACTCCGGGCTGTTCTCCGGCCGCGCGATGAACGCCTCCCAGTCGGCGAAGCTGTCGTCCTCACAGCGCTCTGCGACGAAGTCGCGGTCGACGAGGCCCTCGGTGACCACGACGTGCGCGATCGCGTTGACGACGGCCACATTGGTGCCCGGCTGCAGCTGCAGGTGTGCCGCCGCCTCCACGTGCGGTGACCGCACCAGGTCGATCCGGCGCGGGTCGATGACGACGAGCTCCGCTCCCTCGCGCAGGCGTCGCTTGAGCCGCGACGCGAACACCGGGTGGCCGTCTGTCGGGTTGGCCCCGATGACCACCACGACATCGGCCTCTGCAACCGACGCAAAGTCCTGCGTGCCGGCAGAGGTGCCGAACGTCTGCTTGAGGCCATAGCCGGTCGGTGAGTGACAGACGCGGGCACAGGTGTCGACGTTGTTGTTCCCGAACGCGGCGCGGATCATCTTCTGGACGACGTAGACCTCTTCGTTGGTGCAGCGGGACGAGGTGATGCCGCCGATCGCCGCGACGCCGTGCTCCCGCTGGATCGCCAGGAAACGCTCTGCCGCATAGGAGATCGCCTCCTCCCAGCTCACCGTGCGCCACGGGTCGGTGATCCGGTCCCGCACCATCGGCTCGGTCTGCCTGTCGCGGTGGGTCGCATAGCCCCAGGCGAAGCGGCCCTTGACGCAGCTGTGTCCGGCGTTGGCGCCGCCGTCCTTGTCGGGCACCATGCGCACGAGCTGGTCGCCGCGCAGCTCCGCGACGAAGGAGCACCCCACCCCGCAGTAGGCGCACGTCGTCTTCACGCTGCGGGTCGGCACGCCGAGGTCGATGACCGACTTCTCCTGCAGCGTCGAGGTCGGGCACGCCTGCACACACGCGCCGCACGACACGCACTCCGACTCCATGAAGAGCTCGCCCGCTCCGGCAGAGACACGGGAGTCGAACCCTCGCCCGGAGATGGTCAGAGCGAAGGTGCCCTGCACCTCGCTGCAGGCTCGAACACAACGAGAGCACGCGATGCACTTGCTGTCGTCGAAGGAGAAGTAGGGGTTGCTGTCGTCGGTCGCCCCCTCGAGGTGGTTGACGCCTTCGGCGTAGCGAACTTCACGCAGGCCCACGACGCCGGCCATGTCCTGCAGCTCGCAGTCACCGTTGGCCGGGCAGGTCAGGCAGTCGAGCGGGTGGTCGGAGATGTAGAGCTCCATGACACCGCGGCGCAGCTTCTCCAACCGAGGTGTCTGGGTCGTCACCGTCATGCCGGGCACGCACGGAGTGGTGCACGACGCCGGGGTGCCGGGCCGGCCGTCGACCTCCACGAGGCACAGCCGGCACGAGCCGAAGGCATCGAGCGAATCCGTCGCGCAGAGCTTCGGGATGTCGATGCCGGCGCTCGCTGCGGCCCGCATGACCGACGTACCCGGCGGGACGACGACGGGGATCCCGTCGACGACCACCTGGACGGACGCGAGCCCAGGCACGGCCGGAGTCCCCAGGTCGACCGGCGCGAGTCGGCTCATGACTGCACCACCCCTGTGCCGAGACCGATCCCGTGGTCGTCACCGAGCACCGGAAACAGCCACCTGCTCAGTCTCATGAGGGGGCTCCTGCGGAGACTGGTGTGAGGCCGAGGTCCTCGCCGAAGTGTCGCAGCACGCTGCGCACCGGGTTGGGCGTAAGACCGCCCATCGCGCACAGGGATCCGTCGGTCATGAGCTCGCAGAGGTCCTCGAGGATCTCGACGTTGGCGCCGCGCTCGTCGGGCGACCCGTGGAGGATCGCGTCGATCACCTCGACACCTCGCACCGCACCGACCCGGCATGGCGTGCACTTGCCGCACGACTCCTCCGCGCAGAACTCCATCGCGAAGCGGGCCTGCTGACCCATGTCGACGGTGTCGTCGAAGACCACGACACCGCCGTGGCCGAGCATCGCACCGTCGGCGGCGAGCTCCTCGTAGTCGAGATGCAGGTCGAGCCTGTCCGCGGGGAGATAGGCGCCAAGCGGACCACCTACCTGCACGGCGCGCACCGGCCGACCGGTCGCGGTGCCACCACCGAAGCCCTCGACGAGGTCGCGCAGTGACAGCCCGAAAGCCGACTCCACGATGCCGCCCTGCGCGACGTTGCCCGCGAGCTGGAAGACCTGGGTGCCACGCGAACGCCCCACTCCGAGCTCGCGATAGGCCTCGGCCCCACCGGCGAGCACAGCCGGCACCGTGGCGAGCGAGAGCACGTTGTTGACGACAGTCGGGCGACCGAAGAGACCCTGCAGCGCTGGGATCGGTGGCTTGGCTCGCACCATCCCCCGCTTGCCCTCGAGGCTGTCGAGCATCGCGGTCTCCTCCCCGCAGATGTAGGCACCAGCGCCGACTCTGACCTCGAGGTCGAAGGGGAAGCCTCGACCCAGCACGTCGGCGCCGAGCCAGGCCTCCTCGTAGGCGATCTCGACAGCACGACGCAGCGTCGCGATGGCATCGGGGTATTCCGAGCGCACATAGACATAGCCCTCGACGGCACCCACGGCGTAGGCCGCGATGACCATGCCTTCGATGAGGGTGAACGGGTCACCCTCGAGGAGCATGCGGTCGGCGAACGTGCCGCTGTCACCCTCATCGGCGTTGCAGCACAAGAACTTCGTCGGGTCTGATGCCTCCGCGACCGTCTTCCACTTGATCCCGGTGGGGAAGCCGGCACCGCCGCGACCGCGGAGCCCGGACTCGGTGACGGCGTCGACGACCTGCGTCGGCCGCATCCCCAGGGCTGCGCGAAGGCCGGCGAGCCCGCCGTGGGCGGCATAGTCCGCGGGCGAGAGCGGATCGATCACGCCGACCCTGGAGAAGGTGACCCGCTGCTGCCGGGCGAGCCATGGCAGCTCATCAGTGACCCCGTGGCACCGCGGGTGGGCGGCGCCGTCGAGCATTCCGCCGTCGAGGAGGGCGGCGACGTCGTCTGCCGAGACCGGGCCGTAGGCGATGCGACCGCGGACCGTGTCGACCTCCACCAGCGGCTCGAGCCAGAGCATCCCGCGAGATCCGTTGCGCACCATGGAGATGTCGAGCCCGCGCAGCTCAGCTTCCGCGAGCAGCGCGAGCGCCACCTCGTCGGCGCCGACCGAGCGAGCGGCGGAGTCGCAAGGGATGTAGACGGTGGTGCTCATCAGCGGGCCGCCGCGTCGGAGACGAGGCGGTCGAACAGGTCGGCATCGACCCGACCGACGAGCCGGCCGTCGATCTGCACCGCGGGCGACAGCGCACAGTTGCCGAGGCAGAACACCTGGTCGAGCGTGACTGATCCGTCTGCGGTGGTCTCTCCGAAGCCGATGCCGAGCGAGTGCTGGGCATGCCGCTCGAGCTCACGCGAGCCGCAGGACTGGCACGCCTCACCGCGGCACACAGCAATCACGGTGCGCCCGGGCGGAGCGGTGCGGAAGTCGGAGTAGAACGTGACGACGCCGTGGACATCGGCGCGCGAGAGGTTGAGCTCCTTCGCCACCAGCCGGGTGGCCTCGGGACCGAGGTGGCCGAACCGCTCCTGCAGCGCGTGCAGGACAGGGAGGAGCGCACCGCGCACGCCGGAGTGCGCCCGGACGATCTCGGTGGCCGCGTCGGCCGACCACTCCTGAACCGACATGCCTACGACATCCTCCGTTGCTCACCCGTGCCGCCATGATGTGCCTCCGCACGGCACCGGGCAAGCACCTGGACTGACTCGCGCGTCAGTTCGTGGTGCCCCGGGCAGTCGTCGGCGAGCCGGTCAGGACCGCGGTGCCGACGCGGCACCGCTCACGCGTGGACCGCGTGCTCGTGCGTGCCGTGGCCGGGGGGCTCGAACTGGAAGGTCGAGTGCTCGACGTCGAAGTGGTCGGCGAGGCAGGTCTGCATCTCGTCGAGCAGCTGCGGCAGGTGTCCGTCGTGGAAGCAGTTGTCCTCGACCACCACGTGCGCGGTCAGCACCGGGAGATCGGTGGCCACCTGCGTCGCGTGCAGATCGTGCACCTCGAGCACGTGCGCGACCCCGAGCAGGTGCGCGCGTACGTCCTCGAGATCGACGCCACGCGGGGTCGCCTCGAGGAGCACGTCGACCGACTCGCGCAGGAGCCGCAGGGTGCGCGGGACGATGAGCAGCGCGATCGCGATCGAGATCACCGCGTCGGCCCGTAGCCACCCGAACCGTGCGATGAGGAGCGACGCGATGACGACAGCGAGAGCGCCGAGCGCATCGGTGATCACCTCGAGAGATGCCGCGCGGGTGTTGAGGTTTCCGCTCTGGATCCTCGACATCACGAGCACGGAGACGGCGTTGCCGAGCAGCGCGACGAGTGCGAACCAGAACATCACGCCGGTCTCGAGCTCGGGCGGCTCGACGAGCCGCCGAACCCCCTCGACGAGGATCGCGATGCCGACCGCGAGAAGGAGCCCCGCCTGCGCAGCGGCAGCGACGACCTCGGCACGTCGATAGCCCCACGTGCGTTCCGCCGTCGCGGGTCGCAGCGACAGCGTGGCGGCGACGAGCGCCAGGGAGAGCCCCGCGACGTCAGCCAGCATGTGCCCGGCGTCGGCCAGCAGGGCGAGGCTCCCTGACAGCAGCCCGCCGACCACCTCGGCGACGAGGATCACCGAGGAGATCGCGAGCACGATGGTGAGCGGTCGACGATGCGTCACGGCGGCATCGCGCACGCCGTGCTCGTGGTCGTGACCCATTCCCGCACCTCCGTCCGTTGCTGTCGCTCGAGGCTACCTGCGCACCCTGCCGAGAGGCTCGAGCGCGGCTCCGGGATCAGCGCTCGGCGACGCGCTCGCGTACGACGAGGGCGCCGAGAGTCAGGACCGGAACAGCCGTGACGGCACAGAGCACGGAATAGGACGACGTCGCCACGATGATCCCGGCGATGGCGCCACCGATCGCTGCGGCGAGGTTCATGACGAGGTCGGACAGCCCCTGGACGGCCGGGCGCTCGTTCTCGCTCACGTCGTCGGTCACGAGGGTCGAGCCGGCGATCAGGGTGCACGACCAGCCGAGTCCCAGCAGGAAGAGACCGACGGCGAGCACGGGCACGGAGTCGGCGGGTGCGAGGCCGCACACGACGCACGAGGCCAGCAGGATGCCCACCCCGACGAGCACCATCGACAGGCGCCCCAGACGGTCGACGAGCCAGCCGACGAGCGGGGAGAAGGCGTACATCCCGAGAACGTGCACGCTGATGACGAGCCCGATGAGCTGCAGCGAGACGTCGACGTGTGCCATGTGCACCGGCGTCATCACCATCACGCTGACCATCACGACGTGACCGAGCGCCACCGACGTGACGCCGAGCATCGCGCGGCGGTGCTGGCGCAGGTGCTCGATGCCGTCGCGCAGCCGCGGCCGCGGCGCGAGCTCGCCGCTGGCGCTGGCCTTCGCGGCGATCTTCCGGGCCAGCAGATAGGGATCGGGCCGAAGCAGGAGGAACAGCACGACGACGGCGAGCGCCAGCATCGCTGCGGCGAGCAGATAGGGACCCGTCAGCTGCGGAAGGCCGACGGACAGCGCCATGTTGCCGGAGGGGTTGAGCAGGTTGGGGCCGAGCACCGCACCGACCGTGCCCGCCCACACGACGATCGACAACGCCCTCGCCCGGTGCGACTCGACGGCGAGATCGGTGGCGGCATAGCGCGCCTGATATCCCGCAGCAGATGCGACACCGACGAGCAACGTGCCGAGAAGCACCAGCGGGGCGAGGCGGATCGCCCCTGCCACCACCACGACGACAGCGCCGATGCAGCCGAGGCCATACCCGACCGACAGTGCGGCTCGCCGTCCCCGGTTGAGCGCGATCCGGGCCAGAGGCAGCGCGAACACCGCCGCACCGAGCACGCCGAACGTCTGCGCGAGCCCGGCAAACTGGTCGCCGCCCAGCGATGCTGCGATGAGGGCACCTGCTGGCACCGACCCCGCGACGGCGATGCCGCCGAACATCTGCGACGCCGACAGCGTGCGGATGACGCGACGCTGCACCTGCGGCACATCGAGTGCCACACGAGTCGCGTTGGTCGTCATGTCCGTGACGCTAGTGGTTCGCCCTCGTCCAGCAGCACCTGGTCGTACTGTCGTCGAGCAGTGCGCGTCGACGACAGTCGCGCGAGGCACTCGGGCACGGGAGGTTGCGATGAGTGGTGCGCGGTGGCGTCACGACGGGGTTCACGTGGTGCGGTCCAGCGATCTGGACAGCGCGACGGCGCAGACGCCCGGGATGACGCGCGCGGCGGCGATCACGGCGGCACGGGTCGGCGCTGAGTCGCTGTGGGCGGGCACGGTCGTCATCGAGCCGTTGGCGCAGACCGGCGCGCACCACCACGGACCTGTCGAGAGCGTGATCTATGTAGTCACCGGCCTGGCCCGTATGCGCTGGGGCGATCGGCTGGAGTACGTCGCTGACGCCGGCCCCGGCGACTTCATCCACGTGCCGCCCTACGTGCCGCACCAGGAGATCAACGCGGGCGACTCACCCCTGTCGTGCGTTCTGGTGCGCAGCGGGCAGGAGCCGGTCGTAGTCAATCTCGTCGATGTCGACGCGGTCGCCGATCCCGAGATCGTGCGGTGGGTCGACGACCTGCACCCTCGCGGTTAGCGCCGGACCGGCGGTCGAGGGGATCCGACGCTCGAGACCGCTGTCGTCTGCACCGACTCGCGCTAGGGCTGCCTCGGGTCGGGGAGCATCCGCCGCAGGGCGTCGATCTCCGGATTGAGGACCGCCATCGGCGGATCGCCGTAGATCCCGGGCTGGAGCATGGACGAAGTCGGCCCGTGCTCGGCGAGATGGGCGAGCGCGCTCCGGCCCTGCTCGAAGGACTCCTGCGCCAGGACCGCCGTGCCTTCGAAGTCGAAGATGGTCGTCAGGATCGACGCGGGCACCGGGAAATACAGCACCGGGATGTCGGCTGCGACGGCGAGATCGACCGTGACCTGCTGGCGGCCGGCGATCGCCAGCGACTGCACGACCACGCCGAAGATCCCCTGAGACCACCTGCCGGCTGCGCCGAAGATCCCGCAGTCGAGGACCAGCACCGACTTCGCGCCCCGTGCGACCGCCTGGCGGATCGGGATGTTCGCGACGAGTCCTCCGTCGACGAGCCGTCGCCCACCGATCTCGACCGACGGGAAGGCCACCGGCACGGCGGATGACGCCAGCAGGGCCGTGCGCAGATCACCAGAGTCCAGCTCGACCCGCACTCCGGAGTCGAGGTCGGTGGCGATCGCGGTGAACGGAAGCTCGAGATCCTCGATCCGACTGACCGGGAGATACTCCGCGATCAGGTCCGAGAGCGGCGTGGGGTCGAAGACGTAGGACCGTCCTGCCGTGGTGGCGGCGAGCGTCTTGAGGAAGAAGCCGCCGGGGAAGACCTGCTGGCGGTCCATCCGCGCCCAGATCTCGGCGAGCTTCACCGCCGCCAGATCGGGGTCCGACGCGAAGATCGCGCCGTTGAGCGAACCCACGCTCGTGCCGACGACGAGGTCGGGCCGAAGGTCGGTCTCCGCCAGCGCCTGGAGCATGCCGAGCTGCACCGCACCTCGAGAGCCACCGCCGCCGAAGACGATGGCCAACGGGCGCGGGACCATGTGCTGGAGTGCGAGCTGGGGTTCCGCCACGAGGTGGTGCTCCCTCCGGCCGCACGCGATGACGGACAGCGTTCGGTGAACGCACGTCACGCACGTGGAGCCCCGTCTCGGAATCGAACCGAGGACACCTCGCTTACAAGGCGAGTTCTCTGCCAACTGAGATAACGGGGCACGAACGACGCAAAGTCTACCGATCAGATCAGGGAGCTCAGCGCGGGTATCCGCGGCCAGCTGCACCGTCACGACCGAGGTCGCGGTCCGGAGTCAGTCGACGAGCGACCGGTCGCTCGGGCTGCGCCAGGGCCGCGTCGAGGTCGTGGTCGAAGTCACTCACCGCAGCGCCACCTAGCATCTTGGCCCGACGCATGGCCAGATCGGCGGCGCGCACAAGGTCGTGACGGCCGAGTGCGGGGTCCGCACACAGCGACATGAGGGGCCAGCCAGGAACGGCGTGAACCAGCCCTGCGGGGTCATGAGCAAGCCTTGCGGCACCAGTGCGGAGACCTTGATCGACCGGTCGCCGCGAGGCCCTGGATGGGCCGGTCGGAGGTCCACAAGCGCAGCACGGGTGAGCCACGTCGTCGCGGTGCGCAACCGGTCCCGGCACCGCAATTTGGGGGGTGCGTCGCCCTCCGCCGCACCGGAGGATGGAGGGGTGGCACGGTGGGCGCGAGCATGGGCTGCGGGGGATCCGGGACGAACGGCATCCCCGCTCTCCTCGCGCGGCCCGACACCATCTGGTCATCTTCATGTCACCCGTCCGTCTCCCGTCGTACCCGAGCCGTACCTCGGCAGGCGCGGGGATTGACCCGTGACCTCCCGAGTTCGGCGCCCCGTGGTCGCGGGAGTGCTCTGCGCGCTCGCCCTGAGCGGCATCGCGGGCACCGCCTACGCCGACATCGCGCCGACCCCGACCGACGCCGCAGCCGCCGTGTCACCGTCGCCGACCGACACCACCGGGGCGACCCCGACCGATTCCTCGACGCCGGTGCCCACCGACTCCACGTCACCGTCCGGCAGCCCGACTCCGACGCCCGGTCCGACCGGCTCGCACAGCGACCCCGCGCCGTCCGCACCGAGCGGCGGCGCTCGCACCGTCACGCCGACACCCAGCGTCACCCCCGGTTCGACGTCGACATCCGCGACTCCTGATCCCTCGCCGTCGCTGACCTACGTCCCGCTGACACCCGGCGACGGAGTCGGCCCGGACCTCGGGCAGTACGACGAGTACCTCGCCCTCTCGGCGCAGCGCGAGGCGGCTGTCGCCTCCGTGCCGATCCTCCAGGCGCGGGTCGGCGCGGCACAGGCGACCGTCTCGGGTCTCCTCGGCCAGCGCAATGCCGCCGACTCGGCGATCTGGCAGAACAAGGCTGCAGCCGAGGCGGCGCAGGGTGACGCCAATGACGTCGTCCGGCTGCTCTATCAGCAGGGTGACGGCGGGCTCGGCGCCTTCGGCACCGTGGTCACCGACGGTCCCAACGGATTCCTGCTGCGCCTCGACAACCTGCGCATCTCACGACAGACGGCCAACGGCGTCATCAACGCCTCGCTCGCTGCCACGGTCAACGTCGGGCTCGCGCAGGCGATGGAGGATGCGATCGACCAGCGCCTCGTGCTGGCGCGCGCCGGAGTCGACGTCGCTGCGGCCCAGGTGACGACCGCGCAAGCGACCGTCACCTCGCTCGACGCTCGGCTGCGCACGATGGAGATCGTGCCGCCGCAGGTGGCGATCGGCCCCGACGGCTGCCCGGCCGTCGAAGTGGTCTCCACCCTGCGCGACGGTGCGTCCACGATCGGTGTCGCGGCGCTCTGCAGCTCGGCCGTCAAGCTGGCGGCAACACCGCAGGCCGCGCTCGCGATCACCTGGGCCTTCCAGCATCTCGGCGCTGCCTACGCCTGCGGCGGAGCCGGCCGCTTGCTGCCCTTCCGGATGGACTGCTCGTCCTTCGTCTCCCGTGCTTATCACGAGGGCGCCGGCCTCGGCACGTCCGGCGCCGGCTGGGCGCCGTCGACCCGCAACATGGTTCCGTGGGACGGTGTGCCGCTCGACCCGCACTACGCGCAGGTCCCCACCAACCTGCTACGCCCCGGCGACCTCGTCCTCTATGACACCTGCCCGCAGGGCGGCTGCCCCTACAAGCACGTGGTGATGTACCTCGGCTCTCCCGACGGCGGGAAGACGCAGTGGATGATCCACACCAACTCCTGCGGTGACGTCGCCAAGGTTGAGACGTTCTGGGGCTTCCCGACCACGGGTCACCCCTTCCTCGTCGCGCGCCGGGTCGTGCCCGTCGGCGGCGAGACAGTGCTCGTGCCGACACGGGCCACGGCGAAGATCGCCGCATCACGAGCTGCGGCCCTGTCATCGGCCTCCGCGTCCACCGCGCGATAGCCCGAGGCGTGCCCGGCGCGGTCCGCGTTGACGTGGCACGCTGAACGACATGACTGACACTGCCGCCCGGTCCTACGCCGAAGCCCTGGACGAGGCAGATCCGCTGGCCCCGTTCCGCTCGCGCTTCGAGATCCCGGACGATTCGGTCGTCTACCTCGACGGAAACTCCCTGGGGCGCATGCCCTCTGAGACCGCGCCCCGAGTCGCCGCAGTGCTGCACGAGCAGTGGGCCGACCGCCTCATCCGCTCGTGGGACGAGGGCTGGATGGATCTCCCGCTCGAGGTCGGCGACCGCCTCGGCACCACGCTGCTGGGGGCCGGTCCGGGCGAGACGGTCGTGTGCGACAACGTCACGGTCAACGTGTTCAAGGTCCTCGAGGCCGCGCTCGACCTGCGTCCGGACCGCTCGACGGTCGTAGCGCACAAGGGTGAGTTCCCGACCGACCGCTACGTGGCCGCCGAGGTCACCCGACGACGTGGTGGCTCGGTGCGCTGGCTCGGGCCGCTCGACCCCGCCGCCCCGCTGCCCATCGACCCGGTGACGGCCATGCAGGTGGCCGGCGCTCTGCACGACGATGTCGCCGTCGTGCTGCTCTCGGCCGTCGACTACCGCTCGGGTGCGATCGCGGAGCTGGCGGGGATCACCCAGGCGGCGCACGATGCCGGTGCCCTGGTGGTGTGGGACTGCTCCCATGCGATCGGATCGGTGCCGCTGGACCTTCCGGGAATCGGCGCCGACTTCGCGATCGGCTGCTCCTACAAGTACGTCAACGGTGGTCCGGGTGCCCCGGCGTGGATCTGGGCGGCGCCCGAGCACCACGGCGCGATGCGCAACCCGGTGCCCGGCTGGATGGGTCACTCCGACGTGTTCGCAATGAGCCCGGACTACTCCCCCGCCGTCGGCGTCCGCCGCTTCATGACGGGCACGCCGTCAGCGACAGCGCTCGCGGCGGTCGATGTCGGGGTGGGCCTGCTCGCGGAGGCGGGCATGGCGGCAGTCCGCACGAAGTCCCTCGCTCTCACGACCTACGCCGTCGACCTCTACGACCGCTGGCTGGCGGGCACCGGCGAGACCGGGCTAGCCGTCACGCTGGCCTCTCCCCGCGACGCCGCCCTGCGCGGCGCCCACATCACCCTCGGGCACCCCGATGCGCTCGCCGTCACCCAGGCGCTCGCCGACCGCGGTGTCATCCCCGACTTCCGCCACCCCGACGGCATCCGCGTCGGCCTGGCTCCGCTCACCACCCGTTTCACCGACGTGCACGACGGCCTCCTCGCCATCCGCACCCTCCTCGAAGCCCTCCGCTGACCTACCACCACCCACCCGACTCCCCGACCCGGCTGAACCTGATGAAGGTGCCCTGGAGTGCCATAGGCGCACGCCAGGCGCCCCTCACGGTCTCGATGGAGCGCTCCCACCACTGTGGGAAGTACCATGTTTAGGCACAAGGTGCACTCATCGTGGTCACAGGTGACCGCGAACCTACGTACGGTCGACTCATGTCCGATCTCGGGAACTTCGTCGTCGT
>JANXWJ010000225.1 GCA_025351185.1 Candidatus Nanopelagicales bacterium
TTTTCGATTTCCTCTTTCTTCTTGAGGGCGTAGGAAGATTGCATGTTTCCTTTCTCGACATTGATGATCTCGTCGGCGAGGACCTCAGCGATGGTCTTGCCCTTGAAGTGCACCTCGAGGGTCTCGCGGTTGTAGCGGTCGCCGTGGCAGACCTCGCACGGCACGTAGACGTCGGGCAGGAAGTTCATCTCGATCTTGATCGTGCCGTCACCGGCGCACGCCTCGCAGCGTCCGCCCTTGACGTTGAAGGAGAAGCGGCCCTGCAGATAGCCGCGCATCTTCGCCTCGGGTGTCTCCGCGAAGAGCTTGCGGACGTGGTCGAAGACACCCGTGTAGGTCGCCGGGTTGGACCGCGGCGTGCGACCGATGGGGCTCTGGTCGACGTGCACGACCTTGTCGAGGTGCTCGAGACCTCGCACGCGCCGGTGCCGGCCAGGAACCGAGCGCGCGCCGTTGAGCTCGCGGGCCAGCGTGGTGTAGAGGATGTCGTTGACGAGGGTCGACTTCCCTGAGCCGCTGACTCCGGTGATCGCGACGAAGCACCCGAGTGGGAACGTCACGTCGACGTCCTTGAGGTTGTGCTCGCGCGCGCCCTCGACGATGAGCTCTCGACCCGGCGTGATCGGACGGCGTACGGCGGGGATCTCGATCCTGCGGCGGCCCGAGAGGTAGGCGCCGGTCATCGAGTCGGGGTGGTCGAGGAGGTCCTGCACCGTGCCCGACACGACGACCTGCCCGCCGTGCTCGCCCGCACCCGGACCGATGTCGACGACCCAGTCGGCCTGCCGGATCGTGTCCTCGTCGTGCTCGACGACGATGAGGGTGTTGCCGAGGTCGCGCAACCGGATCAGGGTCTCGATGAGGCGTCGGTTGTCGCGCTGGTGCAGGCCGATGCTCGGCTCGTCGAGGACGTAGAGCACGCCCACGAGGCCCGAGCCGATCTGGGTCGCGAGCCGGATGCGCTGGGCCTCGCCGCCGGCGAGCGTGCCCGCGGCGCGGTCGAGACTGAGGTAGTCGAGGCCGACGTCGACGAGGAAGCGCAGCCGCTCGTTGACCTCCTTGAGCACCCGCTCGGCGATCTGCGTCTCGCGCGACGACAGGGTGAGGCTCAGCAGGAACTCCGCGCAGTCGCCGATGGGGAGGGACGCGACCTCGGCGATCGACTTGCCGCCCATGGTGACCGACAGGCTGATCGGCTTGAGACGCGCGCCGTTGCACGCGGGGCACGGGACCTCGCGCATGTAGCCCTCGAAGCGCTCCCGGCTGGTGTCGGTGTCGGCCTCGGCGTGCCGACGCTGGACGTAGGGGATCACGCCCTCGAACGCCGTGTGATAGCTGCGCTCGCGGCCATAACGGTTCTTGTAGCGGACGTGGACCTGGGTCGAGTGCCCCTGCAGGATCGCCTTCTTGGCCTTGGCCGACAGCGACTCCCAGGACGACTCGAGGGTGAAGCCGAGCTCCTCGCCGAGCGCGCCGAGCAACCGCTCGAAGTAGTCGCTGATGTGCCCGCTCGACCAGGGGCCGATCGCGCCCTCGGCCAGCGTCATCGACGGGTCGCTGATGATGAGCTCGGGATCGACCTCCATCCGGGTGCCGAGGCCGGTGCACTCCGGACAGGCGCCGAACGGTGAGTTGAAGGAGAACGACCGCGGCTCGAGCTCCTCGAAGGACAGTCCGTCATAGAGGCAGGCCAGGTGCTCGGAGAACATCCGCTCGCGGTCCGGGTCGTCCTCGGCCAGGTCGACGAAGTCGAGGGTGACCAGCCCGCTCGAGAGCCGCAGCGCGGTCTCGACCGAGTCGGTGAGCCGGCGCTTGGAGGCGGCCTTGACCGAGAGCCGGTCGACGACCACCTCGATCGTGTGCTTCTCCTGCTTCTTCAGCGTGGGCGGCTCGGCCAGCGAGTGCACGACACCGTCGACGCGGGCGCGGGAGAAGCCCTGAGCCTGGAGCTGGCGGAAGAGGTCGGAGTATTCACCCTTGCGCTCGCGGATCACCGGTGCGAGCACCTGGAAGCGAGCGCCGGCGTCGAGCTCGAGGATCCGGTCGACGATCTGCTGCGGCGTCTGCCGCGCGATGTCGCGCCCGCACACGGGGCAGTGCGGGCGGCCGGCCCGGGCATAGAGGAGGCGGAGGTAGTCATAGACCTCGGTGATGGTTCCTACGGTCGATCGAGGGTTGCGGTTGGTCGACTTCTGGTCGATGGAGACCGCAGGTGAGAGGCCTTCGATGAAGTCGACGTCGGGCTTGTCCATCTGGCCGAGGAACTGGCGGGCATAGGCCGACAGGCTCTCGACGTAGCGGCGCTGGC
>JANXWJ010000247.1 GCA_025351185.1 Candidatus Nanopelagicales bacterium
CACGGTGGCCGCCGCCAGCAGCTCGTCGTCTGACTCGGGCTCGTCGGGCTCCTCGTCCTCGAGCGATTCGTCCGGCTCTGGCTCCTCGGGATCTGGCTCGGGCTCCTCGGACTCGGGTTCGTCCGGGTCGGGTTCGTCCGGGTCGGGATCCTCCGGGTCGGGATCCTCCGGTTCGGGATCGTCAGGCTCCGGCTCCGGTTCCACCGGCGGTTCGGGCTCCGCGGGGTCCGCGGCCTGACCTGGGGACGGGCGACTGCCGCCCGCCGACACCTGTGGACGAGCCGAGCAGCTCAACGGCCGCGCTGCCTACCGTGCCCGGGTGCGCCTGCTCACGCTCCGCCCCGTCGTCGCCCCCTCCCGTCCGTCGCTCGACAGCGACGCACGGATCCCGGGACGCCCGTCGCCCTGGGTACGCCGCTTCCGACGACATCGGCGGCTCCTTGCGGCTCTTCTTGCGGCGGTAGTGGCTTGGTCCCTCGCCTCGGCGGTGGCACCCGCGCCCGCCGCGATGACGCGCGTGGTCGTCGCGGCCCGCGACCTCGTTCCGGGCGCAGCGCTGCAACCGGGCGACCTCGCGCTGGGCGAGCGACGCAGCGACAGCCTCGTCGCCGATGTCGAGACCTCGACCGCGGACGCGACCGGGCGCACCCTGATCGCACCCGTGCACGCCGGCGAGGTGCTCCGCGACCGCGATCTGCTCGACTCGGTGCTGCTGCGCGCCTTGGCCTCAGGCACTGTGGCAACACCGCTGCGGGTTGCCGACGCCGCCGCGACCGCGTTGGTGCGCACCGGTGATGTCATCGACGTCATCGCCGCGGCTTCGGGCGACGGAAGCGGCGGCGGCAGCACAGCGAGCGCCTCGGTGGTCGCGACCGGCGTACGCGTCCTCGTGGTGCCGTCGCGGTCATCCGGGGGTGACGGGAGCCTTTTCGCGAGTAGTGGTGATGTGACAGGGAGTGACGGGTCGCTCCTGGTTGTCGCTACGACCACCGCGCAGGCGCTCGACATCGCCCGCGCCGGTGTGCGCGGCCGTCTCTCTTTCATCATGCGGTCAGGATGACGGGTTGTCACGCAAATAGTCACACCCGGAGCATCTGCTCGAGCTAGTGGCCGATGCCGCCGCAGTTGGCTACAGTCCGTGACCGCGAGGAGGGTGGCACCAACCGGGTCGCCCCAGTCATACCCGACCTGGAGGTCACTCGTGGTCAAGGGATTCCGCGACTTTCTCATGCGCGGCAACGTCGTCGACCTCGCTGTCGCCGTCGTCATCGGCACCGCGTTCGGTGCCATCGTCAAGGGCCTCAGCGACGGCATCATCACCCCGCTCATCGCCGCGATCTTCGGCCAGCCGGACTTGAACTCCGTCGGCACCTTCACGATCAACAAGGCCGACTTCAGCCTCGGTCTGGTGCTGACGCCTATCGTCAACTTCGTCATCGTCGCCGCGGCGATCTACTTCATCGTCGTCGTGCCGGTCAACAAGCTTCGCGCACGCTTCGTCAAGGAAGAAGAGGTCGCCGAGGCCGAGGAGATCACCCTGCTCCGCGAGATCCGCGACGGTCTGGCCCGCAACAACGGCTGACCTGCACGGCCTGCCGCGGCTGGCTGCGACGCGATCCGTCGCCCTCAGACGCGCGGTGCGAGACACCGAGCCCCCGTGCCGCAGCGACCTCAGTCGCCGTGGTGCGGGGGTTTCTCGTCGAGATAGCGACGCAGCACGGTGGCCGGGTCGACATCGGCGCGAGACTCCGTACCCCATCCGGTTTCGGTGTCGTCGGTGGTCTGGTCCGGCACGAGGTCGACGTCGAGGTCGAGCGGTCGGACCGATGGCGTCTGACCCTGGGGTCGCGTCGGCGACGGCGCCGGTTCGGTCATGACTCCATGGTGCCTCACGCGGCGGTCCGGTCGTCCCACCATGGCGGCCAGCGTGGTGGACCCACGCCCGGTGCGTGCCTGCGCGCTCGCGGGACTCCGGTGCGGGAGGATAGACGACGTACGTCGACAGTGGGTGGGGGTCCGTCACCCCACGCTGAACGATGAATCAGGATTCGTATCCGAGGAGTGGGATTGACCAGTCGCACGTCGCTCGCGGCCAAGGCTCCCGAGGAGCGTCGTCGACGTATTCTCGCCGCGGCGGTCGAGGTGCTCAAGGAGAAGGGCTTCGCCGGCGCCCGCATCGCGGACATCGCCGCGATGGCAGGGACATCGCCGGCCCTCGTCGTCTACCACTTCAAGACGCTCGACGGTGCGCTCGCCGAAGCACTCGGCTCGGTGGAGGACGACTTCTACACCGATCTCGCGCAGGCCCTGCCGCCGAAAGCGGGCGCGGTCGAGCGCCTCCGCGTGATCGGTGAGCTCGGCTGCGACACCGGGCCGGCGGTCGGCAACTGGTCGCTCTGGATGGAGGTCTGGGTGCGCGCCCTGCGCGACGGCCAGGCTCGCGCCCTACGTCGTGCGCTCGATGCCCGGTGGCGCCAGACCCTGCGGGAGTGCATCGATGCCGGTGTGGCTGAAGGATCTTTCCGGTGTGCCGATGCCCAGGCCACCGCCGTTCGGCTCGCCGCCCTCATGGACGGACTCGCGGTGCAGGTCGCCTTGCGCGACCCGGAAGTGCCCGAGGATCGGATGACCGACCTCTGGCTCGAGTCAGCCGCCGCCGAGCTCGACATCCCCCTGCGCCAGCTCATCAAGACCAAGCGCCGCCCCCCAGCCAAACGCCCCTGACCCCACACCCCGCCCGCCCGCCTCCACCCTGGCCCCCTTTCCCGGTGAATGTGCCCCGGAGTGCCATAGGCGCACGTGGAGCGCCCCACTGTGTCCACAGGTGGATCCAGCTGTGGATGCAGTGGGGCGCCTCGCGTGCGCCTATGGCAGTGAGGGGCACATTCATCATCAAGCACGTTGGGGTGAGTGCTGGGCGCGGTTGTTGACAGACACGGGAGGGGATGACGTATTCTGACGATAATCCTGAATGATTGTTCAGCATCACCTGAACGATTGTTCAGGTACGGCGACGGATGCGAGGACTGGCCATGACGGCCACGCACACCACTGGAACTCCCTCCCCCGACGACGCGGGCGTCGGCGCGGCCGTCTCACGCGCCGGTCTGACGGCGCCGACGGACCCTGCCCCGCGCGGCGATGCCACAGCGACGACGCCACCTACGGCGCGGCGGTCGGTGGGGGGCGCGGCGGCGCGCGAGCCAGCGCGACTGCAGCGCGGTCTGCGCGACCACCTGCTGCTCAACTTCACCGACATGTCGCGCTTCGGGCAGAGCGACCTGCCGGTGTTCGTGCGCGGCGACGGCTGCCACGTGATCGACTCGCACGGCCGACGCTTCATCGACGGCCTCTCCGGGCTGTTCTGCACCAACCTCGGCCACTCGTACGGCGCCGAGGTCGGCGAGGCAGCGACTCGCCAGCTCTCCGAGCTGGTCTTCACCCCGACCTGGACCGTCGCGCACCCGGCCGCGATCGAGCTCGCCGAGCGCATCGCGTCCTACGCCCCCGACGGCATGGAGCACGTGTTCTTCACGAGCTCCGGCAGCGAGGCCGTGGAGTCGGCCTGGAAGCTCGCGCGCCAGTGGCACACCCAACGCGGAGAACCCCAGCGCCGCAAGGCAATCGCGCGTCGCTACGCCTACCACGGCACGTCGCTCGGCGCGCTGAGCTTCACTGGCTACGCCGCCGCACGCGCACCCTTCGAGCCGCTCGCGGTGCCGACCCACCACGTGTCCCCGACCTATGCCTATCGGCACCCGCTCGGCGACGACGAGGCTGCGTTCTGCGATGCCCTGCTCGAGGAGATCGAGGCGGCGATCGAGTTCGAGGGCGCCGACACCATCGCCATGCTCATCGCCGAGCCGGTGCAGAACTCAGGCGGCTCCTACATGCCTCCCGCCGGCTACTGGTCAGGTCTGCGCGACATCTGCGACCGCCACGGGATCCTGCTCGTCGCCGACGAGGTGATCACCGGATTCGGACGCGTGGGCCACTGGTTCGCCTGCGAGCGATTTGGGGTCGTGCCCGACATCATCACCTTCGCGAAGGGCGTCACGGCCGGCCACGCACCGCTGGGTGGTGTCGTGGTGCACGGCCGGGTGGCGGAGCCGTTCACCAGCGGACGTACGACGTTCGCCCACGGACTCACGTGGGGCGGTCACCCGCTCTCGGCATCCATCGCACTGACCGTGCTCGACATCATCGAACGCGAGGACGTCATCGCCCACGTCCGCCACAACGAGCCGCAGATCCGGGCGCGGCTCGAGACCATGCGCGACCTGCCGCTCGTCGGTGACGTACGCGGAGCCGGGCACTTCTGGGCGCTGGAGCTGGTCAAGGACAAGGACTCCAAGCTGGCGTTCACATCCGCCGAAGCTGACTGGTTGCTGCGTGACGTGCTCTCGTCCCGGATGTGGGACGCCGGGCTGCTCTGTCGCCTCGACGACCGCGCCGAACCCGTCATCCAGCTCTCGCCCCCGCTGGTCGCCGACACGGCGCTCATCGACGAGATGCTCACGATCGTCGCCGACGCCCTCGAGCACGTCAGCACCCTCGTCGACCGAGGCCACCGCCCCGCCGCCTGACCTCCGATCCGTGCCCGCCATGCTGGCGCAACTGCGGCTGAACCCTGCGCCTCGGCAACACTTGCGCCAGCATCGCGAGCTAGCTGCCGGTGCCCTGATGACTGAGAATGGTGAGGTGACGGTTGTGGCTGGCTCCCTCCTCGTGCTGGAGGAGGACGAGTGGGCGTCGCGCACTGCGGCGCACGCCGCGAAGGTCGACACGTGGACTGCCGGACGGCTCGAGCGGGCGTCTCGCGGACGCAGTCACCCGGTGGACGACTTCCTGTTCGAGTACTACCCCACCCGCCCTGGGCACCTGCGCCGGTGGCATCCCGGATTCGGCGTCGCGCTCGCCGGCGAGACTCCCCTGACCAGCGATCCGGCGTACACCACGGTCGAGGTGGGTAGTCGGACCGCGATCACCGTGGACGTCGCGCGGCTCGCTCGGCGTCGTGACGGGCTCGCGTGGATCGAGGGGCTCCTGCGCCAGACGCACGCACGGCCCGGTCGGTTCGGATGCTTCGGGATGCACGAATGGGCCATGGTCTACGGACTCGACCAGGACGAGGTGCGTCACGAGTCGTGGCCGCTTCGCCTCGATGCTCAAGCGATCCGGGAGACGGTTGACCAGACCGGAGTGCGGTGCACGCACTTCGACGCGTTCCGGTTCTTCACACCAGAGGCAGTCCCGCTCAATGAGATGGTGCCGACGCGCGAGACGCAGCCCGACCTCGACCAGCCCGGCTGTCTGCACGCCTCGATGGACCTCTACAAGTGGTCGGCGAAGTACGCGCCGTACGTCGGGAGCGACCTCGTCGCAGACTGCTTCGCTCTCGCGCGCGACACCCGCCGCCTCGACATGGAGGCCGCGCCGTACGACCTGTCGTCGCTCGGCTACGCACCGGTCCGAGTCGAGACGCCCGACGGACGATCCGACTACGTACGCCGCCAGCACGCCCTGACCGACCGCGCCCAGCCCCTGCGCCAACGCCTGGCCCACTCCCTCGCAACGACCCTTACAGCGCTCGACGAGCATTCAGGACGTGAACTACTGCCCAGATCCTCGGTTTGAGCCGGGCGAAACCCGGTGATTGCGGCAGTAACTCGAGGACGGACTGGCAGGCTGTCGCGGTGACCACTGCTGCTGTCGCGACGTCGGTGTTCTCGGGCCGCGACAAGATCCTCCTCGGCCTGGCCGGGGGCACCACCCTGGTTGCCGGGGTGCTGAACTATGTCTCCACTTCGGAGGTGCTCAACTTCGTGGTGGCGGGCGCGGCGCTCGCCGTGCTCGCCTCCCTCGTCGGTCGCAGCGTCGACGCCCTGGGCGAGCGGCTCGGTCCGGCGGCGACCGGAATACTCCAGAGCGCCCTGGGCAACCTGCCGGAGCTGTTCGTCATCGCGTTCAGCCTCAAGGCGGGCCTCGACGACGTCGTGAAGTCGACGATCGTCGGGTCGATCCTCGCCAACGTCCTGCTCATCCTGGGTGCCGCGTTCGTCGTCGGTGGCCTCAAGCACGGCAAGCAGAAGTTCAGCGCGGAGCAGGGTCGCAACCTCGGGCTCATGCTCATGCTCGCGGTGCTCGTCCTCGCCATCCCGGCGCTCACGGCCGCGCTGCACACGCCGGCCGAGGGCCACGAGCGCACGCTGTCGGTGTTCGTCTCCGTCGTCATGCTGCTGCTCTTCGGCCTCTCGCTCGTCGCAACCCTGCGCAAGTCGAAGAACGACACCGAGACGTCGCACTCTCCTGTGGCTCGCGACAACGAGACTGCCGAGGCAGTGAGAACCGCTGAGGAGCACGGGGAATGGCCGCTCGGTCTGGCGATCGGGATGCTCGCGCTCGCCGGTGTGGGCGCGGCCTTCGTCTCGGAGTGGTTCGTCTCAGCCCTGACACCGGCCATCGAGACGCTCGGCATCAACCAGACCTTCGCCGGTCTGGTCATCGTGGCCATCGCAGGCAACGCTGTCGAGAACGTCGTCGGCGTGCAGCTCATGGCACGCAACCAGCCGGACTACGCGATCCAGGTCGTGCTGCAGTCGCCGGTGCAGGTTGCGCTGACGATCGCGCCGATCATCACCCTGCTCGCGCCCCTGCTCGGTGCGGCGTCGTTCACCCTCGTCCTGTCCCCGATGCTCATCGCCGCTCTGGTGATGTCAGCGATCGTCGCGGTGATCGTGGTCATGGACGGTGAGTCGACCTGGTTCGAGGGGTGCGCCCTCATCGCGCTCTACTGCGCCATCGCCGCCGCCTTCTGGTGGGGCTGAGCGGGCCTGGTTGGATCGCTGCATGAGCACCCCCGCACCTGCCGTCGTCGCCGCCCTCGAGTCTGCGGGCCTCACCTACCGCGTCGTCGTCCACGACACGCCGGTGCACTCCCTCGCGGAGGCGGCAGCAGCCCGCGGCGTCGAGGTTGCGGACGTGATCAAGACCCTCGTCGTACGACGCGGCGAGGGCGACTACCTCTTCGTGCTCGTCCCCGGTGGTCGCGCCATCTCCTGGCCGAAGCTTCGTGCGCTCCTGGGCATCTCGCGGATGTCGATGCCGCCGGCCGATGAGGCATACGAGGCGACCGGGATGAAGCGCGGCACTATCACCCCCCTGGGCTCGCGGACCGCGTGGCCGGTCATCGCCGACTTCGCGATCGCATCCCGCGGGGAGATCACCCTGGGCAGCGGAGCCCACGACGTGGCGATCGGCGTAGACGCCAAGGAGCTGCTCGAGGCGACGGCGGCGACGATCGCAGACGTCACCGAGCCGGAATGAGCCCGAGCCGGAGGCGAGGGTCATCTCCGGCAACCGCCCAGCACGAGCCGGAATGAGCCCTTCCTGACTTAGGTGAGCCTTGGCTTGATCGTGTGAGGTTCCTCAGCAAAGCGAGAGGTTCCGTTTACTTCTCTGCCGCGACTACCCCCCGGGGTCAGGAGAAGTGTCCTGTATCAGGGCGCCTCAGAGGGTCGCCCAACTGGAGGGGTCATGAATCTGCTCGGCATCGATCTGAACCAACCCGCGACGTATAAGGACATCTGGGAATGGGTGTCCGTCTCCGTGCCTAACCTGATCGTGATCATCATCATGGGCGCCCTGTTCGTCGGCGCGCTGCTGCTGCCCTTCCCGAAGGGCAAGGACGAGTCATGAGCACCGACACCACACCGAGTGCGGCACCTGCGTCGATCGACGACTTCGAGCCCACCACGTGGACCGGGTCAGTCCGCAAGAAGTGGATCACCACGTTGCCTCCGGAGAAGATGCTCCCGGAGAACCAGCCCGCCTATGTCTCATCCTGGATCTACGTCTTCGGGATGCTCACCATCACCGCACTCATCGTCGTCATCGCGTCCGGCTGCATCCTCACCATCGGTGGCGTGCAGTGGTTCCACGAGTCGAGCACCGGTCACTTCGTGAACAGTCTCCACTTCTGGAGCGTGCAGCTGTTCTTCCTCTTCATGATCGTGCACCTGTGGGGCAAGTTCTGGATGGCAGCGTGGCGTGGCAACCGAGGGCTCACCTGGGCCACCGGCGCGATCTGTTTCATGGCGGCTCTCGCGACCGCCTTCACGGGCTACACGATCACCACGAACTTCAACGCCCAGTGGATCGCGTTCGAGGCCAAGGACGTCATGAACTCGGTGGCTCTCGGCTCGTGGATCAACGTCACCAACCTCGGACAGATGGTCGGCATGCACGTGGTGCTGCTCCCGCTCGCGGTCGTGGCCGTCGTGGCCATGCACGTGCTGCTGGTGCGCAAGCACGGCGTCGTGCCACCGATCGATGCGCTCGACCCAGAAGCCGCTGTGATTGCGTTGGCGGTGCCGTCCCATTCCGCTGAGGCTCGAACCGCTGATCCGGGCGAGGCCGCGACGGGCTCCCGCTCTGCCGACGCGACAACCGGCGAGGTGTCGTCATGACGAGCGCCGTGCGTAAGGAGCGCAACGCCTTCTACGCCCGCACGTGGGGCGGCAAGAACAGGCACTACGACATCTTCAAGGAGGGCGCGATCGCCCTCGCCGTCACGGCGATTCTCGTCGTCGCCCTCTCGGCACTCTTCAGCTCACCGGACGACCCGCCCCTCACCTTCAAGGGCTGGGCGCAGAGCGCGCCTGAGAACTTCTACGCGACTGCTGTACAGCAGTTGGCCGGCACAAGCGGCACCGCGACATACGGCCCCCCGTACAACGAAGGTGACGGGATCTCTGTCGGCCCGCTGACCCTCCAGAAGTGGGGCGGGGTTACCCATCCGGTCGACTCGGTGAATGACCTCGTCATCACGCCACTGTCGAGCCAGGTTGAGCCGAGCAACGTCACGGCCGCGCTCAGGGCGTGGAACGCTGCGGCTCCGGACCAGCAGACCACATGGGCCACGGCCTACGACGAGGCGGTCCAGGCCACAGCGGATGACAACGGCGACCTGCACCTCGACGCCGTGACCAAGGGCGACTACGGCCCTGTTCCTGATCTGGCGACGGGCCTCCTGGCGATGGCCAACTCCGGCGCCTATGACAACGCGATGACTGCACAGGGCCAGTTCTTCCAGACTGACCAGACCAAGCAGCTGCTCATGATGGGCGACGGGTCGTACATGGACGGCATCGCCACCGAGAAGAACCTCCAGGGCAACACCTGGGGGATGATGAACGAGGCGGGGAGCTGGCCGGGCCAGATCTGGCTCGCGTTCTGGTCTGTCTGGTATCAGCTGCCGATGTTCAACAACGCTGATGGTGGCACCCTCACCGACAATGCCGACGCGATCATCTTCTTCATCCTGATGGCGCTCATCCTGCTGTTCATCCTCGTCCCGTGGATCCCCGGTGTCCGCGACCTGCCGAGGTGGATCCCGCTGCACCGACTGGTGTGGAAGGACTACTACAAGAAGTACGGCCGCTTCACCGCATGACGCGGTTCCCGATCCACTAGCGCTCCGCTGCCGAGAAGCACCGCCACGTGGCGGTGCTTCTCGACCAGCAGCGAGACCCGCTGTCCCGGCGCGGCAGATGACCCCGTCGCGCCGGCACGGTCGGCCCGGCCCTCCTCTGGGGCCGGGTCGATCTGCGTTCTGGGGCAGGCACTCTCGCCATCTGTCGGAGGCGCGACTCAGCGTTCGTTCGCCGTCGCGGCGTTGATCCGCGGCCGCAGTGTGACGTGCGGAAGGTCCGGAGCCGGCAGCCGTCCAGGATCGCCGACGTATCCCTCGACCTGGCCGAACCGGTCGGTCTCCGACTGCCAGCCGCCGCGCATCGCGACGATGTCGTCGTGCATTCGCCCGACGAAGTTCCACCACATCACGATTTCCTCGCCGAACGGCACACCACCGAGGAGCACGAGACGAGCGCCCTCCCCGCCGACGTCGGACAGGGTCAGCTGACTGACGCCGGTGCCGACATAGCCGAGCTCGCCGCGATGGAGCGGGGTGCCCGCGAGCTCGACGTCGCCGGAGTCGACGAGGACACCGTGCTCGAACGACGGGTCGACGTAGAGATTGATGCGGGCGCCGGGGACGAGGACGAGCTCGGCACCCAGGATGGGCGAGAAGGTGTGCACCGGTGAGGTGAAGCCGGCGACGGTGCCGAGGAGGACGCGCAGCACCGCTCCCCCGAGGTCGATCGGGGTCGTCACGTGCCGCTCGAACCCGCGGTCCACCTCGCGCGCCGACTCCGGCAGCGCCACCCAGAGCTGCACGCCGTGCAGCTGAGTCGTGTCCGACGTCGACACCTCGGAGTGGCAGACGCCGTGCCCCGCAGTCATCAGGTTGACCTCGCCGGGGCGCACGACAGCGTGAGCGCCGCTGCTGTCACGGTGCTCGACCTCGCCGGCGAAGAGCCACGACACGGTCTGGAGGCCGGCGTGCGGGTGCGGTGGCACGAGCATCCCGCCGCTCTGCGCGACATCGTCCGGTCCGTAGTGGTCGACGAAGCACCAGGCGCCGATGAGGGACCGTTGTCGCTGCGGGAGAGTCCGGCGCACGGTCATCGCACGAGGCCCACCCAGGGGAACCTCGCGCGGCGTGATCACCTCGACGTGGACCACGGTCTCGGGGTTGTGCACTCGCTCAGGGTGTCACGGCGACGTCGCCCGCGTGGGTCGTCTCGGCGTGTGGTGCACGGAACAGCCGGGGCCAGGACGAGCCGTGGAGTACGTCGGACAGCGAGTGGCCCGGTACGCCACGCTGTGCCCATGGGAGAGGACGTCGCGGCACGCACGTTCACGCGCGAGGATCGACAGCTGTATCGGGACAAGGTGCATCGCTGTCTCGATGTGCTGGCCCGCATGCTTGCCGAGGCGCGCTTCGACTTCGACGAGCCGCTCACGGGCATGGAGGTCGAGCTCAACCTCGTCGACATCGACGGGCGACCGTCGTTGCGCAACACCGAGGTGCTCGAGCGCATCGACGACCCACTGTTCGTCCAGGAGCTCGGGCGCTTCAACCTCGAGATCAACGTGCCGCCGAAGAGCCTGACCGGTGATGGCGTCGACCGTTATGAGCACGAGGTCCGCGAGGCGCTGAACGCCGCCGAGGACAACGCCCGAGGGATCGGCGCGCACATGGTGATGATCGGCATCCTGCCGACACTGTTCGACGAGCACATGACACCCGAGTCGCTCAGCACCAATCCCCGCTATGCGCTGCTCGACGAGCAGCTGCTGCTCGCTCGTGGCGAAGACCTGCACATCGACATCCGTGGAGGCCCCGAGACTCTCGCCGCGTTCTCCGACTCGATCATCCCCGAGGCGGCGTGCACGAGCGTGCAGTTCCACCTCCAGGTGAGCCCGGACGAGTTCGCGCAGACGTGGAACGCCGCACAGTGCCTCGCAGCGGTGCAGGTCGGCATCGGAGCGAACTCGCCGTACTTCCTCGGTCGACACCTGTGGAACGAGACGCGTATCGCGTTGTTCACGCAGGCGACCGACACGCGACCCGCCGAGCTCAAGGCCCAGGGTGTGCGACCGCGCGTGTGGTTCGGCGAGCGCTGGATCACCAGCGTGTTCGACCTCTTCGAGGAGAACGCGTCGTATTTCCCCGCGCTCCTGCCGATCATCGACGACGAGGACCCCATGGCGGTGCTCGAGGCGGGCGGCACCCCGGCACTGCACGAGCTGCGACTGCACAACGGCACGGTCTGGCGCTGGAACCGGCCGGTCTACGACATCCACGACGGCGTGCCCCACCTGCGCGTGGAGAACCGGGTGCTGCCCGCGGGACCGACCGTCGTCGACATGCTCGCCAATGGTGCTCTCTACTTCGGTGCGCTGCGGATGCTCGCGGCACAGGACCGCCCGGTGTGGTCGCAGATGGCGTTCGCGACGGCGGAGGAGAACTTCACCAACGCGGCGATGCTCGGGATCGACGCCACGGTGTTCTGGCCCGGTAGCGGCGAGGTGCCGGTGAGCGAGCTCGCCCTGCGCAAGCTGCTGCCGCTGGCTCACGAGGGCTTGAAGGACTGGGGAGTCGATGACGCGATCCGCGAGCGACTGCTCGGGATCATCGAGGGTCGCTGCACCACCGGGCGCAACGGTGCGACCTGGCAGGTCGAAGCCGTACGCCGGCTCGAGGGGACGGGGCTGCACAGAGACGAGGCGTTGCGCATCATGACGAAGGAGTACGTCGAGCGGATGCACAGCAACGAGCCCGTGCACACCTGGTCACCGATCTGATCGGACCTGCCGTGCTGGTCATCTGCTGCTGAAGGGGCCGGTTCCACGACAGATGCGCCAGCATCGTCGGTCTGGCTAGGTCGACGAGCGCAGCGCCCCAAGGGCGGCGAGGGCGAGGACTGCGGCGCCGTGGCGGATAGCGCGCTCGTCGACGTCGAACGTGCTGGCGTGCAGGTCGAGCCGTGGACGTGTCGAGGCAGGGTTGTGCACGCCGAGGCGGGCATAGGAGCCAGGGATCCGTTCGAGATACCACGCGAAGGAGTCGCCACCCCACGACTGCAGCGTCTCCGCTGCTCCGTCGGGGCCGAGCGCCTCGCGCACGGCGGCGTCGAGCACCTCAGTCATCGCCGCATCGTTGACGACCGGTGGCACTCCGCGCCGGTGCGCGATCTCCCAGGTCGCCTCGGTGCTGCTCAGCACCTGCTCGACCGCCTCCAGGAAGAGATCGGGAGTGCGCAGCCAGACGTCGTGGTCGGGCGTGCGCAACGAGCCGCGTACGAGTCCGTGCGACGGGATCACGTTGGCCGCGTCACCGGAATGCACGGCGCCGAAGACGACGCGGAGATCACCCGGGCGGTCGGTGAGCGTGTCGATGACGCCCTGGGTCTCGGTCACGAGCCGCGCGAGCAGCGCGACGAGGTTGACGGTGCGCTCCGGCCGGGCCGTGTGACCACCAGGTCCGCGGACCGTGACCTCGACGAGGTCGGCCGCCGACGTCAGCGCCCCGACCCGCGTGCCCACCAGGCCGACGTCGATCTTGGGATCGCAGTGCAGGCCAAAGATCGCGGCGACGCCCTCGAGGTGGCCCTCGGCGAGGACGTCGACCGCGCCCCCGGGCACCGACTCCTCCGCCGGCTCGAACACCAGCCGCACCGTGCCCGAGATGCCGGCATCGGCCGCCACGGCGACGAGCGCGCGCGCTGCTCCGAGCACTGCGGTCGTGTGCACGTCGTGCCCGCAGGCGTGGGCGACGCCGTCGACCTGGGATCGGTAGCCGACATCCTTCTCATCCGGCATCGCGAGGGCGTCGATGTCGGCTCGCAGAGCGACGACCGGAGCACCTTCGACCGGAGCACCGATCGTGATGTCGCAGACGAGGCCGGTGCCGACCCGGAGACGCGTCGGTGAGAGCCCGAGGTCGCGCAGGTGCTGCTCGATCCACAGCGTCGTCGCGGTCTCGCGATGACTGAGCTCGGGGTGCGCGTGCAGATCGCGTCGCATCTCGATGAGCAGTCGCTCGTCGGCGGCAAGGACGGCGTCGATCCGGGCGTGCACCGCTGCTGCCTCCGACGTCGACGTCACGTCGTCACCATACGAGGTGTGCAGTGCGGGAGCCGCCACGAACCTCGCCTCGGGCACAGACGCACCTGCTCGCCGGCGTCAGTCCGGATCGATGACCGTGATGGCGAGCTTGCCGCGTACCTGCCCGGACACGAGCACCCGCATGGCTTCTGCGGCCTGGGCCAACGCGAACGTGCGGTCGATCGCCGGTGTCACCGAGCCTGCGTCGACCAGCCCGGCAAGGCGTTCGAGCGACTCGTGGCTCTCCTTGGGAGTGAGCAGCGTGAGCCGTTGACGCACCCACGGCGAGAGCGCAGCGGCAGCGAGCTGACGACCCATCCCCGTGAGGTTGCCACCGCCCTCTCCGCCCACGAGCACCAGCGTGCCGCGCGGGGTCAGTGCTCGGCGCAGGTGCGAGACCCGCGAGCTGCCGCCGGTGTCGAGCACGAGGTCGTAGCGAACCTGCCCGTCTGCGAAGTCCGCATGGGAGTAGTCGATGATGTGCTCTGCACCGAGTGACCGCACGTGCTCGGCCTTTGCGGTGCTGCAGACTCCCGTCACCTCGGCGCCGAAGGCCTTGGCGATCTGCACGGCGTAGGACCCGACTCCGCCCGAGGCACCGATCACGAGCACCCGCTGACCGAGCGCGACCCGGCCGGAGTCGACGACCGCACGCAGAGCAGTGCTGCCCGAGATCCCCAGTGATGCGGCCCCCGCGAAGGTCGATCCTGCAGGCTTGAGGGCGAGCTTGCTCTCGCGCACGGCGGCAAACTCCGCGAACGAGCCGTTGCAGATGCCGAACACCTCGTCGCCGACGGCAAACCGGGTCACGGACGCGCCGATCTGCTCGACGGTGCCCGAAACGTCACGACCCACGATCGGCTGGCGAGGGGCGCGCAGCCCCAAGGCCAGACGCACGGCGTACGGCGTCCCGGTCATGAGGTGCCAGGTGCCACGATCGAGGCCGGCAGCGTGCACGCGCACCAGCACCTCGGAGTCGGTGATCGTCGGACGTGCGACCTCGGCGACCCGCAGGACGTCGGCGTCGCCGTAGCCCGACTGCACGACCGCCTGCATGCGCTCGGTCGATCCGGCGACGGGTGTCGGTGCCTGGCCGGTGGTGCGGGGCGTCGTGCTCATGGGCTGTCCTCTCGAGGTGCCTTCCGTGGGGGCTGGTGGTCCGCCACGCCGTCAGGTGCCTTACGTTGTAAGGCACTGGCGGAGACTGTAGCCTTACAACGTAAGTCGTGCAAACCCGCAGCCGGAACCACGGCGCCGAGCACGGCACCGAGGGGACGACGTGACGAGATCAAAGGCGGTGGTCGCAGATGTGCGCCCGGCCCTCACCCGGCAGCGAGCGCTCGAGGTAGCAGTGGCGCTCGCGGACGCCGATGGACTGGCATCGCTCACCATGCGCCGGCTCGCGCAGGAGCTCGCCGTCGAGGCCATGTCGCTCTACCACCACGTGGCCAACAAGAGCGACATCCTCGACGGGATGATCGACGTCGTCTTCGCCGAGATGGTGCTCCCGCCCACGGACCTGGGCTGGAAGGCAGCCCTGCGGGTGCGCGGGCACTCGGTGCGTGCCGCGCTGACTCGCCATCCCTGGGCCGTCGCCGTGATCGAGTCACGGACGATGCCGGGGATGGCGACCCTGCGCCACCACGATGCCGTGCTGGGCTGCCTGCGCGGAGGCGGGTTCTCGATTCCTCTGACGGCACATGCCTATTCGGTGCTCGACGCCTACATCTTCGGCTTCGTCTATCAGGAGATCCAACTGCCCTTCGACACGACTGGAGAGACGCAGGAGGTCACCGGCGCGATCCTCGACGCGATGCCGCTGGCTGAGTTCCCGCACCTCGCCGAGCTCGCGATGGAGCACGTGATGAAGCCGGGCTACAGCTACAGCGATGAGTTCGACTTCGGTCTGGACCTCGTCCTGGATGGTCTGGAGTCTGCCCTGACGGCCGAGAAGCGCCGCCGCTAATGGGGTTTTCGTGCAAGGTAGATGTCCTCGCACCCTGGCCGGTCGGGGGCGTCGCGGATGTCGGCGGTGGTGTAGCCGGCTGAGGTCAGGTCGGCTGTCATCTCGTCGAGGTCGCGGAATCGCAGCGTCGAGTCGGACGTCAGGACGGGTGTCGTCGCGGTGAAATCGGAAGGTCCAGCGAATGCTCACCAGGGGTTCGTCGACCTCGAGCAGGTCGACCCAGCTCTCGACCAGACCCTCACTGGGAATCGACGTTGTGCGATAGGTGTCGGCCCTGTTCCACCTGGTCCATCCCCGGTCGGAGGGTCGACGGCTGTCACGTCGACTCCCTGTGCGGCACAGCCGAACGGCGAAGGTGCCTGTACCGCAGCCGATGTCGACGACCCGCCGCGCGCCGAGCTCAGTCAAAATCGCGAGGTAAGGGTCCAGATCGTCGCGGTCACCCCCGAGTACGTCGTAGAGAGCGACCAGCCGCGAGTTCTCGAAGATCGGGTCCGGCATGGTGTGGCGCTAGCCCGTGGACCCGGCGATCGTGGCTCCGGATGCACTCGCCCGCTATGGGTACCGCGTGTCGACGAACCATGACCACTCGTGAACGCGCGGGGCGTCGCCCGCACGTGAACCACGCAGGGCAGAGCACCGTGACCACCCTGTGGTGCGGCCGACGAGATAGCTCCATCGCCGGCGGCCCCGTCACGATGGCGACCTTTCGGGCTGCTCCGGAAGGTGCCCCCGGCAGGATTCGAATGTGCGTTTGGCTGTTCCGGCTCGTGTCTCCTAGTGTCTCCTGATGCTTCATAGTCCATGTGCCGCTTGACCTTTGAGCATCGCGCCGATGACGTCGTGTTCGGCGACGGCTATCCTCGGGGCGTCGTTGTGGCACAAAGTGGCACGGATCAGGGGTGGTCATGGGACGTTCAGCTGGTCGCGCAGGGCGTCGCCCGAACGGTGCCGGAGCACCCCGTCAACTGGCGTCGGGACGGTGGCAGGCCCGCTACCGCGACGACGAGGGCCGCTTGGTGTCCGCGCCGCGGACGTTCGACACCAAGCTCGACGCGACGTCATGGCTTCAGGCACACGCGTCCGGGGAGCTCCCGGCCGAGCCGGAACGGTTCACCGTGGCCCAGTACGGCGAGGAATTCCTCCGCACCCGCCCACTCAAGCCCCGGACTCGGCTGGAGTACCAGCGCGTGTTCACCACCAAGATCGTCCCGACCCTCGGTGGTGTCGCTCTCCACCGGTTGAGCCCAGCGTCGGTCCGCGCTTGGTACGCCACCCTCGACCCGGCGCACCCCACCCGGCGGGCGCACGCCTACAGCCTGCTCCGCACGATCTGCAACGCCGCGATCGCCGACGACCTGATCAGCACCAACCCATGCCGGATCCGCGGCGCCGGCACCACCCGCGCGGTCCGCGAAGTCACCATCGCGACCCTGCCCGAACTCGAAACCATCGTCACCGCGATGCCCGAACGACTGCGCCCGATGGTCCTGCTCGCCGCGTGGTGCGGGCTGCGCTTCGGCGAGCTCGCCGGACTGACGCGCGCCGACCTCAATCTTGAAACCGGCACCGTGACCGTGCGCCGCGCCGTGGTCCGACTCCCCGGGCAGTTCATCGCAGGCGACCCGAAATCCGCTGCCGGCAAGCGCACCGTCGCGATTCCACCGCACCTGATCGACGAGCTGGACTGGCACCTCGAGCACCACGTGCTCGCCGCGGACGACTCACCGGTGTTCAGCCGCTACGACGCCGGCTACGGCGGCTACATCCCCCTCTACAGCCTCCACAGAGCGTTCTGGCCAGCCCGTGAGGCCGCGGGGCGCCCGGACCTGCACTTCCACGACCTGCGCCACACCGGGGCCACCCTCGCCGCCGCCACCGGGGCCACCCTCGCCGACCTCATGGCCCGCATCGGGCACTCCACCCCGGCCATGGCACTGCGGTATCAGCACGCCGTCGAAGGGCGAGACCAGCAGATCGCAGCCGCACTGTCCGGGTTCGCCCATGGCAAAGTCATCGCCCTCAACGCGCGCAGCGTCACCGGCTGATCGACCAACCGCGCCGGCGAGCGACTCCGTCATGACCCGCTCCCTCGGAGTCTCTCTCAAGGCACAGCGGCACTCCGTCACTTGAGACCCCGAGCAAGAGCATTTCGACGATGACTCCTCTGGCTCTAAAGAGGAAGTAGCTTCAGGAATGCAGGAGTGCGCGGAGCGGCCGGCGATCCTCTGGCGGCGCGACCTTGGCCAGCGCGGGAGTTCTTAGCCACGCGCGCAGCCCTCGTCCACGTCAGGCTCTTTCGGTCTTCTCCCTCACACGGCCCGGGCCGCTAGACGCGCCAAGACGACTTTCGTCATTGTCCGCCCTGCGTTCCCCCGTTTGGCGGTATGGTCCGCGTGCGACTTCTGCTACGGGGGCCCCTCATGGACAATGCATGGGCGGCAGCTTTGTGACGCGACACCCTGGCACGAGCGCGTAGTCGAGTGAAGGGGTCGCGTGCGTTATGGCCTCCGTCGTCGCGCCAGACGCCGTCACCCGAGGCAAGCGGCGACTCCCGAGCCACGCGCTCGTCCTGGTCCTGGCTGCCGTGCTCGCAGTCGTGCTCCCCGTCGGCGCCCGCGCCCTGTCGTCGTCAGCAACTGGGAGCACCGGACACGGGACCGAGATCACTGTCGGAGAGCAGCAGCCGATGTACCGGGGAGCGGCCCGGACTTGGTCTGAAATCCGGCTCCTCCAGCAGCAAGGGCGCGCACTTTTTGTTGTGTCGGCGGAAACAGACAACGGCCCCGTGGCCGCCGCTTTCGACACCAAGGCGGAACAGGACACGTTCCTGAGGTCGCTTCAGCAGTCCGGCGGCTAAGCCAGGCCGGTCGACAACAGAGAGAGGAACCACCTTCATGAAGTTCCCATCGCGCGCCGCGTCGCTGGTATGCGCCGCTGCACTCGTTCTTGGTGGGCTTGTCATGGCCGCGTCCGCGCCGGCCCAGGCAACAACCAACTGCGACACCTTCTCCACGGCAGCACAGGTCACGCTGTGGGTTGACACCAACTGTGGAGGGTCGCACATCTCCCTCGGTGACACCGGTACGACCAGCCAGACGAAGTTTCCGAATCAGGTCAACAACATCAGCACGACCTATGGTGCGTCGTGGGCCCCCGGCGGGTCGAACGCCCTTTCCTCAGTCATGATCCCCGCGTCATCGTCGGCCAAGCACCCCCGCGGAGTTCAGATCGTTGTCTGTCAGAACATCGGCGTCGCCAACCCGTGTCTCACGCTGGCAAACGCTAGCCACTCTGCCCGTTCGTGGTGGAACTTGACCTCGTGGACGGGATACAACGACGGAGTTCAGTCTTTCCTGGCCACCGACATTCCGTAGGAACGAAGTAGAGAGCGTTTGCAGCCCCCGAGCCTGTGCATCCGGCTCGGGGGCTGCATACATGTTACTCACCGGGGGGCTCGTGAAGGCACCGCGCAGCTTCATCGAGCTTCACCGACCGACTAGGAGTCCGGCTGGTCAGATGATCCGCACTGGATTGCGCTGATCGACGACGGCATCGGCTTGAGGTCGGCCCACCAGGAGGGAAGCGGCCGCGACGATCCGTCTGCGAGCCGTGACGCCTCTCCGGGAAGTGTAAACACTCGCCACAACCGGCTCGGGTTGCTCTTCTGGACGTACCACTGCATGTGGTAGCCACGCAGGGTCCAGTCGACGTAGGAGTTGCCGTGATAGTCGTCTGAGTACGTAGACGCGACGTGGCACACGTTCGTGCTCGCCTCCCAGTTGACCTGCCCAGAAGCCACAGCCACGCCGCCGCCGGCAATGGCCAGAGCGATCGCACCAGAGGACGCCCCGATGATCGTCCGTCGCCGAATCCTGTTCATGGCCCCGTCTCCTTGGTTGGTCGAATCCACGTCTCATCGACAACTTGACACCAGAAGTTGACGGCGACACTGAGTTGGTTGACCACCGTCACCCGATTGGCGGACGCAGCAGAGATGGCAGAGGCTGGCACAAGCACAGGCGGCTCGACGATCACACTCCTGAAGCGCCCCGGGTCTGATGGAGGCCTCCACGGAACCCGGGGGCGCTTCAACTGAGTCTGCCGGCCCGACGTGGGACAGACCCTCGCCAGGGTTCGCAGCAGACATGTGCATCAGTTCGGCGGGACGCTGTCGCCAGACCTGTTGCTACGCAACAGTATCCGGCTGGTGCCGTCTGGGGTTGATGTGTCCTGAGTCTACGGCTGGGCACCAGACGTCATTAGTCGCGCCGCAGCCATCCGGGGCCTGGGCGACATTCCGGCCGCGGTCCCGGTGCCGGTACCGCCGCCGTGGCCGAGACTGCGCGCCAGGGCCGATGCCGAGGTCGCCGACGTCCCCTTGCTGTCAGGGGCACTCCTGGGGTGCCTCGGCCGCGGACGTCGGATTCCGATGGGCTCAATGCCGACGTCTCGACCACCTGGCGCCGGGGACAAGGCGGACCCGGCCATCGCGGTCGCCCCCCCTTGACGCCGGCCTGGCCGTCGAGGCCGCACCCTTGACGCCGACCTGGCCATCGCACGCCACGGCAGTCGGTCGAGCCCGTCTCGGGCCTCGAGCTCGGCCACGGCCCCCGCTCGGCGAGCATGCACGACCGCCTCCAGGCGAAGGAGGGGTCAGCGGACGCCGAGCCCGAGGAGCGGCCCCGTGGCGGAGTCCGTCCTCTCGCCTGTCGCGAACCCCGCGGCGACGGAAAGGCGTGCCAGACGCGAGTGGAACAGAGGCCGACGAGGGATTTCCAGCGCCCGGCAGGACAGGAGGCAAATCACAGCCGTGGAAGCCGCCAGGTCCACAAAGTGGCACGAAATGTGGCACGAAATCGGAGGGATCGCTGAAAACCCTTGGTACCAAAGGACAATGAAAGTGCCCCCGGCAGGATTCGAACCTGCGGCACATGGTTTAGGAAACCAATGCTCTATCCCCTGAGCTACGAGGGCGGGACGTGCGGAATTGCCTGCGGAAAAGCCGGTTGGGATTGCCCGGGGAGGCGCGTAGGCGCTTCTCGTCATAGTGTAGGAGGTAATCCCAGCGTCAGAGGTCCTGGGTTGCTGTTGATCCGAGCTCTGCAGGCGGTTGCGGGCATGCCGCGGCGGGCCTCACGGGTGTGGTGATGGTTGGCGCTGCTCTAGGCAGCGGCGCCGGGTGGCTCCTTGTTGGCCTCGGCGAGGTGGTGCCACACGTACAACGCCCAGGCGTTCTGGGCCATGACCGCGCCGAGCACTGCGAGTGTCTGGCGGTGCAGCCCCCATGCGGGCAGGCGGTTCTTGTAGAACATCTGCTCGAACTGGACGTTGAAAGACTCGGTGTCTTGGCGCATGGCGTAGATGCGTCGGTAGTCGGGATCGCTGCGCTGGTACGCCCGCATGTACTCGCTGCGGTTGAACCCATAGCTTTCATCGGTACTGGTGGGGGTGAGGGACTCGGACCATTCGTGGGTGACGCCAGTCTGGGCGCACGGCAGCCGGTGTACGGCGTAGAGGGACCACAACCCCGAAGCGAGGGCGTCGCGGCGGACCTTTCCTCGTTCGACCTCGGTGTAGATCTCGGTCCCGTCCGCGGCGATGGTGCGCTCCACAATTCCCCCGGCTGCTCGCAGGTCGTGCACGCACGACGCAAACGCCTTGTCCCGCGATGGGCTGGGACGCAGTTGCTTGATGGCCTGGCCCTTTCCACCGATCGGGACACCCCCGCGCCCCAGGGATCTCGTCCGCGGCGGGGAGACCACCTGTAGCCCGGTCCGGGTCTGGATCTCATTGATGTGCGTACCTCGGAGCGCCCCATCGCCGACAGGCGCCCTGGCCCCCGGTAGCAGTTCGGCGGCCGAGCAGGCGAGGTCGACGAACGCGCCCGCCTCACCCCGGCCGTCGCCGGCAGGCACGTGCTGAATCCCTGTGATGACGCGCAGCCCTGCCATGGGTGCGCGCACGGACATGATGGCGAACTTGGTCCCCAGCACGACATCGCTGGCGCCGCCTTCGCGGTGCTGGCCGCGCGCGGGGTCCTGACGCACCGGTCGGATCTCGCCCGTGGCCCTGTCCACCCGCTCGGTGTCCAGGGTGCGTTGCGGGGAGTTGAACACCTTGCCGTCCACCCCGAGGGTGTGCGTGCAGCTCGGGTGAGTGACGCTGGCCGTCCCCGGGTCCGCGAGTCCCAGTTCACGGGCCCGCATAGCGCCAGGTTAACGCTGGGCCTGCACGTAGGCGTCGAGGTGCGGCTCCAGACGCTGAGTGAAGTAGCGGTACTGGTGCCGGTTGGGGCCGAGCTCGGGGATGACGGCATCGGAACCGAGGTGCTCGCGCGCGGCGTTGACGACGATGACCCACATGTTGGGGTCCTGGAACGTGTTCTCGGTGGCCATCGCAGACTCGAACACGCTCGCACACGCCTCGAACAGGACCAGCGCCCAGGTGGGGTGCTTACGAGGCCGTCCCCCGAGCGCACGGTCGTGGTCGGTCCAACTGTCGATCAGCTCACGGCGACCTGACCCGGGGTGACGTCATCCGAGCGCGCCAGGTCACGAACGCGGTCGACGAGGGCGAGGTTCGCTGCACGCTTGTCGGCGTCGAAGCGCGGGACGGTGCCGCGGACATCGCCCGCGGTGAACTCTGTGCTGGTGTCGACGGTCCCGTTGAGAATCCCTTGCCCAGCGGGCTGGACGGCACGAAGTCGATCCCCAGCTCGGCACAGGGGCAGCACCTCGGCTGGGGGTCGCGGATCCACAGCAAGTGCCCGCTCTGGACCGCAGTGAGCGGGTGCAGGCGTGCGCGGCGCGGATCGTAGTGGCAGCGGCTTCGGACAGCCCCCGGCCGCAACCAGCTCGCCGACCCACCGCGACATCCTTGATGGGCTCGTCCGGGTCGACTCGATGCGACGTGGCCGCCCTTTCTCCCGCGCGTATGAGCGATCCGCTGAGCTCGGCTCCGTCGGAGGCCCCCGCTAGCGCTGCTACCAAGACCCCTCGGTTGGCGAGTCGCTTGCCGAAGGGAAGTACTCCTGGAGTGCGCGTCGGGCCATGCCGTCGCCCGCCGCGTATGCGCGCTCGAACCACGTCTTCGACTGCGAGTGGTCCCCTCGTTCCATCAGCAAGGTCCCGAGGTTCGTCATCGCCTTCGCGTGCCCCGCTTCTGCTGCCTCTCGGTACCAGTGCTCAGCCTGGGCCGGGTCGCCCTGACCGACACAGCAGAGCGCCAGGTTGAACATCGCCTCCGTCGATCCGGCGTCGGCGGCCAGGCGGTACCAGGGCATCGCCCCTGGCTCGTCTCGGCGCCGGTCGGCGGCCATCCCGGCGCTGAGCGCGGCTTCCGTGTGCCCGGCGCTGGCCGCCTGCTGGAACCACCGTTCTGCCTGTTCATCGTCGCGGGCACGCTCGGCGAGTACGCCCATCCGGTAAGCGACGCCGGGGTCCAAGTCCTCCCGCCTGGTGGCGGCGGCGGTGGCCCGGGCGGCGATGTATTCGCGGGTCACCGCCACGTTATGTTCGGCATCGGGGTCACCGGCCGTGAGGGCCCGCTCAAACCAGCCCAGGGCCCGCTCGGGATCGCCGTCGACGTCCAGGAACATCGCACCCAGCCGATTCGCCGCGGATGCGTGTCCGCCCTCGGCCGCCACCCGGTAGTACTCCCGGGCCTCCGTGGATCGGCCGGCGAGCACGCAGGTCAGTGCGTAGTTGTAGGCCCCAGTCGGGTAGCCGAACGCCGCGGAGCTGCGGAAGGCCGCCTCGGCTTCGGGGCCGTAGCCGCGATTGGCGAGCTGGACACCGAGCCAGTCCAGGGACTCCGGTCCAGTGAGGATCACGGTCTTACCATCCGCGTAGCCTTCCGCCCGCAGTTGCACCGCCAGTCGGTCCAACTCGGCGGGACCTTCCGGGAGGACGAACGAACCCGGCCCTGATTCATCAACGGCGGGCTTGGGTGTTGATCTCTTGCGGCGAAGCCAGGTCATTGTTCCTCACAGGGATTCAGTCGCGGCCGATCACGTGCTGTCACGGGTCCATCCCGTTCGACCGTGATGTTGATCTGCCCTCCGATCATCCGCAGACGGCAGCGCCACCTGCTGCGTTCCCGAAGGCTTCTCACACTCAAACCTGGCGGCAAGGTCTGTCTATAGACCGCCCTCGGGCTCTGACCAGAGCAAACACCCGGAAGCCGCTGCGGCGCAGGGAAACCCGATCAAACCGGTCGCACCCCTGTAAGGCGCTGGGGTCGACGTGCGGCTTTCGCTCACTTCCGGATGTCCGCTTTCCGACTTCCAGTCGACCAGAAGGCCGCTCGCTCGTTGCAGGTCAACAGTCCTTGCCGAGGTTTTCCGCATGTCCTACGAGGGCGGGACACGACCAGAAGGTGCGATGACCCTCGAGGCAACGTGACCGCTGAGGATGATTCAGCGGGTCCCCGGCACTGGATCTGTCAGGGCGACAGTCTGGCGGCGTCAGCCCAGAAGGCGCTCAAGGGACGAGCAGTCGTGAGCGGACGGCGAGGAGGTGGCTACTTCTCGTGTGCTCGTACGTCGACCTGGCAGGCCTGTTAGCGGAGCTGCTCCGGGTTGAAGGGGAAGGAGGCGGGTCATTCGACGCCTCGACATCTGTCAGTAGGCCACCGTGATTCTTCTGCCTGGGCCGTCGACGGTGATTTGGCCGCCGTAGGGCAGGACGCGCTGGGTGTCGGTGCCCGAAGTTCGGACCGCAGACGACGACCGCGCCGGGGTGATGCTCGCGGACCGCGCGATGGACGGCGGCGTACTGGGCAGCTCGGAACTCTGCTCGCATCGACTCTGGCTGGTCGACCACTCGGTCCCATGCCTTGGGCTTGGCGACGACGATCGCGGGAACTGCTTGAGCAGACCACGCTCACCCATGTTGCGCAGCATCCGATAGACGTCCACGGCGGACGGCATCTCCTCGGACGTCTCAAGCAGCAGCACGCAGCCGGAGTAGTCCTCGACCGGACGGATCCATCGGTCCGCCGCGAGGTTCCAGTGCAGGATCTCGAGGTTGCCGCCCCGGCTCGCGCCGGTGACGAGGAGGTCGTCGTCGTGCCACAGCCACCCAGGCTCGGGCACCTCAGGCAGTGCGTCGTCGAGCGTGGTGAGGTTAGCCCAGTCCGGGTGCATGTCGGTGAACGCGGTGACGAGTTCGATCTCGAATGTGTCGGTCGTGAACACGGCCTTCTTCAGCGACTCCATCGACACCGGATGGGGCCCGCCGGGTAAACGTGGGGAAGCACGGTGATCTGGTCGTCGCCTCCGATAGTCGAGAGCACTGCTCGGATCGTCGGGTCCGCGAACGCCGACATCAGGTCCGCGGCACGTTCCTATGGTGACGCATCGACCAGGCGCGTCGTCGGATACTCGACGGGGATCAGTCCGAGGTCGTCACGAAGAACCCGCATCCCGATCTCGTGGACGTCAGGGAAGACCCCGGGACCAGCCCACGACGCAGACACGACCGCGACCCGGTCCCTCGGTCGGGCCTTGGGCGGGGTCACGAGACTGCGGGTCACGAGGTCACGGTCCGTCGTCGATCATCAGCACGTCGAGCCACTCGCACCATGTCGTCCCCTTTGCTCGATTGCGCCGAGTCTAGGGAGCCGGCGACGCGGTACGCGGATGCATTCCGTCAGGGGCCGGGGCGTGCGTCCTAGGCGCGGTACTCGGGGTTGGGACGAGTGGGATCGCTCAGGTCCCAGTTGGAAGTCCGGTTGCCATAGGCCGGCACCCCTCCACTATCGACGAGCCGGCGAGCCGAGTGCAGCAGGTTCCACGTGGCGAAGACTGTGTTGCGGGTCGTCCAGTGGTTGCGTGCCCCCTGATTGTCGTCGAGATAGGACGGCCCCGGGCCTGCTTCGCCGACCCAGTAAGCATCTGACTGCGGCGGGATCGAGAAGCCGATGTGGGACAGCGCATAGAGCATCTGCGCGGCACAGTGCTTGGCGCCGTCCTCGTTGCCCGTGATGAGCACGCCGCCGGTCTTGCCGTAGTAGGACCACTGGCTCGCGTCGTTGAGATCGCTCGACCAGCCATAGAGCCGCTCGATGATGAGTCGGGTCATCGACGACTGGTCTCCCAGCCAGATCGGGGTGGCCAGCACCACGATGTGCGCCGGCTCGATGAGGTCGCGATAGATCGCCGGGAAGTCATCGACCGGCCAGCCCTTCTCGCGCATGTCCGGATAGACGCCCGGCGGGATGACGTGGTCGATCGTGCGCACGACATCCACCCGCGCTCCGACACCGCGGAGAATGTTCGAGCTGATGTCGATGAGCGCATCGGTGTGACTGACCTCAGGCGATCGCTTGAGCGACCCGTTGAGGAAGACAGCGCGCAGGTCGGAATAGTCGACGGTGTTCGCGGCGACCTCGGAGTCGATGAAGGTCTGCACCGAGTCTGGCAGCATGGCGATCCTTCCGTTGGAGGTACGGGCGTCTCGCCCACTGGTCGAGGCAACCACTGCAGGGTGCCGACGTCGACCCGTTTCGCTTACGTGCTGATGACGGGACCGCCGCAGCCGCCCGGCACCGCGTGCTCGACCGTCATGTCAGCTGCACGGGAAGCGTCAGCCCACGGCCGTCAGGACACCCGCTTCGTTGCCGACGATGTAGGCGCCGTCCTGGGTCAGGGCGCCGGTCGCGAAGATCTGCGTCCCCGTCTCGACCGTGAGACCGAGGCTGCCGTCACTCGCGATGGAGTGCACCGTGCCGTCGAGCATGCCGATGTAGAGCCGTCCAGCGGCATCCTCGACCGGCGACGACCAGATTCCGTCGCGGCCGTCGTGCGTGCCGCTGAGGTCGATCCGCTGCAGCACCCGACCGGATGCGATGTCGACGCTCACGAGCAGGCCGTCATTGGTGCCGATCCAGGCCCGACCGCGTGGGTCGGCGATCGGCGAGGAGTAGGGGAACGAGCCGAGGTCGATGCTCCAGCGTTCGTGGCCCGACTCGTCGAGGGCATAGAGCCGACTGGTGTTGCTACCGACGAGCGTGGTCCCGTCGGCAGCCACGGCCGCGGAGACCTCCACCGTGTCGCCGGTGTCGGCCTGCCAGATCACCTCGCCGCGATCACCGAGATCCCGTACGGCTACCACCTGCTGGTCGACAGTGGCGCGGATGCTGCCGTCGGGGGCCACCGCCGGACTTCCATAGGACCGATCACCGAGGTCGAGGTCCCACCGGAGGACCGGGTCCGTCGACCCGATCCGATAGGCGGCCAGGTGGCCGGTGGAGTCGGCGAGATAGAACGAGTCGCCGGAGACGACCGCTGGCGAGAGCGGTGTCCCGTGGCGCTGGATCGTCCAGAGCAGCGCACCACGAGGACTCACTCCGTAGACCTTGAGCCCACCGCCGGGCCACACGATGGTGCCGTCTGCCAACAGCCCTGGGCTCGTGGTGAGGTCGTCGCCATACCCCGACCCGGTGTCATAGACCCAGCGGTCGTCTCCGGTGCGCGGGTCGATGGCGTGCAGCTGACCGGCGCCGGTCGGGGCGTAGATGGTCCCGTCCGGAGCGACGACGGGTCCCGGAACCAACGGTCCGCGGAGCTGTCGTCGCCATCGCACGTGCGCGACGGTCGGGCCGTCGACCGACGCGGTGCCCGTGTGACGCACGTCGTGGAGGGACTGCGTCCACCCCACGTTCCCGATGGGTGCGGGGTCCGGCACACCGGGCGCAGGTGACGTGATCGGGAGCGCTCCAGGCACGATCGTCGTCGTCCTCAGCGGCGCGGAACATCCTGCGAGCGAGAGAACTACGGCTGCAAGAGCAACCTTCGCGAGGATCACCCCTGTGCACCGGCACGACGCCGGACCCTTACGAGCACCGTGAGCGTGGTGGCCACCGCCACACCAGCAGTGAGCACACCGAGATTGCGCCAGTACGGCTCGGTGAGCAGCGTGGCGCTCTCGCCGTTGCGCGCGGGAGAGAGCGCGAACGGCAGGCCGACGAGCACGAGTCCGGCCAGGACGACGAGCCCGGCTTGCACGGGTGATCTGACCGGCTCGGGCAGTGCCCGGCGGACGACCGCACCGACACCGAGCGCGAGCGGCAGCAGGATCAGGTCGTCAAGGATCGCGACGGCGACGAGAAAGACGACCAGCCCGAACGGCGACGCCGCCTCCCAGTTGAGAAGCACCTGGAGCCCGCCGTAGCCGATCGCCAGGACGCCGATGACCACGGCGATCCGACGCCCGATCACAGGACTTCCACCCGCGAGACCCACTTCGTCTGCAGGACACCCGGGCGGTTGGGTGCGATGAGCCGGACCGGATAGCCGTGGTCGATGGTCAACGTCTCTCCGCCGAGGCGCAGGGCGAGCAGCGTGTCGCTGTGACGAGCGAAGGCCGGCTGCACCTCGGCGGACGCATAGAGGCCGTCGCTCTCCAGCGAGACGGTGCGCACCGTCGCACCCTCATCCACTCCGCAGAGATCGAGCAGATCTCGGAGTCTCACGCCGCCCCAGATTCCGGTGGCACTCCAGCCCTCGACGCAGGCGATCGGCAGCTCCACCTCCATCTGCTCGAGCGCGCGGAGATCGGCGAGGGTGAAGGCGCGACCGCGCGGGCCTCCGACCGTGAGGCTGTAGTCGCTGGCTTCGGCACGCGACACCACACCCGCATCCGATGCCGTGCGGTTGATGGGAATCCCGCTCGGCAGATCAGCCGGTGACCGAGGTGCGAGCAGACCGGACCAGCCGAAGGGCCGCAGAGTCTGACCCACCGTGACCACAGTGACCGCGGCCGCCCCGCCCGCGACCGCCAGCAGCAGCCCTCGTCGGGTGATCGCACCCTCGACAGCAGCCACCTCGGCGTCGACCGTGGTCTCATCGACAGGGGCATCTGCCGACGCAACCGGTTCACGACGAAGAGCAGTGACGATCACGGGCCACTTGATCGCGAGATGGATGATGACGGAGCCGACGACGACCCACGCCATGGCGTAGTGCGCCACCGGGAACAGGAACGACCAGAGATAGAGGTGGGCGAGGTTGAACACCCCCGTGATGAGCTCGAAACCGGTCGCCGCAGCGAGGAGACCGATGCTGAGCCGCTCGAGGCCGTGCACAAGGGACTTCGACGGCGGCCAGGCAAAGAGGTGCGGATAGACCGACCACATCTTGACCGCAAACAGCGGGATCGTCGCAAGACCCAGCGCGACGTGCACCCCCTGCGTGACGCGATATCCCCAGACAGGATCTGCCGGCAAGGGCAGCCAGGTGACCGGATGCTGGTGCAGGTGGCTGACCAGACCGGTGAGAAAGCAGACGGTGATGGCGATCCCGAGCGCCGAACCCAGTCGGGCGACCAGTCGCTCCGAGCGCACCCGACTGGGAAAGGCGTCAACGGCGAACATCGGCAGCGACGGACGGTCGTGCACACCTGTCATGACCGCACGCCCGCCCGTAGCCGGACGAACCATCGACTGTCGCACGACCACGTCTCGGCGACCGACCAGCCCGTCTCCGCGGCGTACGAAGGGATCTCGTCGATCGACACGACAGCCCACGCAAACCAGGCCGAGCTCGTCGAGCCGTGCGTCACCTGT
>JANXWJ010000292.1 GCA_025351185.1 Candidatus Nanopelagicales bacterium
CGCACGGCCGAGTGGAAGGTGCGCGTCGCCGACCGGCTCGTGCGCGACCTCGTCGACAACTGGGGCATGCGCGTCGAGGACATCCTCGTCGACACCCTCACCTTCCCGATCGCCACGGGCCAGGAGGAGACGCGCCGCGACGCGCTCGAGACCATCGAGGCGATCAAGGAGCTCAAGCGGATCCACCCCGACGTCCAGACGACCCTCGGCGTGTCCAACGTGTCGTTCGGGCTCAACCCTGCGTCGCGCGTGGTGCTCAACTCCGTCTTCCTGCACGAGTGCGTCGAGGCCGGTCTCACCGGCGCGATCGTGCACGCGTCGAAGATCGTGCCGATGTCGCGTATCCCCGACGAGCAGCGCGAAGCCGCTCTCGACATGGTCTATGACCGTCGTCGCTACGACGCCGACGGCAACCTCGAGCACGATCCTCTCTCGAGGTTCCTCGAGCTCTTCGACGGCGTCGACGCCGCCGATCTCGCGAAGGCCCGTGCCGACGAGCTCCTCACCCTTCCGCTCGAGGAGCGGTTGCAGCGCCGCATCGTCGACGGTGAGAAGAAAGGCCTCGAGGACGACCTCATGCTGGCCCTCGTCGAGCGCTCGGCGCTCGAGATCGTCAACGACACCCTCCTCGAGGGGATGAAGACGGTCGGCGAGCTCTTCGGCAAGGGCGAGATGCAGCTGCCGTTCGTGCTGCAGAGCGCCGAGGCGATGAAGACCGCGGTCGCCTATCTCGAGCCGTACATGGAGCGCAGCGGCGACGACGGCAAGGGCACGATCGTCCTGGCCACCGTCAAGGGAGACGTCCACGACATCGGCAAGAACCTCGTCGACATCATCCTGAGCAACAACGGCTACACCGTCGTCAACATCGGCATCAAGGTGCCGGTCGCCGAGATCATCGAGCAGGCCGACAAGGCCGCGGCCGACGCCATCGGCATGAGCGGGCTGCTGGTCAAGAGCACGCTGGTCATGCGCGAGAACCTCGAGGAGCTCAACCAGCGCGGGGTGGCCGACAAGTACCCCGTGCTTCTTGGCGGCGCTGCGTTGACGCGTGCCTTCGTCGAGCAGGACCTCGCCGAGGTCTACCTGGGCGAGGTCCGCTATGCCCGGGACGCGTTCGAGGGACTTCGCCTCATGGACGCCGTCATGGGCGTCAAGCGCGGCGTCCCCGGCGCCGCGCTGCCCGCCCTGCGCGGCCGCAGGGTGACGACGGGCACGGTGCGACCTGATGAGACCGCGTTCGAGGACCTGCCGGCCCGGTCCGACGTCGCTGTCGACAACCCGGTGCCGACTCCGCCCTTCTGGGGCTCGCGCATCGTGCGCGGTCTTCAGCTCTCGGACTACGTCAGCTTCCTCGACGAGCGTGCGACCTTCCTCGGGCAGTGGGGCCTCAAGCCTGGCCGCGGTGACAGCGGTGCGTCCTATGACCAGCTCGTCGAGACCGAGGGCCGTCCGAGACTGCGCATGTGGCTCGACCGCGTGCACACCGACGGGCTCATGGAGGCGGCGGTCGTCTATGGCTATTTCCCGTGCTATTCCGACGGTGACGACCTGGTGATCCTGCAGCACGAGGGCGAGCTGGCCGGCCAGGAACGCGTGCGCCTGACGTTCCCGCGCCAGCGCCGCGACCGGCACCTCTGCCTCGCCGACTTCTTCCGGCCGAAGGAGTCGGGGGAGACCGACGTGATCGCGTTCCACGTCGTGACCATGGGCAGCCGCGTGGCCGAGGCCACCGGAAAACTGTTCGCGGAGAACGCCTATCGCGACTACCTCGAGCTGCACGGACTCTCGGTGCAACTCACCGAGGCGCTGGCCGAGATGTGGCATGCACGTATCCGCACCGAGCTCGGCGTCGACTCCGATGACAACGCCGACATGGACACCCTCATCGCCAAGCAGGGCTATCGCGGCTCGCGCTACTCCTTCGGCTATCCCGCGTGTCCCGACGTCGAGCAGCAGGCCGTGCTCGTCGGGCTGCTCGAGCCGGAGCGCATCGGCGTCGCGCTGTCGGAGGAGTTCCAGCTGCACCCCGAGCAGTCGACGTCGGCGCTGATCGTGCACCACCCCGAGGCGAAATACTTCAACGCGACGTGACCGCTCCCGACGACATGGCCACCGACCCGATGCCTCACCTGCCCGATGCAGTGTTCTTCGACATGGACGGTCTCCTCGTCGAGACCGAGCACATCTGGTATCTCGCCGAGACCGGGATCATGGAGATGTTCGACGTCCCGTGGGGCCCGGAGCACCAGGGTGCGCTCGTCGGCGGTCCGGTGGATCTGGCGGTCGACTACATGGTGGCGCACGCCGGCGAGCCGCACACCCACGCCGAGGTGCTCTCCCTGCTGGTGGTGTCGATGGAGCGGCTCATGCGCACCGAGCCGGTGCACTGGCGGCCCGGTGCCAAGGACCTGCTCCTCGCTCTCGAGGCCGCCGGTGTTCCGTGCGCACTCGTGTCGGCCTCCTGGCGCAACCTCGTGGATGCGGTGTGCGACGCGGTGCTGCACGACGTCGGTCACGGTGTCTTCGCGACCACGGTCGCGAGCGGCGAGCTCGAGCGCACCAAGCCGTTCCCCGACCCCTACCTCCTGGCCGCGGAGCGGCTGGGGGTGGACCCGAGGCGATGCGTGGTGCTCGAGGACTCCCACACCGGCGTCACCGCTGGAGTGGCCTCGGGTGCTCTTGTCGTCGCCGTGCCCAGCCTCGTGCCGATCGAGCCTGCCGAAGGCCTCATCGTCGTGGGCTCGCTGACCGAACTGACGCCGCAGCTCCTCGGCGAGTGGTCCCACGACTGGTGCCCCCGCACCTGAGCCGCGCGGGCTACTCCGAGGCGATCGCCTTGAGCACGTCGAGGCGGCTCGCGGTGAAGGCCGGCCAGAGCGCCGCGACCACGCCGCCGACGACGGACAGCGCCAGGAACCACAGGATCTGACCGCCGGGGACGGCGAGCTTGGTGATGCCTTGCGGCTCGAGGACCTTCTGCAGCAGCGAGCCGTAGACCAGGCCGAGCGCGACTCCGATCGCAGCTCCGAACAGCGAGATGAGGACGGCCTCAAGGACGACCATGCGTCGGATCTGCGGTCTGCTCGTGCCGACGGCGCGCAGCAATCCGACCTCGCGACGCCGTTCGTGCACGGAGAGGGCGAGGGTGTTGACGATGCCGAGGAACGCCACGATGACTGCGAGGGCGAGCAGCGCATAGATGAAGCCGAACACCCGGTCGAACTGCCCGTTGATCTGGTCCTTGAGGCTGGCCTGGTCCTGCAGCTTGACCGTCGGGGTGTCGGCGAGCGCGGCATCGAGCGACACGCGGACCGCGCCGACGTCACCCGCGGGCGCGACCTTGACGTAGACGGCGCTGTCGAGCTCCCGGGCACCGATCGACATGAGGGTGGGGATGCTCGTGATCCAGCCGGTGTAGGGGCCGGCCTGGGTGTAGACGCCCTTGAGCACGAGTGACGATGCGCCGTTGACGAAGGTCGCTGGGACTGTGTCGCCGACCTTGAGCTTGAGGGTCGCCGCCGTCTTGTCGTCGACCACGACCTGACCCAGCCCGATGCCGGAGATGGTCCCCGACTGCATCGTGAGATCGACGACGCGGGGGAAGACGTCGGTCTCGACGCCGGTGAGCACCGACTGCTCGGTGCCGACCTTGATCGGGATCTGGCGTACGTAGGTGACGGCCGAGGTGCCCGCAGTGTCCTTGACGCTGCGATAGACATCGGGGCTGAACGGCTGGAACTTGGCCCCGAACACCACGAAGTCGGCGCCGATGGTCGTGTCGATGACATCGGCGACGGACGCCTTCGTGGACGACGCGATGACCCCGATGGTCGTCATCAGCGCGAGCCCGATGGCGAGCGCACTCGACGTGGCCGCAGTGCGACGCGGGTTGCGACGGCCGTTCTCGCGCGCGAGGCGCCCGATGGCCGAGCCCGAGAACGGCCAGCCCATGACGAACAGCGCGCCTCGACCGAGCATGGGCGCGAGGGCGATCACGGCGATGAGGGCGCAGAGCGCGGACAGCCCGGCGAGCTGGGCCGCCCGGGTGCCGTCATCGAGTGTCGACAGTGCCACCCTGGCGAGCAGGAACGCGAGCAGGAGCAGCACGCTCCCGCTGACCGTGCGCACGATGAGAGAGCGGTTGGGCAGGGTGATCTCGTCGCGCATGGCCGCGACCGGCGGCACGATCGCCGCTCGGCGCGCAGGCACGTAGGCCGACACGAGCGTCACGAGGACGCCGACGACCAGCGAGACCACGATGGTGCGCGGCTCGATGACGAGCGGGCCGGAGGGCAGGTCGGCGCCGAATCCCCTGAGCAGCAGGCGGAGTCCCTGGGACACCCCGATGCCGCCGAGGACGCCGAGGACCGCGGCGATGAGCCCGAGCACGGTTGCCTCGGCGAGCACCGACCGACGCACCTGTGCCCGGCTCGCGCCGACCGCGCGCAGGAGAGCCAGCTCCCGGGTGCGTTGCGCCACGAGCATCGAGAAGGTGTTGAAGATCAGGAAGATCGCGACGAACAGCGCGATGAACGCGAAGGTCAGGAGGAAGACGTTGATGAACTGGAACGCGGTGGAGAGCCGGTCGGCGATGTCGGCGCTGCGCTGTGTGCCGGTCAGCGCCCGCGCGTTGGCCGGGAGCAGCGGCGTGAGGGTGGCCTTGAGGCTGTCCTGCGACACACCGGGATCCGCGCGCACGACCACGCCGGTCACGACATCGGCCTTCCGCAGCATGAGCTTCTGGGCCGTCGGCAGGTCGAACAGCGCCAGCGTGCTGCCGTCGCTGCCGGAGATCCCGCGTGTCGCCAGGCCGACCACGATCGGACGGACCGTGCCGCCCGGGGTGTCGATGCGCACGCTGTCGCCGATCGAGACCCCGGCGGAGGTCGCAGTCGACTCGAGCAGGACCACCTGGTCGGGTCCCACGGGTGCGCTGCCGCTGGCGAGAGCGATGGCACTGATCGCGGTGTCAGCGACGTAGGTCGACCCACGCGCCGGCGGGCCGTTCTGGCCCACGACCTTGCCGTCCTTGCCGATCACGAGGGCACCGTCGGCCGACACCACGCCGTAGGCAGCAGCGACGCCCGAGACCTTGCTGACGGTGGCCACGAGCGACTGCGGCAACGTCGCCGCCTGGTCACCAGCAGCGGCTCCGCCGCCACCACCACCGCCGCCCTGCTGGTTGAACCCGGTGTCGACCGAGATCGAGACATCGGGCTGGGGGGCGGAGAACAGCGCGTCGAACGACCGCTTGAGCGAGTCGGTGAAGATGTAGGTGCCGGCCACGAACGCGACGCCGACGACCACGGCGAGCAGGGTGAGCGAGAGCCGCAGCTTGTGCTGCAGCAGGGATCTCAGAGCGGCGCGGAGCACGGCGGATCAGCTCCGGCCGGCTTCGAACGCCTTCATGCGCTCGAGAACGAGATCGGCGGTCGGCCCGTGCATCTCATCGACGATGCGTCCGTCGGCCAGGAAGAGCACGCGGTCGGCGTACGACGCGGCACCGGGGTCGTGGGTCACCATGACGATCGTCTGGCCGAACTCGTCGACGCTGCGGCGCAGGAAGCCAAGCACCTCCGCGCCGGAACGTGAGTCGAGGTTGCCGGTGGGCTCGTCCGCGAAAACGATCGTGGGGCGGCTCGCGAGAGCGCGAGCGCACGCGACACGCTGCTGCTGGCCGCCGGAGAGCTCGCTGGGCCGGTGCTTGAGCCGGTCGCGCAACCCCACGGTGTCGATGACGGTGTCGAGCCACGCCTGGTCGGGCTTGCGACCGGCGATGTCGAGCGGCAGCGTGATGTTTTCCAGCGCCGTCAACGTGGGCACCAGGTTGAACGCCTGGAAGACGAAGCCCACGGCGTCTCGCCGCAGCTTCGTCAGGTTCTTGTCCGAGAGACCGGAGAGCTCGACGTCACCGATCCACACCCGGCCGTCGCTGATGAAGTCCAGACCGGCGAGACAGTGCATGAGAGTGCTCTTGCCCGAGCCGGACGGCCCCATGATCGCCGTGAAGCGACCGGTCTCGATCTCGACGTCGACGGAGTCCAGAGCGGTTACCCGGGTGTCACCCGAGCCGTAGACCTTGGTGAGAGCAGTGGCGTGGGCGGCATTGGTCACCCGCTCACGCTAACCCGCGGTGCCCGGACCCGCTGTCGCGGTCCCCAGGGGCTCGACGACGACACCTGGCCGTGCCGCGCCCGGGAGTGGCGGCGGGGTGCCCCCGAACGCGGGACAGCGAACCTGGTGGTCGCACCAGTCGCACAGCCGCGACGGCGACGGGCGCCAGTCGCCGGTCTCGTGCGCGCGCTGGATGGCAGCCCAGAGCGCCTTGACCTTGCGCTCGGTGGCCACCAGGTCGGACTCGTCGGGGGAGTAGCGGAGCACCTGCTCGTTGCCGAGATAGAGCAGCTGCAGCAGCCGGGGGACGACACCGGTCGCGCGCCAGAGGACGAGGGCGTAGAAGCGCATCTGGAACAGCGCCTTCTGCTCGTATCCCTCGCCGGGGGCCTTGCCGGTCTTGTAGTCGACCACCCGTGTCTCTCCGGCGGCGTTGCGGTCGAGGCGGTCGACAAAGCCCCGGAGCACGAGGCCGTCGTCGAGCGTGGTCTCGACGCGCATCTCACGCTCGGCGGGATCGAGCGTGGTCGGGTCCTCGAGACGGAAATAACTCTCGAGCAGGGGCACCGCGGAGTCCAGCCAGGTCTGCGCCTCCTCGGCCGAGTTGAACAGCGCGGCGGCGACGTCGACCTCCTGCTCCTGCACGAGATCCCACGCGGCCGGCAGCATCGAGGTCGCCTGCTCCACCGTGCGACGCTCGGCCGGGAGGTCGAAGAGGTCCTCGAGCACCTGGTGCACGACCGTGCCGCGCACGGCGGCCTGGCTGGGCTTCTCCGGGATGCGGTCGAGCACCCGGAACCGGTAGAGCAGCGGACAGGTCATGAAGTCACCGGCGCGCGAGGGGGAGAGCGAGGCGACCAGGGCCGGCCCGGTCTCCCACGCCTCCGCCGGATCCACGACGACGGCACCCGCACCTGCCGGATCGAGCGTGGTGTCGACGGAGACGAGCGGGCTCACGGGCGCGACCTCGGACATGGCTCGACCCTACGGCGAGGCACCGACAGCACCGCGCCGCGACACCGAGCGGTCGGTGCGACCGAAGCCGCTTAGAGTGAGGTGATGAGCGCGGACGCAGCAGACGGAGCCCCCGGCGGGTTGCGGTTCCGGCTCGGGCGGATTCCGGTCCACATGCCGTGGAGCAGCTTCGTCGGCATCGTGGTCATCGCCTTCTTCTGGCTCGACACCTTCAACCTGGAGGGCGGCTCGTCCTTGCAGACGGTGCTGCTCGCGTCCGCCTTCGCCATGCTGCTCTACGTCAGCATCCTGGGTCACGAGCTCGCGCACGCCTGGGTCGCGCGCGTGGCCGGCTATCCCGTGAACAGCATCACCCTGTGGATGCTGGGCGGCTACACGTCCTACGAGCGCGCCAGGAGCTCGCCCGGTCGTGAGGCGCTCATCGCGGCGTCCGGCCCGATCAGCTCGGCGCTCATCGGCGTCGCGTGCAATCTCGCCGCTGCGTCGTCGGCCGTGACCGATCCCCGGGCTCATGTGCTCCTGGTAGCGCTCGGCTACTCCAACATCATCCTGGCCATCTTCAACGCGCTCCCTGGGCTGCCGCTCGACGGCGGCGCGGTGCTCAAGGCGTTGTTCTGGGCCGTCCTGAAGGACGAGCGGCGAGCCATCGTCATCACGGCCTGGGCGGGCCGCGTGGTCGCCGTCGGGGTCTTCTTGGTGCCGCAGTACATCCGCTGGAGCCGCGGCGCTGCGCCGGACGTCGGATCGATCCTCATCGGGCTGCTGGTCTCGAGCTATCTCTATTCCAACGCCAGCACCTCGCTCAAGCAGGCACAGGTGTCCCAGCGGGTCCCGACCTTGTCGGCCCGGGGGCTGGCACGTCCGGCGCTGGCCGTCGTGCACGACACGCCCCTGGCGGAGGCGCTCCGTCGGCGCGCAGCAGCGGGGGTGTCGCAGATCGTGGTGGTCGATTCCGAGGGGCGCCCCCGTGCCGTCTCCCAGGAAGCGGCGATCGACGCCGTGCCCGTGGAACGTCAGCCCTGGGTCCCGGTGTCGGCCATCGCCGTCGCGCTGGACCCGCGCGCGGTCCTCGTCGGAGACCTCCGTGGGCAGGATCTGATCGAGGCGATGCTTGCGGTCGAGTCGCAGCAGTACCTCGTGGTCGACGCCGACGGCTCGTGGTA